>JBDLWB010000178.1:0-18387 GCA_039804425.1 Verrucomicrobiota bacterium
ATCATGGAAGATTCTCTTCCTAGCTTGATCGCCCTGCAATGCTCGCCCATGCTTGAGATCACACACCATGTTTTTGATGTCGTTGGTGATGCAAGTTTGCACTGATTTTTTCGGCATTTTCTGTTCAAATGGTGGAACTATGGCTAGAGTGGGCGTGTCGATATGGACTCACTCATTGATCAGCTCAGGGCAAAGGTGGATTTGCAACAAAACGACATGGAGTCGGCAGCAGAGTTTTTGCTTGATGCACAGGCTTCTTCCGAGAAAAAAGCGGCGCTATTAGAAGCCTTATCGAAAAAAGGTGAGACCGCTGCGGAAATTGTTGGTTTCGTTGAGGTTTTTCTCCGGCATGCGGTGAATCCGAATCTTGCGGGCCTCAGTCTTGCTGGGCCGACCTTGGATTTGTGTGGTACGGGTGGTGATCAATTGCATTTGTTCAACGTATCAACTACGTCGATGTTCATTGCGGCGGCGGCAGGGGCCATTGTGGTGAAGCATGGCAACCGCGGTATTACGTCGAAGTCGGGCGGTGCCGATGTTCTTGAAGCCATGGGAGTGCGGTTGGACCTATCGCCCGACGCATTTCGTCGTTGCATCGAGCATGCGGGAGTAGGTTTTCTTTATGCTCCCAGTTATCATCCGGCTTTCAAGGCTGTTGTGGAGGCTCGGAAGATGTTAGGTGCGCGCAAGGTTCGCACCATTTTCAATTTGATTGGTCCATTGCTCAATCCAGCTCGTCCACAGTGTCAGTTGGTGGGAGTGTATGATCGTCATTTGTGTCCGATTTTTGCTGAAATTTTGCAACGCATGGGACGGAAGTCGGTATGGGCGGTGCATGGTAGCACTGCTGATGGCGGTGCTGTTGATGAAATGAGTTTAATGGGGACTACCACGATTTGTCGTGCGGGGGTCGATGCGTTATCGTGTGAGGAGCAGATCACTCCAGAAGATTTGGAATTGTGTCGCGCAGAAGTGGGCGAGCTTCAGGGGGGGGATGCGAAGGAGAATGCCATCATTCTGGAAGCCATTCTTCGTGGTGAAGATCGAGGACCTAAGCGCGATATGGTGCTCTTGAATGCAGCGGCAGCGATTGCTTGTGCTGGTTTGTCGCGAGACATGAGAGAGGGCTTGGCGATGGCGCGGGAAGCGATTGATTCTGGCGCTGCATGGGATAAAGTCCGATTGCTGCAGCAGTTTGCGCAGTAAGACGGGACTCAATCGCGCAACGTTGGGATGATTTGCCGAATAGCGGCGGGGTAGAGTTGGTGCTCTTGTTCTTGGATGCGCGCGTGGAGCGAGGCATAGGTATCGTCTGGCAAAACAGGGACTCGAGCCTGCATGATGATGGGGCCGGTGTCCATTCCGGCATCGACATAATGCACCGTGCAGCCGGTCTCAACAGCACGGGCATCGAGAGCTTGTTTCCAAGCTTCTAGCCCAGGAAATGCTGGTAGTAGAGATGGATGAATGTTGATGACACGTTGCGGGAATGCTTGGAGCAATGGCGATTTGATCAATCGCATGAAGCCTGCGAGGCAGACCAGCTCAGCTCCTGCGTCAACCATGGCGGCAGCGACAGCTTGTTGGGATTCCAGAGGAAACTTGTTGGCATAGCCGTGGCAATCAATGACATTCGCTGGAATTCCTGCATGACGAGCTCGGTCGAGAATGCGAGAATGGGGCACATCGCTCATGACCTGAACGATTTCCGCCGATAAAGTCCCTGATTGAATGGCATCGAGCAGAGCTTGAAAATTGGAACCAGAGCCAGAGCCTAATACGCCGATACGGATGGGTTGCATGAATCAGGCAAAAAATGATAAGGATGATTGCTTTTCATTTTGCTGGAGGCGGAGATGGGAGTCGAACCCATTCATGTCGGTTTTGCAGACCAATGCCTTCCCACTTGGCTACTCCGCCGTTACCGGCAACAGGGAAATTGTTGCGGTGCACACAGCACCGACGCGCCGTTCTTAGTGGTGCGCAGTTCATTTGTCAATCCGAAATCAGGGAAAAATGTGATGATGTTTGTGAGAGCAAGTAAGAGAAGAAGCGGCATGTTGGCAACATTTTGCTGAATCGCTTGATGGCTCTGATCTACTTGCGAACATTGTGACAGCTGCTCAGACAAGGCGGCATCACATGGGAGGTGTCGTCTCCATTTTTTCATTGGTGCGATTTTCCGCCTTTTCTCACAAATCTGTCACAGGATGAGATGCTGTCGAACGTACGTTCATGCCGTAAACAGGCAAAGTACTGTTGTGGTCCGACAGCTCAAAAATATGAAAAAAATTGCGTCTTCGATGTCTTCTGTCTGCTTGCAGCGTGAATTGGATGAATTGCCAAGCCAGATGCTGTTGCATCGTCATCAATCACTGTGCACTTATCTATGTCCATGGGAAGCGATTCCCAAGGTGATGCGTGAAATTGCCATTCAGCGCGAGGTGACATTTCGAGCTGTCGGTGAAGGCACGGGAGAGGAAATGGATTGTGATGATTTTGATCGTCACTATCTGCATTTGTTTTTATGGGATGAAGCTGCGGGAAAAATCGTCGGTGGATATCGTTTGGGCGTGGTGGGAAAAATTCGAGAGATTGCGGGAGATGAAGGATTGTATACAAGCACCTTGTTTGGTTTTGCGACAGATCTGCTTGATGAGCTTCATGATGGAATGGAGCTAGGTCGTTCATTCGTCGTGCCAGAGTATCAGGGGCATCCTTTTGTGTTATCGCTGTTATGGAAAGGAATAGGAACATACGTGAGTCGCAATCCTCAGCATCGGTTGCTCTTTGGTCCAGTCAGCATCAGCAATGATTATTCTCATTTGAGTCGTAGTTTGATGGTGCAATACTTGAGGAAAGATCGCATGCACGAGTCTTGGAGAGGGAAGGTGATGGCGCGCATGCCTTTTCGCTCAGCATTGGATGACATTGACGAAGTTGTTGAGCGTCATGACGATTGGACAAGCAAATATGCAAGCATCGAGGCTCTGAATGCTTCCGTCATGGAAATGGAAGGCAAGGGAATTCCGATTTTACTCAAGCATTACTTAAAATTGAATGCGAGGGTATTGGATTTTCATCTCGATGCCAAATTTGGGGATGCTTTGGACGTATTGATTGTGACGGATTTGCTTGATGCGCCAGATCTCACGGTAAAGCGATATCTTGGGGCGGAGGGATGGGAAAACCTGCGCGATTTTCATCGTGTGAAGGGACAAGATTGCGCCTGATGTCGACAAGCAAAGCATCATGGCTGGAATACGTGCCTGACATCACGCGCGCACTACCCTGGTTGCGTGGAGATCATTGGGGGAAAAGAGCCTTGCGTAGGCTGATCCTCTCGATGACGGGATTGTCTCGTGGCGGGCGGTGTTTGCAGCGCGCGCATATGCGGCAAAAAGAAGGCGCTGCTATTTTTGGCGCGATTGCGACAGAGTGTGAGTTGCGCCTAGTGGCAGAAGGAGAATTGCCTGTGGGGGCCTTGGTCGTGGTCGCCAATCATCCCACGGGGCCGATGGATGGAATCAGTTTTGGGGCGTGGTTGTGCTCACAGAGAGATGATGTGAGGATTCTGACATCCGACGTCTTGTCGAAGATCCCCTGTTTTCATGATCGAGTGATTGGTTTAGCTTTGTATGAGAGTTCAAGTGCTGCGCGGCAAAACGCGTTAGCACTCAAGCAAGCGATGCGTCATCTTCATGCTGGTGGATGTTTGGCGGTATTTCCTGCGGGGACCGCAGCATGGCGAAGAAGTGATGGTGTTGTCCGAGAAGCGGAATGGAGTGATGTGATCTTTCATCTCGCCGTTCGTTGTCAGGCGCAGCTGGGATTGCTGCGGATTGATGCGAGAAACCCGATGTGGTTGGAACGACTATTGGCCATTCATGCGCATGCACGCACATTTTTCATGGGCTGGTGCTTCCTGAGTGCGAGGAAAAAAATCCATACCCTCCGTTGGTTTGGCATCTGCCAAAAATCAGAGCAAGAAAGTGTGCTAGAATGGAAGGCGCGATGTGAAAGCTTGCTTCGCTCGTGAGGTGAAGGGGCTTGTCCGAATCGATGAGGAATCGGAGGTGTTAGCGCAGGAATTCCGTTTTTCTCGATAGGAGAGCAGTCGCTGCCGTTTTCGCCATGAGCTGTGCGCCCTCGGCATTCGGGTGGACGCGGTCAGGTATGAGAGAGGGGTGTTGATGGAGTGCGGCGTGCATATCAATGAGGCCGAGTTTTTTTGTTTCGATGAGACGGTTGATGTCACGAATGGCCTCTTGAAGATTGCGATCATTGATGCCGAAATTTCCCTCGCCCGGAATGGGACAGGGGCGGCAGAGAAAGATGGCGGGCTTGGAGGGAAGTCGTTCGAAGGATTCGACCAGCGATTGATAGTTCGCATAAAATTCTGATGCGAATTTCCAGTTGTGAGGTTTGGTGTCATTGGTGCCCAGCATGATGATGACGACATTGGGTTGGGATTGCAGCGCCTTTTGATAGGCTTCGTCCTTGCGATAGGGAAAGTCGCCTTTTTCCAAGAGAGTGCGACCACTGACGCCAAAGTTTTCGATTTGCCAATCGTTGCCGAGAAGAGCTTGGAGTTGGCTCGGATACGAAGATTGAGGTGGGAGACCGCTTCCAGCTGTGATGCTATCGCCAACGCAAGCAACCCGAATGGGAGCTTGAGCGTGTACGGTCTGAGTTGTGATGGAAATCATGGTTACCAGGAGAGTGAAAAGTTTCATCGCATTAAGGGGTTGAGAGATTGTTTGGCGTTAGTTGTGAGTGGAAAGGGATTTCTTCGATTACAGATGCAACGACATTGGTGGTCGATAGGCCTTCGATGCGGGCATTGTAGTCGAGAACGATGCGGTGAGAGAGAACAGCATGTGCGATTGCGCGAACATCTTCGAAAGAAGTGTGTGGGCGTTCATTCATGAGCGCTCGGGCGCGGGCGGCGGATGCGAGAGAGAGTGCGGCACGAGGTGAGGCACCATAGCGGATGTGGCGTGCTGCTTGCGATTGGCCTGGGTGGGTCGCATCGACGAGGCGGGCAATGTAATTGGCGACGGGTTCAGGGAGAAAGATCCGACGAACGAGTAGCAAAATGTCTTCCAGCGTTTTGCTGCTCATGGTGGGTTGAATCGTAGGGTCTGTGCCAAGTTCGCGCTGGAGGACAATGCGTTCGAGTGTTTCCACGTTATTGCGAGTGACCTCCAGTTTGAACAAAAAGCGATCCAATTGAGCCTCTGGCAGTGGGTACGTTCCCTCGAGTTCGATCGGGTTTTGAGTTGCTAAAACAAAAAACGGCTGAGGAAGCGTATGCGACTGCCCCAGCACGGTGACGCGGCGTTCCTGCATGGCTTCAAGGAGTGCCGACTGAGTTTTGGGTGAGGCGCGATTGATTTCATCGGCGAGGAGAATGTTGGTAAATAGTGGGCCGGGTTGGAACACGAATTCGCGTTTGCCATGAACTTCCTGGAGCACTGGGTTGCCTGTGATATCACCAGGAAGTAAGTCGGGTGTGAACTGCACGCGTTTGGTATCGAGCTGCAACAATCGGGAAAGTCCTTTGACGAGCTCTGTTTTCCCGAGACCAGGAAGACCTTGGAGAAGAATGTGACCGCGAGCAAGAATGCCCGTGATCACAAGATCAATGAGTTCTTCTTGTCCAAAAAGCACTTGTTGCAATCCCGCGCGGAGCGATTGGATTTGCGAGTGGGCGGTGGAAATTTCGGTGTCGGTAGGGTGAGACATGACGGGATTATTCGAAGAATTTTTTCAGAGTTTTTTGTTCGTGAGGAGCAAGAGATTCGCGCCAGACGCGATCGCCGCCTTTGCCAGCATCGCTGACCTCACCACCTTGTCGCAGAGAAGTAGCGGAGGTATCGAGGGTATGCGAATCATTTTGCAGTTCAATCAGATCACCGACGCGGGCACGTGAGAGGTCTTGAGCGCGAAGAGCCTGATGATTTTTGGATTCGAGGTCGCGCGATGATTTGCCAAAAAGATTGGGGTCGTGACCCGGTCCGCGGCTCACACCACCTCGGCCATTTTGTCCTTTGCCTTCGCCTTGTTGACCATCTCCCGGTTCACCATCGTCTGTGCCAGGTTGATCCTTCGGATGAGAGCCATCGGCGAGCAATTCATCGAGCCACTCATCCGCGTTTTCGCCATCGCCTTTTGCGGCTTGGTCAAGTTGCTGTGATGACTGCTGCAACTGCTTTTGGAGTTGTTTTTGTTGTTCAGGGGAAAGTTGTTGGAGTTGCTGGGGATCGAGCTGTTTCATTTGCTCCATCAGCTTTTGATTGGGCTTCATGCCTCCTTGCTGCATGGCCTCCATCGCTTGCTGAAATTCATCTGCCAAGCGAGCGCGTTCTTTTTGCGTGAGCGCAGAGTTTTGTGGTAAAGTCTCCAGAGCCTTCGCTGCTTGTTTCATTTCTTGAGCTAGGCTGCGGGCTTCCGTTTTGAATTCTTGGCGTAAGTGATCCGTGGCTTCGAGTGAAGCGTGTCCGAACCAATCTTGGGGGTCTTGGGCACGGAGATCTGAAATTTTTTCTCTGATTTCGGTGATCGACTCGGGTGCGATGGTTTCATCCTGTTCCAGTTGATCGAGTTCGGTTTGGGTTTTGGCCCAAGCGAGTGGTTCCTCAGGTGTTGTAGGGCGATGGGGAGATTGCGAGAGTGGAATCCATGCAGATAGTGCAAGCAAAACGGCGGCGGCGATGGGGGGCGCTAAGGCGCGGCGATATTTCCATGGCAAGAGTGCTCGGTTCTTGGTCGGTAAGGTCGGCCAAGGCGCAACTCCTGCGCGTGCGGACGAGAGTCCGCTGTCGAGTTCCAGCGCGGCTTCGAGGCGCACCAGACTTTGATCCGTTGATTCAAAAAAATCTTTGGCTCGCCACCAGGCAACGATACCAACTAGCACCAATGTTGTTGAGACAATAGCGATGCATGCCGTGGTGGATGGGGCATGATCGGCACGTCGCGACCAGAGCAGGAAAACACTCATCGATAGGCTCGTAATCCAGAGAGGAGTGCTGGCATAGTGCAGCCACCACGCAAAGTTGATTTTACGTGAGAGTCGTTTGGCAAGGAGTTGCCATGAATGCTCCCGAGACGAAACGGACATGTGATGACGATGCTAGCAGGAAATCATGGGAAGGGAATGAGAAACTCATGTTGGATTGTTTCGCGTTACGTATCTCGCTAAGAAGAGGGATCACGCCGTGGTGCAGCGTATTTTCAGAAAATCGATACGTGAAACGGAGCGCGCGAAGTCTTTTAGTCCGACGTTGCGGTGTCGGCTTCTCGCAATCGTCGGGTTTTTTCTGCCAGCAGGGACTGGATGACGCCGATGAGATAGATGAGGCAGAGTATTGCCACGCAACATTCCAGAGCGGGAGTCGCGGGAGGCTTGGGTGAGGAGTGACGGAGCCAGGAGAGCCAGTCGGGGGCATTGACGACGCTGCGACAAAATCCGAGCAGAGCGACGATGCCGCTGCCGATCATCCCGTGCCAATAGCTACTGCGCAGAAAGAAAAAGCAGATGAGAAAAGCGCCCCCCAGAGCGAGTCCGCCCTGGAGGAACGAGAAACTTTCATTGCGACCAGGCAACATCGTCTTACCTGCAAAGCCGATCGCAATGACGATCAAGCCAAGACACAAAAGAAAGCGTGGCATGAGATCAAAGAGTTAGAGGCGAGCAAGGATGGCATCGCCCATGCCTGCGGTGTTGACACGTGTTTCGCCAGCGGCGCCCGTGGCGATATCGCCCGTACGGAAGCCATCGCGGATGGTGGCAGAGACCGCAGCATCAATCGCATCCGCGGCTGCGCTTTCGCCCAGTGAATAACGCAGCATCATCGAGACGCTGAGAATTTGCGCAATGGGATTGGCGATGCCTTGGCCAGCGATGTCGGGCGCCGAGCCTCCAGAGGGTTCATACATGCCGAAGTAGAGACCCTTGTCATTTTTTGCGCCTAATGAGGCAGAAGGCAGCATGCCGAGCGACCCTGAAATCATGGCCATTTCGTCCGAGAGAATGTCGCCAAAAAGGTTTTCAGTCACCATCACATCGAACTCCGAAGGGCGCTTGACCAATTGCATGGCGGCGTTATCGACATACATGTGAGAAAGCGAAACTTCAGGGAATTCCTTGGCAATTTCCATGGCGGTTTCGCGCCAAAGAACGGAAGAAGCGAGGACATTGGCTTTGTCGACCGAAGTGAGGCGCTTATTTCGGCCCATGGCAGCGGTGAAAGCGACGCGGAGGATGCGTTGAATTTCTGATTTTTTATAGATCATGGTATCAAACGCCACCGGTTCGCCGTCTTCCTCGCGGCGTCCTTTGGGTTGGCCGAAATAGACACCACCGGTGAGTTCGCGCACGCAGAGGACATCAAAGCCCTGCGGGATGAGTTCATTTTTTACCGGAGAAGCGTGGATGAGTGCAGGGAGGCAGACGCCGGGGCGAAGGTTCGCGAAGAGGCCGAAGTGCTTGCGCAGAGGAAGGAGTGCGCCGCGTTCTGGTTGAAGGTCGGGAGGGAAAGATTCCCACTTCGGACCGCCGACCGAGCCAAAGAGAATCGCATCGGCTTTCTCGCAAGCGGCGAGAGTTTCAGGGGGGAGTGGGTGTCCCACAGCATCGAGGGCTGCACCGCCGACGAGGTGTTCAGACGAAGAAACGGAAAACTGAAATTTTTCTGCGGCTGCGTTCAAAACGCGCAGAGCTTGTGTCATGACCTCGGGGCCGATGCCGTCGCCGGAGAGAATGGTAATGGTGTGCATGGTAATAAAATGCTCGTCGATCAAGAGCGCGAAAGATTTTGACAAAATGAGCGAACAATCAAGAGGAATCGTTGATTCGTGAAGATGATGAAAATTCAAGAAAAACTGCTGAAGAATCGCTCAAGTAGGGGTGTTTGGGAAAAAGGCTTTTCAGTCGGATTGGATGGACTAAGGTATGGGTATGAAATTTTTATGGATCGTTCTCGACTCCGTGGGCATAGGGCATGCTCCGGATGCAGAGCGATATGGGGATGCTGGTGCCGATACCTTGGGGCATTTGATGATGCGTGAGAAATTGGAATTGCCGCATCTGGCAAGTCTGGGGCTTTATGAAATCATGCGTCCTTATGGCGAAGGCGTACCGGCGCCCGTGTCCATGCGCAAGGGGGCGTGGGCGACGCGACTCACGGAGCTTTCACCGGGAAAAGATACGACCACAGGCCATTGGGAATTGGCGGGAGCGGTGATGGATCGTCCCTTTCTCACGGTCGAGGCATTTCCCGATGATTTTCTTGCTGAACTAAGCCGTCGCACGGGCGTATCCTTTTTGGGCAACTGTGTTGCTTCTGGCACAGAAATTTTGGCGCAACTGGGAGACGAGCACGTCAGAACCGGACGTGCCATTCTTTATACCAGTGCAGACTCGGTGATGCAGATTGCGGCTCACGAAGACCCCTCGATCTTTGGTTTGGCGCGATTGTGGCAGCTTTGTGAAGAGGCTCGTGCCTTGTTGGATGAACGTGGTTTGCGGATAGGGCGTGTGATTGCTCGACCGTTTTGTGGCGAGGGGGAGTATCGGAGGACAGCAAATCGCCGAGATTATTCCCTGACTCCTCCGCCTACGGTGCTTGATCGACTGCAACAGCACGGTGTTCGCGTGGTGGGGATAGGTAAAATTTCTGACATCTTTGCGGGGCGAGGATTGAGCGCGAGCTATGTCACCAAATCCAATGAGGAAGGAATGAAAGCGATCGAACGCTGCTGGGCAGAGGAGGTGAGATGTTCGGTGCTCTACGTGGTCAATTTGGTGGATTTTGATTCGCTTTATGGGCATCGACGAGACCCACAAGGCTATGCCCGTGCATTACGAGAGTTTGATTCTTGGCTCGGGAAATTTCTGCCCATGGTAGGAGCGGATGAACGTTTATTGATCACGGCTGACCATGGAAATGATCCGTATCATCAGGGTACCGATCACACTCGCGAACAAGTGCCCTTGTTGTCCTTGCATGTGCCGAACCCATGCGATGTCGATGCCTCATTCGGGCAAGTGGCGAAGATTTTGGCAGAGGCGTTTGCTCTCAGGGGCTAGCTTGCAGATGAATTCGGATACGAAAAAAACACCGTGCTCATTGAGAGCGCGGTGTTTTTCATGGATCGGAAGGATCCTGCGAGCTTACAGAGCGTCGACTACAAGAACCTTGCGGTCTTTGTAATAACCACAAGATGGGCAAGCAATGTGCGAAGGCACTTTGGTGCCACACTCGGGGCAAGATTTCAACAAAGGTGCTTTCCAGCGTTTCGCGCCACGACGCATTTTCTGGCGGCTCTTGGATTGACGGCGTTTTGGTACGGCCATGGTAGTGTGTAGTTAGTGGTTGTCGTTAAGGTCTGAGAGGGCATCGAGAGCCGACCAGCGGAGGTCCGCCGGAGGCGGGGGCGGGGAACTTAGAGCAGAGTCTGTGGTTTTGTCGAGTACTAAATATGGAGAATTTAATCGGCACTCCATGGGGGTGTCCGCTTCGTCGCAGCGAGGGTCGCTGGGCATTTCGATGACAATTTCCTCACGTAGGGCGTCGGCGATGTCGATGGGGGCTTCATTTTCGAGTTCGACCGAGATCGCGACTTGTTCGAGTCGGATGGTTTGAACGAAGCGTTGAAGGGTTACGACGCAGGTGAACTCGAAGCTCGCGGAGAGATCGCCGCGGAGCAGCAGCTCCGAGCCGAAGCGCTGCACGAAAAGGTCATAGTGCAGCGGGCTGACAGCTTTGGCGTCATCGTGCGCGGGGAAATCAAAGAGATCAGCTGGCAGCTCGCCTGTGAGCGAGATGCCATCTTCGGGCAGCGACGAGAGATCAACGAGCAGCGGCATGAGGAGTCGCGAGATTAGGGGACTTGCGTTTTGATGAGCGCGTCGATGGCTGGTTCGCTGATGTTTTCTGGTGTAACAAGCGTAGCTCCGGTGTCAATGACTGGTGTCACGGGTTCTCCTTTCAATTTCGAGTGGGCCGCTTTGACACCGAGGTAGCCCATGTTGACGGGGTCTTGCAATACAGTGCCGTGCAATTCACCTTTTTTGAGTGCGTCGAGGAAAGTGGCATCACAATCAAAACCGACGAACTTGACCTTGCCCGCGAGAGCTTTTCCTTGAAGAGCTTGGAGCATGCCGTAGGTGGTCGTTTGGTTTGGGCAATAAATGCCTTGCACTTTGAGTTCTGCACCGTTCATTTGGCTTTGCAGCAGGTTCGTCGCCGCGTCTTGTGCTTGGCTTGCTGTCGCACCGCCGTATTGATTCTCGCTGACAACTTCGATTTCCGGAGATTTTTTGATTTCTTCCAGAAAGCCTTCTTCGCGTTCGGTGGTGGAAGCGCTGCCTTGCATGTAGCGGAGCATCATGACCTTGCCCTTGCCCCCGAGAACTTCGGCGAGACGGCGTGCGGCAAGGCGACCTCCTTCGCGGTTGTCAGTGGCGACAAAGCTCGTGATAAACGAAGTGCTGTCAGCCAGTGCGGAATCGATGATCACGACGGGCTTGCCTTGCTGAGCAGTTTGTTGTGCGACATCGCGCAAGGCAGTGGCATCGAGTGGCGCAAGTACGATGGCGTCGCAGAGAAGCGATTGGTTGGTGACAAGGTCAATTTGTTGTGAGCGGTCGTCTTCTTTTTGAGGTCCGATGAACGTCACATTGACACCCAGTTCGGCAGCAGCTTTTTTGGCGCCGGCTTCAACCGATTTCCAATAAATGTGAGTCGTGCCCTTAGGAATCACGGCGATGGTCGCTTGAGATGACCCGTTGCCTGATTTGCAAGCAGCGAGGAAGGCGAAAGCGCTGAGGGTGGTGGCGGCAAGAAATGTGCGAATTTTCATAGTGTTTGCGGGTGCTTTCTAGAGGTGCTGGGGCTTTTTGGAAAGGATAAAATCTGAGGGATTTGTGATGGAAACTGGCTGGACGTATCATGGAGCAACTGGATTGCGTGATGATGGCCAAGCTTGCCAGAGAGGGTCCTATATGATTTGTTGGGGTTGTGAGAGAATTGATGGGATGGAAAGTCAGGGTGGAGAAAGTGCAGTTCATGCCATCCTTGCAGGCGCCGGAGGAGAAACCTTTTCCCTTTCTCTATGAAATTTGCATCGTCAATCAGTCGACCGAAGTGGTGACACTCCGGGGGCGGAAGTGGATTGTGAAAGAAGAGAATGGCGATACGGTCGTGGTGGAAGGTGAGGGAGTAGTGGGAGAAATGCCTGTTTTCGAGCCAGGCGACGAGTTTCGCTATCAGAGTTACCATTGCGTGGCAGCGAGCGCCAAAGTGATGGGAGCCTATTTTGGTGAAACTGCAAAAGGCGAGAGGGTATTTGCGCGGATCCCAGAATTTGCCTTGGAATTGATTTAGAATGGTCGCGCGCGCTCGGGTGCTTGGGCAGGAAATTGAGGTTGGTGGCATTTTTTTTCGGCAGAACCTTGACCATCCAGACAAAGAGGGCTAAGAGAAGCGCCGTCTTATGAAAGCACCCATTACTGTATCTGTTACTGGAGCCGCTGGCCAAATTGGCTATGCCTTGTTGTTTCGCATCGCTTCCGGCTGGGTTTTCGGTCCGGACCAGCCGGTGAACCTACGTTTGATCGAGGTTGAAGCTGCACTTCCCGCCCTAGAAGGTGTGGTGATGGAGCTCGATGACTGCGCCTTTCCACTTTTGAACGAAGTCGTGCCGACGGCTGACCTCAACGAAGGATTCCGCAACACCAACTGGGCTCTGTTGGTTGGTTCTGTGCCACGCAAAGCAGGGATGGAGCGTGGAGATTTGTTGGGCATCAACGGGAAAATTTTCACCGGTCAAGGCAAAGCGATCGCTCGTAATGCGGCGAAAGACGTGCGCGTGTTGGTAGTGGGCAATCCTTGCAACACCAATGCTCTGATTGCGATGAACAATGCTGATGGGGTACCTGCCGATCGTTTCTTCGCCATGACACGTCTCGATGAAAACCGTGCGAAGAGCCAACTCGCGAAAAAAGCAGCAGTGCATCACTCCAAAGTGACCAATATGTGCATTTGGGGCAATCACTCAGCGACGCAATATCCTGATTTCACGAATGCCAAAATCAACGGTCGTCCGGTGACCGAAGTGATTTCTCACGTCGAGTGGCTCAAAGGTGAATTCATCAGCACGGTGCAACAGCGCGGTGCGGCGATCATCAAAGCGCGTGGAGCATCCTCCGCCGCCTCTGCAGCCAATGCGGCACTCGACACGGTGAAGAGCTTGATTACTCCCACACCTGCTGGTGACTGGCACAGCGTGGCAGTTTGCTCCGATGGCTCGTATGGCATTGAAAAAGGTCTGATTGCCTCGATGCCGATTCGCACGATCGAAAACGGCAAATGGGAAGTTGTTCAAGGCGTGCCAGTTGATGCCTTTAGCCAAGAGAAAATTGATGCCACCATCAACGAGCTCAAAGAAGAGCGCGATGCGGTCAAAGATTTGCTCAAGAAGTAATCTTCTCGATGAAACGAAGAAGCCGCTGCGTGATTGCAGCGGCTTTTTTTGTGGGGCGTGGAGGGAGAGAGGCGATTCGATTAGCGCTGGCGTCGATTGCCACCATTACTGCGACGAGAGCTCTCTTCGCGCTGATGATGGCGTTGCGGGGGGCGTCCACCTGAGGGGCGTTTGCTGCCATGTTGAGAGCGAATGCCGCGTAAGTGTCTTTCGGCGAGGGTCTCTTCGTGCCAGTGATGGTTGTCCCAACGAGGAATGGCCATGCGGATGGTTTTCTCGATATCTCGTAAGTATTCCAATTCGTCTTCCGAGCAAAAAGAAACAGCGCGTCCGTCAGCTCCGGCGCGGGCGGTGCGGCCGATGCGGTGCACGTAGGCTTCTGGTTCATTCGGGAGATCGAAATTGATCACCAAACCGACATCCTTCACATCAACGCCACGTGCTGCGACATCGGTGGCGACCAGCACGGGGGTGAGCCCTTTTTTGAAGCGTTCCAAAGCTTTTTCGCGTTGCGCTTGCGATTTATTGCCGTGAATGGCATCGGCTGGAAAGCCAGCGGCAGAGAGGCTTTTGGCGAGCTTGTTTGCCCCGTGTTTGGTGCGACTAAAGACAATGGTGAGCTTTTGTGAGGTGGCTTCCGATTGACCACGCAGCAATTGTTCCAGTAGCGGGCGTTTTGATTCCTTGGTGACAAAGCAGATTTGTTGGTCGATTTTTTCGGCAGTGGTGGTCTCGGGCGTAATGCTGACGTGAGCGGGATTTTTCAGAATGCTCTGAGCGAGCTCGACGATATTCGGTGCCAGCGTGGCGGAGAAGAACAACGACTGACGTTTTGCGGGGAGCATGGCGACGATGCGTTTCACATCGCGCAAAAAGCCCATGTCCAACATGCGATCGACTTCATCCAAGACAAAAAACTCGACATGCGAGAGATCGACGTGTCCTTGCTGGATCAGATCGAGCAGTCGACCCGGGCAAGCAACAAGGATGTCCGTGCCGCGCTGCATGGCTTGGACTTGGGGATTTTGTCCGACACCGCCGTAGATGAGAGTTTGACGGAGAGGAACGTATTTACCGTAGGTAGAAAAGCTTTTGCCGACCTGGATGGCAAGTTCGCGGGTAGGGGCGAGAACCAGCACGCGGCAGCTTTTCGGTTTCGCCTTCGCGGGGCGAGCGAGCAGGTGGTGGAGGATGGGCAGGGCAAAGCTCGCCGTTTTTCCCGTGCCCGTTTGGGCACCACCAAGCAAATCGCGACCCTCGAGAAGGAGCGGGATTGACTGCGCTTGAATGGGGGATGGCGTGTTGTATTGGAGTTCTTGCAATACACGTTGAATGGGCGCGGCCAAGGGCAGCGCTTCGAAGGACATAGGAGTCATGTTTGTTGAGAGAGCCAACGCGAACCGTTGATCGGTTGTTGGCAGCGCGATGAGGATTGGGGATGGAACCTCAAACAATCTTTCTCATCGATGAAGACCGGAAAAGGGCGATGCTCACATGAGCGCCTTTCGCAACCGATATTGGTCGCTAAAGACTTGTGAGCTACGGGCGAAGAAATGTCAAGAGAATTTCTGTTCCCCAGCAGAGTGAGAAATAGGATTAGCTCTCGAAATATGTGTAACCACTGAGGCCATTGCGGAAAAGATCCATCACTTCGCGACGCTCGCCGGGGGAGATATTTCCTTTGCTGACAGCCTTCTCCGCAAAGCTGCGGAAGCGACTCACGAGTTCCTTAGTGTCGTATTCGACATAGCTCAAAACGTCCGCCACGGTATCGCCTTCGACCTCATGAGTATAGACAGGGCGGCCATTTTCCATGTGGACCCCGACCACGTGGGTATCACCGAGGAGATTGTGCAGGTCGCCGAGAGTTTCTTGATAGGCACCAACAAGGAACACGGCAACATAGTAGGGATTGCCTTGTTTGAACTCATGGAGCGGCAGAATTTTGGCAACGTCTTCGCGGTCGATGAAACGATCAATTTTGCCATCGCAGTCGCAAGTGATATCGGCGAGAACAGCACGGTGACGTGGGCGTTCATCAAGGCGATGGATGGGCATGACGGGGAACAATTGATCGATGGCCCAGGAATCGGGAAGGCTTTGGAATAGGCTGAAATTGCCGTAATAAAAGTCCGTGAGAGAGTTCGAGAGTTCGCGCAAATCCTCGGGAATATCATCCATTTCCGTCAGCATTTTCGAGACACGCGTCAGGATGTGCCATGCCCATGCTTCACCAAGGCCACGTTCGCGGAGTGTCGCATTGCCATGGAAAAATTGGGCGCGGAGTTGATCGCGATAGTAGAGTGCATCATTGACGCATTCTTGCAGATTTTTTTTGCCAAGCACGCGATTGACCTCAATGAGATTCTTCAAGTGATCGTGCGGATTTTCGGGAGTGGCTGGTTCGTTGTCTGAAGTTTGGACGCTCGTGACATCCAAGATGTTAAAGACCAGCACTGAGTAATAAGAAACGACAGCGCGACCTGATTCGGAAATGATATCAGGGTGGGCGATGTTTTGTTTTTGGCAAATGCTCGAGATCACCTCGATAATGTCTGCGCAGTATTCGGAAATCGAGTAATTGCACGACGAGGTGAAATTCGTGTGTGAGCCATCATAGTCCACTGCGAGACCGCCGCCGATGTCGAGAATGCCCATGGGGGCGCCTTCGCGCACGAGGTCGCAGTACATGCGCACTGCCTCGGTGGCTCCTTCGCGGATCGAGGCAATGTTTGGGATTTGCGATCCTTGGTGATAGTGGAGCATTTTGAGGCAATCGAGATAACCGTTGTCGCGAAGGCGATCGACGACTTCAATGACTTGAGCGGCATTCAGGCCGAAAACCGATTTGTCACCCGCAGATTCTTGCCAGTGGCCGGCTCCGCGCGTGGCGAGGCGGACGCGCACGCCGAGGCTCGGGCGGATGCCGATGGCTTCCGAGCGTTTGATGATCGAATCGAGCTCGCTGGGCATTTCCAAAACGAGAATCACGCGTAGGCCCATTTTTTGTGCATGCAAGGCGAGGTCGATGAATTCTTCGTCCTTATAGCCATTGCAAATGATGTAAGCTTCTGGGTCATGCATGTGCGCCAGCGCGGCGATGAGTTCCGGCTTCGAGCCCGCTTCGAGCCCGTAGTGGAATTGTTTGCCAAATTCGGTGATTTCCTCGATGACTTGGCGTTGTTGATTGACCTTGATGGGGTAAACACCGCGATAAGAACCTTGATAGTTGAGGTCCTTAATGGCCTTGTGAAATGAGCGATTCAGCTCAGCGATGCGCGAGTGGAGTAGATCGCGGAAACGCAGCAGCACGGGAAGCTGAGTGCCGCGGTCAGAGAGTCCATCGACAATGTCCTTCAGGCTAATGTCGTATTTTTCATCGTCCTCCGTGAGGCGCACGGTGACTTCTCCATGGCGAGAAACATCAAAATAGCCGTGTCCCCATTCCTCGATGCCATAAAGCTCTGCGGACTTTTTAGGTGACCAATGTTTCGAAGATTTTGTTTCCTCCGGAGTTGCTGGCGATTTTTTTTTCTTTTTATGGGAGCTAGCGGACATGCGAGTGATGAAATGGCAGCGGATGTATCAAGCAGGATGACCCAAATGGCAAAAGAAATCGCACAAATGGGTGAAAAAAACCGTGACAGAAACGTCGCTATTCAGCAGCGGGCGCGGCAGGTGCTTCTTTTTGAAGCATCGACTTCAGCAGTGGTTGCTGAACTTCTTTTTTATGTCGTATCGAGAGGCCGATGAAAAAGGCCAGCGCGGCGAAGAGGAGGAACGCCAAAAACATCCATTTGCCGTAGGAATCAGTAGCCGAAGTCAGTGAGGTAGGTTTGCTCACGCGGCGCGGTGGGCGAGGTGCCTGCGGTGGTTCGGGGATAGAGGTTTCTTCCGTTTTCTCGGAAGAGTCTGCGGGGATTTCCGCGGCGAGCGACGATTGTTCGTCGGCACTTAGGGTAAAATCAAAGCTGACATCGCCCAATTTTGCACTGGTGCCATCGACGAGTTCGATAATTTCCAATCTTGTTCCTGCGAGTTTGGTGCCATTGGTTGAGCCTAGGTCACGCAGTTGATAGCCGCCGGGAATTCGTTCCATCACAGCGTGTTGCACAGAGACCGATCGGCAATTGATGGCAATGTCGTTTTCCGATCCACGTCCGATTTTCACCGAAGGGCGGTCGAGATCAAAGCGGTAGGGTTGCGGAGTTTGTTCGCTGACGGTGATGAGGACGCGTGGCATAAGAGTGATACGTAGCTAAGGATCGAGTCTTAGCGAATTTTTTTCATTTTGGCAATCAGGAATCGCATCGGAAAATCAGTGACGGGAAGATCCTTAGGGTAAGCTCCATGCTTTGCGATAGCGTTGGTATTCCGCTTGAGGTAGAATCACGTAAAGAGGATGTTTGGTAGGATCCATTTGAGCGATGAGATTACGCAGGTTGTGTTCTCTCATGGTGGTACATCCGGCAGAAGGCACAGCGCCATCGCATCGCCAGATGTGGAAAAAGATCGAACTACCTGCTCCTTTAACGACGTGTGGTGGGGCATTATGGGCGATGAAAAGTTTGAGTCGGTGAGCCGAGTCGTTTTGTTTCATCTGCTGAGCTTTTTCCCATGGTGTAAGAGGATCGTGGGGGAGGATGACGTGGCGATTGTAGGAGGGAGAGAGGACATCCTCGACCCAGAGGTCGCGCGGCGTGACGCGTCGATAAGCGAGCTGCGGGTGCTTGCGGATGGTGGCATCATAGCCCCAAGCGCCGCCGATGCGGAAAACGCCTGCTGGGGTGCGACCGTCGCCTTCTTTTTTGACTGTGGCTCCTCGTGGATTGGGGTGCAGTCCGAGACCCCAGACCAGCCCGTTTTTGCCGAGGCGAGCCTGCCATGAGTTGCCTA
>JBDLWB010000179.1:0-3884 GCA_039804425.1 Verrucomicrobiota bacterium
AACAGCACCAGCAGCAGCTTTACCGGAGGCAACGATGTCGCCCTGCGCGCCATCCCCGAACCCTCTGCCGCCTTGCTTGGTGGCTTAAGCGCTCTTGCATTACTGCGACGTCGACGTCGCTAACAAAACATTTGACTCAGGAGTGGGTCATCACTGGCGAGTCTTGGTCTCTGGGGGGCCAAGGCTCGTCTTTTTTGTTTGAGCATCAACCTCGTGTCTGATTCTAGCAAACATCAATAAAATGCCCTCAAGCTGTAAGATTCGGCTGCCTAGGGACGTTGTAAGGCATCCATCACCCATGACACTTCGATCCCTACCAGCTACGACTTTCGCCTTGCTCGCTGCGATTTCCCCGCTCACAGCAGAGACGGATTTGGAAGCTAATTTTGCCAATCCTCCCGTCATCAACCGCCCCTATGTCTGGTGGCACTGGATGGGTTCGAATTTTTCCAAGGAAGGGATCACCAAGGACTTGGAAGCGATGAAAGCGTCGGGCATCGGCGGGGCGACGATTTTTAACATCGCCTCGGCTGTTCAGGAATCGCACAAGCCCACTCTCAACAATCCTTGGCCGGATCAAACGTATCGCAGCCCGAAGTATTGGGAAGCCCTACGCCACGCCGCCGCCGAAGCCCAGCGCCTGGGCTTGGAAATCGGCCTGCACAACACCGTCGGCTATTCCACCACCGGCGGCCCATGGATCGATGAGGAAAAGAATATGCAGCAATTGGTCACGAAGTCGGTGACCATCGATGGCGGGAAAAAAGTCTCCGTCGAGCTCCCGCGCCCCGATCCCACGAGCTACCGCGGTTGGGGCAGCAGTGGTCAACGTTTTTCGTTTTTCCGCGATGTCGCCGTGCTCGCGGCTCCGGCGGAGGGCGTGGTGGACCCGCAAAAGGTGATCGATCTGACGAAGTCTTTTCGCGATGGCAAGCTGGAATGGAATGCGCCACCGGGCCAATGGCAGATCATCCGTTTCGCCCACGCTCCTACGGGATCGAATCCTCACCCGCTGCCGGATGAACTGATCGGCAAAACGCTGGAGGTCGATAAACTCAGCCTCGAACACAATCGCTACCACTGGGATCAGGTCATTGAACCCATGAAAAAACACCTCGGCCCCTACCTCGGCAAGAGTGTGAAGCATTTCCTCATCGATAGCTATGAAGCTGGCTCGCAAAACTGGACCTCAGCCTTTCGCGAGGAGTTTGAAAAACGCAAGGGCTATGATCCACTGCCTTGGCTCATCAGCACACAACAACGCGTGGTGGGCAATCCTGAGTTAACCGCTCGCTTCCAATGGGATTACCAAGACGTCATTCGCACACTGTTTTACGAAAATGGCTGGCTCACAGGTCGCGCGAAGATGAAGGCTGTCGGCATGGATCTCCAATTTGAACCCTACGGCGGCCAATTCGATACCACCGAAGGCGCGGCTCTCGCTGATTTGCCCATGGGCGAGTTCTGGACTGCGGGCGGCGGCGGCATCAGCGGTGCGGTCGTCGCTGCCGCAAGGGCTGCCGGACGTCGTGTGGTCGGCGCAGAAGCATTCACCGGCCCTCCCACTCTGAGCAACTGGTCGGAAACGCCAGGTTTCCTCAAACGCTCGACCGATGGCACTTTCGCCAGTGGCGCGAACCGCATGATCCTCCACCATTGGGTGCATCAACCCTTCGATGACCGCTTTAAGCCCGGCATGGGCATGGGCTGGTGGGGCACGCATTTCAATCGCCATCAAACCTGGGCGAAGGATGGAGCCGCCTTTTTCCAATATCTCGGTCGTGCCCAAGCCCTGCTCCAGGCGGGCGAGTCTCCTTCCGAATTTGCGAGCGTGAATCAAGGACAAGGAGGCGACATCATTTCATGGCGTGAGTTCCGCAAAGGTCTTAGCGTCAAAAACGGTCGCATCGTGCTGAGCTCGGGACGCAGCTATCCCTTCCTCAGCATCCCCCACAATGGACGCATGCTCGCCACCGATGTCCGACGGCTCGAAGACTTGCTCCAAGCTGGTGCCGTGATCGTTTGTTCGAAGCCCGACGGCACGCCCGGCCTGCAAGGCTATCCGCAAACGAATGATCTTGTCCGTTCCTCCACGCTCTGGAATGGCCCAGCAGTTCACAGAGTCGGCAAAGGAAAACTCTACACGAAAGGCGACCTCAATGCTGCTCGACGTGATTTTGCCATCAGCCCGATTTTCCAATTTGCAGGAGCATCAGGCATCACCGGCTGCGCCCGCGTGACCGCGAAAGAAACGTTGTTTTTTGTCGCCAATACCGCTGGCAAAACGAATAAGTTCACCGCCTCGTTCCGCGTTACGGGACTCCGACCCGAGCTCTGGGATGCCGAAACCGGCAACATGCGCTTTGCTCCGGTTTGGCGCGAAAAAAATGGCCGCACGGAGGTCGATCTCACTCTCGACAGCCATCGCTCGATTTTTGTTGTGTTCCGTGCGAAATCTCAAGCGACCGATCACGTCGTCTCTTGCCAAATCCAAGCGCCCACGGATGACTCTCTCACCATCACCCGCGCACGCTTTGGCGCAGCATCGGCGAACCGCTGGATGGATGTCCGTGAAAAACTCCAAGAACTCGCTGCGGCGGGATCGCTTCAGCTGCCCCATGTCCACACCTCTGTCTTCGAACAGGACCCCGCACCCAATGTCGTGAAAACCTTGGAAATCGAATACCGCTACAAAGGCAAGGACCAACGCATCGCCGTGAGCGAAGGCGATCCGCTCAACATCGGCTCACCCGTCGCACTCACCGCTCCACAAGTCCGTGCTGCTGCCGACGGCTCGCTCTCGATCCTTTCCCGCAGCGCCGCCCGCGTCGAGCTGGTTTATGCCTCAGGCAAACGCCAAACGCAGGAAGTCCCCGCGCCTAGCGCGCCGGTGGAGCTGAAAGGCCCATGGCAAGTCACCCTCGATTCGCCCGTCGAAGCATCACGCCGCATCACGCTGCCGACACTGATGGACCTCAGCAAGCATGAAGATCCCAGCATCAAGTATTTTTCCGGAACCGCCACTTACACGACGGAATTTTCCATTCCCGATGCGAATGCTCCTTTGCAACTCAACCTCGGCCAAGTCAAAGACCTCGCCCGCGTGACGCTGAATGGCAAGGACCTCGGTGTGCTATGGCAGGCGCCCTATCAGGTCGATCTCACGGCCGCGCTCAAACCAGGAAAAAATCAATTGTCCATCGCCGTGACCAACACTTGGCACAATCGCCTGGTCGGCGATGAACAGCATCCTGCCGACTTCGAATGGGGTGAGGATCGGGGCGACAAAGGCCACGCAATGAAAGCTTATCCCGATTGGTTCGTGAAAAACCAACCGCGCCCCGAGAAAAATCGCAAGTGCTTTGTCATCTGGTACTACCATCGCAAAGATACTTCTCTACTACCTGCAGGATTGATCGGTCCGGTCTCTCTGACGCCACAATCTCGCTGCATCATCAAACCTTAAGCAACTTTTCTCCCTCCGCAGGGATTTCACGCGGACCACCCCGCCACCCCATGCGCCGTGGCCTTCACCTAGGATTGCGGTAGCACTGCTGCCGCTCTCCGCAAAGCAGCCGTACTGCGAGCATGCCTTTTCGCTCACCGACCTTGATACGCGTTGTGTCAGTAGGAACAAAAGATCTTGTTTCGTTGTAGAATTTTGATTACATGGTACTTCTCATCAAGTTGCCTCAAACAATCCTGTCATGAGCAGTGGGATCACCTCACTCTCATGCAGACACTGAAACCTCCACCCAGAGGGAAAGGCACGCACGAAGACCGATTTTTCAAACCCACAACCTATGCAACCAAACATCCGCATCCACCACGCCTGTGTCTTTGGCCTGTGCGCTGTTCTCGGCGTAGCGATTTGGCACTGGCAC
>JBDLWB010000180.1:0-2538 GCA_039804425.1 Verrucomicrobiota bacterium
CAAGAGTGTCCCGGTGCCGCCCAAACCACTAAATACCTGAACGGTAACGGGCAAACTTGTATTATTGTCTCGAGATATTGCGACACTCAAATTAGTGAGGGTCAATTCGCCGGCCGAGGCCGTCACGCCGAAGTTGTAGGTATATCCACCATTGACGATCGATGAAGTCAAGGCCTGTGATCCGCTACCCGAAGTCGTTCCCAGAGTAATGTTGACCTGACCCATGACCTGGCCCGAAGTAAGCGCGGCGCAAAGAGCGACGAAAGGGAAAAAGTGTTTGCGAGAAAAGGATGGTTTCATAAAGAGAAGAGAGTGATGGATCCCGAAACGAGGAGGCTCGACGCGAATTTGGCCACCTCCCATCGAAAATCCAGCAAAAAACCATTCACCTCGACGAAACGGCGAATTTCTCGACGAAACGGCAGGTTTCCTCCTTATTCCGACTCCTCTAAGCCCTCGGCCACGCCCATTTCTTCGAATCGACGTGTCGCAGCACGACCAATTTCCAGCGTGACGGTGGCATTTTTGAAACGCAACATGAGGCCTCCGCCATAGGGTTGCCAGCTGCGCACCGACGGAAGATGCACCAGCGTCGAACGATCCAATTGCGTGAAACACTCTTTCTCCAGCAACTGCAACCATTCGCGAAAGCGTCGGTGATCTTGGTATTGTTGATGGCCCGCCACCACAATGCTGTGATCGCGATCGGCCACGATGGCGGCAATCGACTGCAAGGCCAAGGAATGCCTTTCACTGCCCCCGCGATAAACCAGCACCTTGCTGGCAGGAGCGACGTCGTTGGCGGGCAATTTGGCCAGGGCACGCAACAAGCGCTCTTCGCTGACGGGCTTGATCACGTAGTCGGTAGCATCCACATCAAAAGCCGCAGCTCCGTAGCCCGTGTGAACTGTCGTGAAGATCACTCGTGTCGCCACGGGGATGGAATCCATCAAATCAAAACTGTTTTCTGGTCCCAGCTCGATGTCGAGAAACACCAAATCCGGGATTTCTTCTTTCAACACCTCACGAGCATCTTGGAGATTGTGAGCGACCCCCACGATGTGCATGTGCGGCATGCTCGCGAGCAAGGAACGCAAATTGAGCAAATCTTCTAAACTATCTTCGACAATAACGATGCGCATGACAATATGATGAGGGGTGAAAGGAAAAATGCCGTAAAAGGCAGAGAAATCTTAATCCATACGCGGAATGCGTATCACAAATTTCATCCCTTGAGGAATTTGTTCTTCCATCAGCACATCGCCACGAAGCAACTCCGTGTTCAATTTGACAATCGCCAACCCTAAGCCGACGCCTTCATCCAAAGGTGAAACTTTTTGACCAATCTGGGAAAACGCCGCAAAGATCAATTCTTGTTTCTCTGCGGGAATGCCAGGACCCACGTCGCTGACAGTCAGATTGAGTGAGGTGTCGGTGATTTCCACCCCAAAGCAAACCGGGCCTTTTTGCCCAACGGAATACTTCAGCGCATTTTCACAAAGATTCAGCGCGATTTGGGTCAACCTCATTTGGTCCGTGCACCAACGAGCTTCATCATCGCATGGCAATGACCATTCGATTTGACCGCGATAATAGTCCGCAATCGGTTCGAGGATGTTTTGCACATCAGCGACCCAATCCGCCACATAAAATTCTTCGGGTCGCACCGGCACGCGACCGGATTCGGCAGCCGAGATGTTCAACACATTGCGCAAAATCAAATTCAAGTATTGTCCGCCAGAGCGGACACGATTCAAGAATGGCGTAAATTCCGCATCCACCGCGTGTTGCTGGCCGCGCATCCACATCGCTTGTGAGAGACTCACCAGAGCGCTCAACGGTGTGCGAATTTCGTGGCTCATTTTTGCCAAGAACAGACTTTTCGCTTCATGCGCCCGCTCGGCGGCACGACGCAATGTTTCTGCCTCCTTGCGCAAGGTTTTTTCCGCGAGAAGACTCTCCTGAAGTTTGCTTTCCGTATCAATGTAGGAAGTAATATCGCTGACAACACCCTCCCAGACAATGACGCCAGAATGATCCATCCGCGGATTGGATTGGATGCTCAACCAGCGTATTTGCCCATCAATGCATGTGCGACCTTGCCAATAAAACGGTAACGTCGTCTCGTATGCTTGAAGGTTCGCAGCGATCATGCTTTCTCGATCTTCAGGATGAATGACTTCGATCAACCGATTCGCATCCTTGTGGATTTGTTCCCGCGTGACTTGAAAGAAATCGAGGAAACGTCGACTGACAAAGCGGAAGAACATACTGAGCTGTTCATCAGCCAACATCCGCAATTCCAAAGCATAGGTGCCCGCCGGCATGTTTTCGGTGAGTTCAAACGCGGACTTTTCCCGACTCGTGCGCAAGGCCTCCAATTCACGAGCGGAACGATTGCGCTCGGTAATGTCCAAAAACGCCACGACAGGCCCATCTTCCAGCATGGTCGTGCTGATGATCACCTCCTTGTCACTGCCATCTTTGCAACGAACGATCAACTCGCGCGACTCAATTTGACCTCGCTCACGGTTGGCT
>JBDLWB010000181.1:0-9860 GCA_039804425.1 Verrucomicrobiota bacterium
GCAGAGATTGGTTCGAGGTGGGTGATGATGCGACCGTTGGGGGCGAGTAAGGCGCAGATCTGTTCCTCGACCTCGGTGGCGATGTGGTGGGCGTCGCGGACCGTGGTCTCATCGGCGAAAACCAGGTGAATTTCGACCCAATGGGTGTGGCCTGAATGCCGGTGGCGCAAGTGGTGATAACGGAAATCACGGGTTTCGCGCAGTTCTTCCAAGAGTGCACGGATTTTCGCTTCCGTTTCTGGTTCAGCGGCGTCCATGAGGCCGGCAAGGCTATCTTTGATCAAGCGTGCGCCCGTCCAAAGAATGTTCGCTGCAGCCAGCATCGCGATGATGGGATCCCACCAAGGCCAATCCGTGATGGAGACGAGCGCCAGTGCGGCGAGCACCGCGATACTGGTGATGACGTCTGTCATCACATGACGGCCATTTGCTTGCAAGACGGGGGAGAGTCGTTTTTTGCCAATGTGGATGAGGCTCAAGCCCAGAATTCCATTCACGACGGTGGCGATGCCCGCTAAGGTGGCGCCGAGACCAATGCGCTCGATTTGGATGCCTTGAGAAAATTGTCGACCTGCTTCGTAAAAAATCATCAAAGCGGCGCAGGAGATCATGGCTCCCTCAAATCCCGAGGAAAGATACGCGGCTTTGTCGTGACCGAAGTGGTGTTCATCATCGGCGGGTTTGTGGGCGAGTTGTAGTGCGCGTACTGCGATCAAAACGGCAATCAAATGCGCAAACGACTCGGCCGCATCTGAGTAGAGAGCCGACGAGCGAGTGCTCCATGCGGCCCATACTTTGAGCAAGAGAAGGACAGCCGAAACCATGAGCGAGACCTTCATGATCGTCATTTGCTCAAGGTAGCTGCGATGGTCGGACGCGGTGTTCGGCGGATTGCTCATATGTGCCGACAAAGAATGTCATGAGGGAGTCGATTTGTCGCGATTTTTTTGCCAACTGTCATCCGTCGATTTTTGTTATTTTTAAAAAACAAGTAATAAAAAATGATGAAAATTTAAAAAAGAATAAAAAATCGACTCGTTTTATCATTCTCATGAAAAAATTATGCATGTAAAATGATTAAATTGTAAAAAATGTTTGATCAGGTTCATACGCGATCATCGAGCCAATTGAGGCATGAGGGAAAGCGAGGATTCGCGTGATTTTCGTTGCCATGCTTGGGGATCCTTGCGAAAAAGCGGCATGGAGAAGTGCCAAGTGGTATTGTTTGATTTTGATGGAATCTTAGTGGATACCGAATGGGCCATTTACTTGGCGTGGAAAAAATGTTTTTCCCTGGAGGATCGAGATTTGCCCTTATCGATGTATACGCGATGCATCGGCAGTGACTTTGAAACATGGTCGCCGAAGAGTTATTTGGAAGAGCTGACGGGGAAAGATTTTGACTGGCAAGCGATGGATCAGGAGCGTCAGCAAGAGATTGTCCATGAGCTAAGTGACGAGGGCTTAATGGCTGGGGTCGTCGAGTGTCTGGACGTATTACGTGGTCAGGGAATTGCAGCAGGAGTGGTGTCGAGCAGTTCCCATCATTGGGTCGATGGTTGGTTGGAGCAATTGGGGATTCGCTCTGCGTTTTCTCACGTGATTTGTCGGGGTGATGCCCCGCGGATCAAGCCAGCTCCCGATTTATGGTTGGAAGCGGCGAGGCGTTTTGGGGTTGCGCCGCAGCAGTGTTTGGCGATCGAGGACTCTCACAACGGGATGATTTCCGCGCAGGCGGCGGGGATGGACGTATGGGTTGTTCCCAATCGGGTGACTTCATGCTTGGATTTCACGGGGGCGCAAGGGCAATTTTCTTCCTTGCATGAGGTGGCGGGAGCGCTCAAAGGCCGGGTGGGTGGCGCATGATGTAGCCCTTTGACTCACGTTTCCAGGGTTTCCACTTAGGGCCGTCGCGCTGGCCGCGGCCGCCAGTGTCGAGTCGTAGACCAGCAACCGTCATGAAAACGTGGCCATTGCGACTATAAATGGTAATCCATTTGCCTTCCCCGCGTTTGCCGTAATGAAGAAAAGCGCGTGATGCCATGCTGCCTTTGATGATGCCTGCTTCGCGCAGCACATAAGAGACCGATCCAGAGCAATCGTAGCCGGTATCATTGTGGCGAGCGTGACCGCCGCCCCATTTGTAAGGTTTGCCTTGAAGTCGATTGCCCGCAGCGATGGCGGCGACGACTTGTTTGGGGGCGCGTCTTGGGGCATAGGCATAGCCATCCTTGAGTAGTGCGGTTTTTCCGGGGACAAAGCGAAAGACGACGGGGTCCTTGGCTTTCACTTGAAAGCACGAGAGCTGCAGCAGGCTGAGTGATGCGATGCTGAGGGAAATGAGAATCTGACGAATCATGATGCAGAGTGTTGCTGGAGCCAATCGATGACAGCGTGGAGAGCGCGGGCGCGATGGCTCAGTTGATTTTTGATGTTGGCGCCGAGTTCGGCAAACGTTGCTGTATGGCCGAGTGGGGCGAAAAGTGGATCATAACCAAAGCCGCCGTTGCCATGGGCCGAGGTTGTGACTTTGCCATCGACCGTGCCGCGGAAGTGGGCGAGCACTTCGCCCTTTTGAGCGATGACCATGACGCAGACAAAGCGTGCGGTGCGTTCTGCATCGGGCACATGAGCCATCTCGGCAAGTAAGCGTGCGTTATTTTTCGGGTGATTTCCTTCTTCACCGCCGAAGCTGGACGACCAGACTCCAGGAGCTCCATGGAGGGCGTCGACTTCCAGTCCCGAGTCATCCGACACCACCAAGCCATCGACACATCGGCTGATTGCGACTGCCTTGAGGGTGGCATTTTCGAGAAAAGTGGTGCCTGTTTCTTCTACGTGGGGGAAATCGGCAAAATCATTAGCGTCTTGCACCACAAAGCCATCACCCAGCATGGAGCGGATTTCGGCAGTTTTATGGGCATTGCGCGTGGCAATGATCAAGTGGGTGGCAGGCATGCAAAAAAGTGTCACGAGATTTGACAAAAGGCGATGGTTTTTTGAACAAATCTGGCACTCTTCAGCGATCAACAAAAAGATGAAACGACTGGTACAGCAAATGATTTTTTGGCTTCTTTCCGTTGCGTTGTTGAGTAGCTGGAGTCACGCGGCCTTGCCGGGGTGGACGTCCGACTTCGAGCAGGCAAAAGAGCGGGCTCAAAAAGAAAACAAGATGTTGTTGGTGGAATTTACGGGCAGCGATTGGTGTCCGCCATGCATGCGCATGCGTCAGCAAGTTTTCTCCAAGAAGTCTTTCTTGGCGTATGCGTCACGTCGGTTTGTGTTAGTTGAATTGGACTTTCCCATGCGCGATCCCGAGTTGAAAAAGAAAAACGACGTCTATGCCCGGCAATTTCGCATTGAGGGCATGCCGATGATTGTCTTGCTTGATCAAGAGGGCAAAGAATTCGAGCGATTTTTTGCGAGTGATTACCCGACAGAAAAAGAATTCGTCAGGCATCTCGACCAGGTGTTGCAGCGGCGCGAAGGTCGGTAAGGTTCACTCTGGACCCAGTGCTTCAATTGGCGGCCGGGTTCTGTGGGGCTTCGGCGAGCAAGCGGTGAAAAGGTGATAGGGCTCGGAGGGCTTCAAACCAGAGTGAGCGATCGTGGCTCAGGCCGAGCAGTTGCGGAGGGGTCGGCGTGGCGATCCAAGTGTTTTGTTCGATTTCATCTTCCAACTGGCCAGGACTCCAGCCAGAGTAGCCGATGAATGCGCGAACCAGAGTTCCTGATTTTTTTTGTTGGATGATGGCTTCTTCTGCGGAAATTTGTTGGGCGAGGCGTAGGCCCTTTTTGCCATCCCACCAGAGTGCGGCGAAAAACAGCTGATCGTCTGCGACGGGGCCCGCATGGTGAACACTGAGGTGGCGGAGTGGGTGAAAAGAAGCATCTTGTAGCACGTCGCCGACGACTTGACCGGATGGTTGATTGAGAATGAGTCCGAACGCTCCGTCTTCAGCGCTGTGTTGCGAGAGCAAAATGACCGCGCGTTCAAAAGGTCCGCCGCGCAGCGCTGGGCTGGCAAACAGGAGGCTTCCGGCGAGCGAAGGAGAGGGCTCGGCATCTGGCAGTTTCATGAAATCAGTATGCAGGAAAAATCACAAATGTCCAGGAGCCGACGTGGTTTCCTCTTCCTTGTAGGACTCCGCGCGTCCCGATTCGAGGCAGCGGGTGAGCCAGTGAACGAGTTCACGCGCTTCATCACTCTCGCATCGTAAACCATTGAGGCCTTGCCAGTCGAGATGGGGACGAATTTGAGGAGCGGCGATGCGATTGATCTCAAGGCGTGCCATGATGGCTTCTGTTTCCCGAGGGTGGGCGTTGAGAATTTGCGCCGGGCGAGGGAGGTCATCGAGCATTTCGGAAGTGAGGCCGAAGGAAGTGACGCCGATGCCATAGATGGAATTCAGGCGGCGCAGACCATCGGCGAGCGCTTCATCGATGATTGGTGCGGCATAAATCAACTCACCTGCGTGAGCCCATTGGGAGACGGCGAGCGTTTGAAAAAAATCTTCGCGATAGGTTTGCAGCGAGGGTTGGATGCGCAGGCGGGCGGCATGCATGCCAAAAGGTGAGAGGCCGAGGCGTTGTTTCAGCGCGAGCATGGTGGGATCGAGCGTCATTTCCTCATCGGGCGCATCGCCCGTTTCCCAATCGATCAGTACCATTTCGGGATATTTCCACAAATTCCCCAACGGCGCCTCACGAGCGAAAGCGCGACGGAAGACAAAAGGGAAGCGGCCATTGATTTCAAAATAGCGATGAACAATCGCGCGGAATTTGCGGATGCGCAGCATCGTTTGATCAATGGCGGATTGATCAGAGGTGATGTCATCGAGACGGCCTTGTGTCAGAGAAATGAGTTCCTGAGCGCTCGAGAGCGCAGGGGCAGGAGCGCTACGTCGGTAGTAGCCTTGGCCTTTTTCCACCTTCGCGATGGGCGAAGAAGGATCACAGGACATGATGGAAAAGTGGTAGCGCAACGACGCATCTGAGTAATGCCCATCGAGCTGCAAGCGAGCCAAGCGAATGAGCTCTGTGCCCTTGATGGAATCCGCTGGATTGGTCGGCAGCAGGGCAATCAAGATGTCATTCAATTGTTTGCGTAGGCTCATGGGTGTGCGCCGATGGAATGACACTTTGAGTCAACTTTCAAGAAGGAAGGTGGTAATTTTTGAAATTTCGGCGCGATGAAAGTGTTTTTTCGTAAAAAACCTGCAAAAAGGGAGTTCCGTGATCCAGTTGTGACCTTTGCCTCATCATTTTTTTCATAGTGCTAGGATTTGCTCCTCAATTCCCGCTACTGGCATCAATCGTGCTTTGTTAGATCTGCTGCGATTCAACTCATGAAAACGATGATGAAAGAGCGGATCAATCAAGGCATCAGCACAAAGGCGTTCTGTCGCCGGGGATTTTCGCTTACAGAAATGATGCTGGTCATGGTGATTTTGTTGCTCTTGTTGGGGGCCGCTGCGCCGACATATTGGAGGTCGGAGCAACGTGCTCGAGAGTCGGCGCGGTCCTTGGTGAAGAGTCACTTGCAGCGTGCGAGGTCGCATGCGATTGCTCGGGGATTGGCGACGGCTGTGGTGATTCCCGACGATGCGGCGGGTGAGTTGATGGGCGGCAAAATGTTGGGTCTTGCGGAGGTGGAGTGGATGCCGGATCCAGAGAGCATGTCGGGTCAATATCGGGTGACACGAGTGTTGCAGCGCTGGGAGGTCTTGCCTGGAACGATGATGGTTTACTCTCAGCTAGCGGGCCAACATGTGCGCGCCACGGTGATGGAGCAGGCGTTCCGTTCACCAGTCATGCTTGGGGGGCGATCGGTGGAGGGCGTCTTGATTGTCTTTTCTCCGGCGGGGCAGATTCTATCTCCTAGCCATGGTGCGTTAGAGATTTTGTTGGGGCCGGGGCGTGTGAGCGGGGGGCAATGGAAGGCGCTCACACAATTGGGTCAACAGGGTGCTTGTGACGTCTTGCAGATCAATCGACTCACGGGGCGCGCACGTCATCTCGATGCTTTATGAAAAAGATTTTCCCAGACGCGAGGCAAAAGTGGCATCGTGGTTTGACCCTCATGGAGTCGGTGGTGGCCATGGGGGTGATTGCCGTGGCGGTTCCGTTGATGTTATCCGCTACGGCGATGTCGACGCGGACGCGAACGAAGGCCGAGGCGGATACGCGATCGGCCTGGCTGGCGCGAGAGGTGCAGCGTGAATTGACTCAAGCATGGCGGGGGAGGCCATCCGAGATGTTTCCGCAGCAACCAGCTTTTCCTCAATTTGCCAGTGAACAAAACCCGGAAGTGTTGTTGTTTGATTTGAACGGTCGATATCTTGCGCGTTGCCATGTGGAAGATTGGCAGCAGGGTTTGCCTCAGGGGCCGGCACATTACATGGTCCTTCTGCATGCCGTGGCACGACATCCTGCGAACATCACATCGGGTGCTGCGGAGGCTCTTTCACTTGTTCAGATTCGCGTGTCGCACACCGCCCGCGCCTCGCGGGGCAAGCGCATGGTTTATGATTATACGATCTTGATTCCTCGACAAACGGTTTCATGAAATACAACGACTCCCAGCCCATCCGCCGCTGCTGTATTGTTACAGGGCTTCGTGGATTTTCTCTTGCCGAACTATTGATGGCGATGGCGGTCACATCGCTATTGATGATTGTGCTGCTCAGCATGGTGGGTCAATCAAGTGCGAACTACAAAGTGGCGCATCGCAAAGTCACGACAATGGCCGATTCTCGGGCACTCTTTCATTTCCTTGAAAACGATCTTGCCTCGCAGGTGGCGGGGACCAGGTTTGTTTTGTTGCAGGATGCTGAGGGGCGAACCCAATGGGCCTTTGTGCGGCAGCGGGATGCGCAGCAAAGTGATGCGACGGGTGATTTGATGGGGTGTTACTACTATGTTGCGTTTACGGCAGATGACCGCTGGCGTTGTTCGCCAAAGCTCCTGCGTCGAACACTCGATGTGCCAGCGACACTGGAGTGGTTGCACGCGGGGGATGCGGCGACATTGCCATTGGCTGATCCTGCGATCGATGAGCCGATGGCCTTCAACGTCTTGCGCTGGGAGATTCGAGGTCGCACGCGAGATGCGAGTGGACAATGGCAACCGTGGAATGGGGCGATGGGGACCATGCCTGAGCATTTAGAATTGATCTGGGAATCGGTGGATGATCATACGGCGCAGCGATTGAAAACCGAGCAACAGTGGCGGGATTTGGCGATGAGTCAAGATCCTCGGCAGCGCGAAGCGGTGCAACGTCATGTTTACCGAATGAACATGCGATGAGGGAGAAATAACATGCTGCGAGAAATCAGACAACTGCGAGGATTCGCCTTACCGATGACGATCATGGCGATTGCGGCGATGATGGTCATCCTAGTGAGTCTATTGTCCGTGCTTTCCTTAGAGCGCAAGACGGCTCGTTCCTATTCCGATGCGACAAGGGCGGAAATGGCGGTCGAAAGTGGGCTAGCGGATGCGATTGCGACGCTCATACCCATTGCTGGGCGAGACGACACCTTGGTATTTCGTCTTGATGATCCAGATCAGCCTGTGACTCCGGCCGTAGACGATCAGCCTGCGCGAGAACAGTTTTGGACTTTCGGTGCTCAATACGATCGTGCGCGGAGTCAGTGGCGCGTGTTGCCTTTCGTCAGTGGTGTGGCTGAGCGCCATGGTGGGGCGCGCAGCATCGATGGCTTGTCATGGGCCGATGCCTTTCGCGATCCAAAGATCCAGGAGTTGGTTTCGCTGCATCGCTATGATCGTCAAGTGCCACGTGGTGCTTGGGTTGAAGTGCCTGCGACCAGCGCGCCATTCACCATGCGCTATGCTTGGTGGGTCGAAGATCTGAGTGGTCGGCTCGATGGTCTCAACGCTGCGACTCAGCCGAGGATGGAGGGATTGAGTCCTCAAGAAGTGCCGTATTATCCGCTTTTCGATCCCCAGGCGACGTCAAAGCCCATCAATAGTCCGCAAGATCAATTGGTGGAGCAGCGGGCGAATGTGCGGACGCCAGCGGGCACGAGATTCGTCATAGGTGAAGCTCGTGCGGCGCAGGTGGAGCCTTACATTACCTATCAATTGCCGCGTTCGATGAAACATGTTGCGATCATTCCCCATGGTTTGGGATACGTAGATGCAGGGCAGCCGGCACCGGATTTGAGTCAGTGGATTGCGCAGGGAAATGTCGATGCGGTGGCAGCGCACATTGATCGGAACTTGCCCGATTTTGTCAATCGACGTGGCGCTTTTCCGGTAGGGGAGCATTACACCAAGACCCTCGCGGCGAGTATCATCGATTACGCCGATGCCGACGGCGATGCCACAGTGGGTCCGGGCTACCGCGGAGTGGATAGCTATCCATTTGTGAATGAATTGTTCGATCGCTATGAGTGGGTTAGTAGCGACTTGCTGCGTCGCACTCTAACCATTCGAGTGAGTACGTATGTCGAGTTGTGGAACATGAGTCAGCAAGAGATCAGTGGTCGATTTCAATTCACGAACGAGAATCGGCATGAGATTGTGATTCCGTTGATTGGCAATCGTCCTTTTGGCACCGTCGTTTTTCCTGAGCAAATGGTTAACATCCCAGCTAATGGATTTGCGGTATGTTTGTGTGGTGTGCAGGAATTTGTTTTTCCGATTGGAGCATTTCCCCCAAGCGAGCTCAACTTCCCGAATGTAGCGACGACCGGTAGTTCCTTTGCGCTTCGTTGGAATGGACGTGTTGTCGATCTCGCTCGTGGAGGTTTGCAGCGAACACCGGGAAATTTGCGAGCGGGAGCGAACCATCGCAAGTGGAAAGGCAATGCTTCGCCTGCGCATGATCATAGCATGGGACAGCATGGTGATCCGCGTGCGTCCTATTACATCAACACTTGGGTTTTCTCAAATAACTACGATGAAAATAGTAATTGGGGTGGGCGTGCGTTGAAGCGAGGTATCGATGCGGCGCGTCCCTTTCGTGAAGTATCTTTATTGCGTTGGCCGGATCGCGGGTGGAATTCGACGCCGGGAACGACAGCGAATAGCGATGCTGTTTTGCCTACTGCGTTGCGTTTTCCGGTTCATCAGCCTCACATGGCGCCGGCATGGATTGCCAATCGTCCGTTGCAGTTTTTGGCAGAAATGGGAAATGTTTTTGATCCGGCACAGTGGCGTGATGTGGAAGTCGATTCCCGTTCTGCCGTGGCAGATGCCCGTGCGGGTGGCGGGATCTCCTTGGCGATTGGACGTCCGGAGTTTGGTGCATTCGATCGTGAGGGAAGACGTGCGGCGCAATTGCTCGATCTCTTTTCATTGCCACCGCAGTCGCAGGACGAATTGCCACGCGTCAACATCAATACGGCATCGCGTGAAGTGTTGCGATGCTTGGTGGCAGGACAGAATCTCACGCGAGACCCACAGTTAGGAAGCATCATGCCTCCCTGGCAAAATGCGGTGGGTGATCGGTTTGCGGATGCCGTCATTGCAACGAGAAATCGTGCGCCGCTGCGTTCGCTTTCCGACCTCAACTTGATCCGTGTCAATTCCTCTCTCGTGGGGAGCAATTCGAGTTCAGAGGGTCGTAACGAGCCCTTTTTTGGCAGTCGATCGTACTATCCAGCATCCATGCTCCCTTCGGATTCATGGGATGATGCGGGGCGAGAGGAGTTGTTTCAGCGCGTCAGCTCATTGGTGACTTTTCGGAGCAAAACATTTCGAGTCGTCGTGGCGGGGGAGGTGCTCGATCAAAGCGGGGTCGTGATGGGCCGAAAAGCACGGGAGTATGTCATCGAAATTTTGCCTGCCCGCACTGAAGAGGGTGCGATTCTTTCAGAGCAGCCGTTGCAAAT
>JBDLWB010000182.1:0-17790 GCA_039804425.1 Verrucomicrobiota bacterium
GTTTCCACTCAATTGCACACTGCTCATCGTGTTTTCGTCATTACGAATCGTTAGAGCCGAGCCTGCGGTGGCTTCGGAGATATCTCCCGAGATGTGCAGCACACCGTTCAATGAACCCACACGGACATTGGTCGCAGCGCCAATGATGGCATTCCCCTGCCAAGTAGCCGTTCCGGTATTTCCCGCAGCGGTCGATAGCGCACCATAAAATTGATTGTAACCTCCACCATTCAGGGTGATCGAGGCTCCTGCGCCTGTGGTCACTTGATTGCCTAACACCAGCGCCGCATTTCCTACCCCAGATGTAGTCACCGTTGTCACGCCCGAGAGTGCCGATGAGGAGTTGAGAATCAACGCACCAGCGCTCACGGTCACATTCGCCGCAGTCCACGAGTTGTTACCACCTAAGGTCGCCGCACCCGTGCCCATTTTTGTCAGATCAGCCGTGCCTGTGATCGTCGAATTCAGCGCCAAACCACCCTCAGCAAGCAGTGTCACGGAACCAGCCACAGCAATCGGCCCAGCCCAAGAGTTGTTGCCACTTTGTGAACGAATCGTCGATCCTGCATTCAACTCCAGCGACCATACAGGAGCACTCGTAAGACCCCACATGCCTAACGTGGCGTTTTGATTGACCGTAATCTTGTTCGCCGCGCCGCCATTCATCGTGGTTGAGGTCTGGATACTCAATTCGCCCGCATTGACCACCAACTGCCCCGATCCCGGCGTGACTGTCGCTCCCACTAAGGAAAAGCTCCCCGATCCCAATTTGCTCAACGTAAAACCATTCAAATGCAAAGTCGGACTGCTGTTGCGGAGATCCCAGCGACCTGAGCCACCAACCGCAGCATTCGCCGATAATGCCAATCGGCCGATCGCGTTAATCTGCGCAGCACCACTGTTGATTAAGGCACCGTCGCCAAACAGACCGGAACCAGCGATCGTAAATGCTTCCGTTCCCAAGTTAAAACCATTGATGTCAAGGCTCCCCTCGGCACCTATAATGGTTCCTTGAAGATTCGATCCTAAACCAGAAGCATTCTGCAATCTCACCAATCCTTGAGTAATAATAGTCTCCCCAGTGTAGGTGTTCGCGCCAGATAGCGATAAATCTCCCAGGCCTGACTTCTCCCATCCTGAAATACCAGCAATTACGACACCAATTGTTGCCAGCGATGCGTCTTCCACGTAAATTTGCGGAACAGTCACAGGATCAAGCTCTCCCACGAGAGTAAGACCAGCACCCGTAATTTGGTAACCATCCACTAAAAATCTTAGATCATTCACCGTGACTCCTCCTTCATCGATCGTTACGAGATCTCCCAAGGTATCGAAAACCGCATCGTTATCTAACCCATCCAGCGGCCAAATCGTTCCAGCACCAGACCAATTTTCTGTGACCGTATCCCAAACATCGCTGACACCTTGCCCCCCCCCAGAATTGACACCATTCCAATCATAAGTCGCGGCATAGCAGATTTGTGTGACAGAAATACCAATAACGACATACAAAGCTCTAGAAGTGCAAATTTTCATAAGGGTTTTGGGGTATTTTAGACTTTGAATTCGCAGACCATCAAATGTCCGCGAATTGATAGTAATACACCATCACTCACGGCCGATTGATGGCAAGGAGAAATGTCATCATGACCGATAAAAAATCGTCAGAAATTCTTACTTCCGTCGATGAGAGAAAAGAAATCTACTGACTCACATGCATTTTGTTTCAGAAGGATGAGCCCCTCGAATTGAGTCAAGTCCCCCTGTTCAGACAAAAAACACTTGCGCGTGTCACCGATTGAGACTACCCCGAAGCCGATGAACACACAAACCTCTCTCATTCTGTTCAAGCCAGATGCCATCGAAAAAAATCTGACTGGTAGCGTCTTGGCACGTTTTCAAGCTGCGGGATTTCGGATTCGCGGCATCAAAATGATGCAACTGGATCATGCGATTCTAGCTGACCACTACTCGCATATCGCCGACAAGCCATTCTTCCCCGAAATCGTTGCTTTCATGAGCAAAACTCCTGTGATCGCTCTTGCTCTTGAGGGCGACAATGTGATTGCCCAAGTGCGTGACTTGCTCGGACCGACTGATTCCCAGGCAGCACCAAAAGGAACGATTCGCGGAGACTACGGCGTCGATAAAATGATCAACGTCTGTCACGCCTCGGACTCCCCGGAGGCTGCCGCCGCCGAGCTGAAGCGCTTTTTCCGCGAAGGTGAGCTTTTTGCGTAATCTTCCGCTTACCCCTCACGCCCGCTGGTCCTCCAGCGGGCTTTTTTCTGAATCACTGCTACCGCATCACTCATGTGGACTTTTACCTTACTCTCCCTCATCGCGGCGCTGCAATTCCGCAATGCCAGTAAGCAACGAGGCTACGACTCCCCACGTTTCTGGCTATTCCCGCTGATCGCCGGAAACGTTTTGCTGTTGTGCGCCTTCACCTCGAAATGGATCTTCTCACGATGGGTCGGCACCAGCGATTCCCCATGGCAAAAAATCCATGGTCCGGTCGTCGACATCCTTGCTCTCGTTCTGTTGTTCACCTTGCTCGCCAAAGCTTGGACGCAAATCAAAAAGCTTCCCCCGAGATAAGGAGAAGTTGCCTTGCTCCACCGCGTCGTCAACCACACGAAAAATCTGCATGGAGAAGTCGAAAATCAAATCGAACAACGCCGACCCAAAAACGTTAGAATTCGCTACTTGTTTTTTACGACACTTTTGATTCCATCGCGCACACATGAGTGCACAATGGTATGTATCGAGCGAAGGACAAACTCTCGGGCCTTACACGGGGGAACAATTGCAGCAATTCGCTCAAGAAGGTCGAATCATCGCGAGTACTCTATTGTGGGCAGAAGGCATGACGGAATGGCTCCTTGCTTCCCAAATCCCTGGAGTATTGCCCGAACAAGCGACACCAGCACCAACTGCGGCCCCCGCGTGGGCACCTCCTGGCTCGCGTGCGGGAGTCTCTGGTGGAGTAGCGACAAACTCTCTTGCGAAGCCCACTTTCGCAGGAGCGGCTCCCACCGATGCGCCTTACCCACACATCACTGTGAAACCTGCGAGCTTCGGTCTCTGGGCGGGAACTTATGTAGGGGGCTTTATCATCATGATTTTGGGCATGATCGCAGCAGGTGTCGCAACCCATCAAAATCCGGATCAGGTTTCGTCTGGACAAGGTCTTGCGGGCATTCTGGTGCTTCTCGGCATATTCTCTATCTGTTTTTCAGGCATCTGCTACCACATCATCATTTATCGTGCTTGGCTCTGCCTAAGCGCTGGCGCACCTCGCACCTCAGCCGGCACAGCTGTCGGATTGCTCTTCGTTCCGCTCTACAATCTTTATTGGCTTTTCGTGGCCATCAATGGCCTGCCCAAGGACTGGAACCGGATCGTCAATAGCTATGAAGATCTTCGTTCGGCCCCGCGATTGAATGAAACGACATTTCTCCTGTTCTGCATCGGTAGCCTTGTCTTTGCTCCTCTCGCCGTAGTCGTGATGTTTCCTGTGCTTTCCCAACTCTGCAAGGGCATTAACTTTTTTGCTTACCGCAAAAATCTCAGCACAGGCAACTCACCTGCAGGCTTCGGCGGCATCAAGTTTGGTTAAACTTTTCTCGATCGTCAGATCGCAGCTCAGCTTTTCAAAAGCCAGCTGAGCTGCGGACTGTAGAGGTGCGGCTCGAGCAAAAACGAATCGTGCCCTTTGTCAGAATGGACGGTGATTTGCGTCGCGCTGACTTCCGCACGCTCCAGATGCAAGGTCAGGTCTGCCTGTTCTTCGGGATAGAAACAAAAATCACTATCAATCGAAAAAACCAACCATCGCTGACCAGCATGGGCGCAGCGCTCTAACAACTCACGAGGACTACTCGCATCGCCCTCTGCTACAGCATCAAAGCGCGACCACATGTCGATGATGCGCAGATAGGTATTGGCATCAAAGCGACGCACAAACTTTTTCCCCTGATGCAGCATGTACGACTGGAATTGATCGCGTACCTGATACCAAGACAAGGTATCTTTGTCCTGCACAATGTCCTGGCGGGCCCGACGTTCAATCGCGTCGAGATGCACAAAGGTTTTATGCGAAATCATCCGCGCAAGGGCCAATCCATACAGCGGTGGCATGCCTGCATAGTAGTCACCACCTTGAAAATTCGGGTCATTTTCGATCGCCAGAATTTGCTCAAATAAAATCAACCGATTCAACACAGTCGTCTTAAATCCCGCCGCAATCGAAACCACGCGCTCTACTCGAGCAGGATGTCGTGTCGCAAAGGTCAGTGCCAACAAACCACCGACCGACGGACCAATCACTGCGTGCAGTTTGCCAATGCCCAAGCCATCGAGCAACAGCACCGCCGCCTCGACTTGATCCGCAGCAGAAACATGCGGAAATGCGGATCCCCATGGCTTTTCCGACGTCGGCTGGATGGATGATGGCCCCGTGGTGCCATAACAACCTCCCAGATAATTGGCACAGACAATGAAAAATTCGTTGGTGTCGAGCGCTTTGCCCGGACCAATCATGTCCTCCCACCAACCATCGTGCATCTCCGGTTGCCAAAGTGAATCAACACCAGCAATGTGCTCATTTTTCCCAGCGGCATGATGAGAGCCCGAGAGTGCATGAAACAGCAAAATGGCATTCGTCCCCGCCGCATTCAGCTGTCCCCAACTTTCATAGGCAATGGTGAGTTCGGGCAATACCGAACCATCACGCAACACAAATGGCGCAGTGGAGGAAAAAAATTTGGTTTCGACGAGTTCGGACATGCGAGCGTGGACAGTGGTTCTAGGGGCAAATGCGCAGAGAATCAAATGTAAAACATCGCATCTCCTTGAGTCGCAGAGATCTCCTCTAAAGTAATGTGTTGCAGCTTTTCCTGAAACTCCCGCGCGAGGCCCTGCCAACACAATGCGACACTACTGCCCGACTCCCCCTCGACGCTGACACTGCTCGTCAGCAGTGCTGGATCAATGGCGTCGACGATTTCCACCAAGCGAATCTGCTTCGGCGACTTCGCTAAAAGATACCCTCCTTCCTTCCCGCGCTTGCTTTCCACGATCCCCGCACGACGGAGGTCATTGAGGATTTGGACCAAAAAATTCGCAGAAATCGCTTCTCGCTGGGCAAGCTCGTCCAAACGTGTTACGTTCTGAGCGTCATGACGTTTGGCCAGCTGAGCGAGGGCGCGACACGCGTATTCGAGCTTTTGGGAAATCCGCATAAGCACAATGAAACAGAACAACGAGGAAAATGCGAGCGATAAGGTGAAGCGATTTTGCGGATCTGGCCCGGTGAATGTACCACAACTGTGGCAATCCATTGTCGATCAAGCATACGAAATCAGCCGCCGCGAACCGCAAATGGCCAGCCTGCTCCAAGATGTCGTGCTCGGGCGCAGTTGCCTTGGTGAATCTCTGGCCACACGACTTGCACGAAAATTGGCTCGCGAGGATATGTCTCGAGAGGAATTGTTTCCGCTATTGCGCGGTCTTTTTCTCGATCATCCCGAACTCGTCGATAGCGCCGCTAAGGACCTGATCGCGATCCATGAGCGCGATCCTGCCTGCGAATCTGCTCTCCAGCCCCTGCTCTTTTTCAAAGGCTTCCTCGCCATTTGCACCTACCGACTTTCCCACGTATTGTGGACCCACCATCGACGCGATCTCGCGCTGTATTTTCAAAGCCTCGCCAGCGAGGTATTTGCCGTCGACATCCATCCTGCCGCTCGCATCGGTTGCGGCATCCTGCTTGACCACGCCACCAGCTTTGTGGTCGGAGAGACCGCTATCATCGAAAATGACGTCTCCATTCTCCATGAAGTCACCCTGGGCGGAACAGGAAAAGAAACGGGAGACCGACACCCCATCGTGCGCTCAGGCGTGCTGATCGGCGCGGGTGCCAAAATTCTCGGGCGCGTCACCATCGGTGAATGTGCCAAGATCGGCGCTGGCAGCGTCGTGCTGACGGATGTTCCTGCTCACACCACCGTCGCGGGAGTTCCAGCAGTCATCGTGGGAGAGGCGAAAGAAAATGCTCCAGCGCTCGACATGGATCAGCGACTGTAGCAACGACGCATGCTGCCCGCGTGAGGCATTCTCCACGAGATTGAGACAAAAAATGATTCGACAAATCGCGGTCGAGAGTTCATGGCTGTGCCCCCATTATGGTAGCGAAACGAATCATTTTTGCCGGCAAAGTTCAAGGTGTGGGCTTTCGCTATGCCACCAAAGACATTGCTCGTTCGTTTGATGTCTGTGGCTCCGTGAAAAATCTAGCCGATGGCTCCGTGGAACTGCAAGTCATGGCGGAGGATGACCGCGAACTGGAAGCATTTCTCACGGAACTGACGGAGGAATCATCTGTCGCACACCACATTCAATCGATGCACACCCAGGTGATCCCGCCGCTCGAAGGCGTGAAGGGCTTTCAAATCGAGAAATAACGAACCTCTCAATCCCCCCATGTCAGCCAGTGTTCATTCTGGCACATCTCATGCTTGGTGATCGGTCTCCGAACTATGCCGATTCACGTTGCTCTTCATCATGTCACTCACTATCGCTATGAACGCGATATTTCGTTAGGTCCGCATACGGTTCGGCTACGCCCTGCCCCGCACACACGCAGTAAGGTCATCGCTTACTCACTGCGCATCACACCCCACGAGCATTTCCTCAACTGGCAACAAGACCCTCAAGCCAATTATCTTGCGCGCTTGGTCTTTCCTGAAAAAACCCGCGAATTCCGTGTCGAGGTCGATCTCGTCGTCGAAATGGCGGTGTTCAATCCTTTTGATTTCTTCCTCGAGCCCGAAGCCGAGTGTGTGCCGTTTCGCTACGATGACAGCCTCGATCACGAACTGGAACCGTTTCGCCGAAAACTCAAAGCCACTCCCGCTCTTGCTCAATATGTTGGAGAAATCGCCACGGAAATTCACCACCAAAATCTCACTCTGCTCCATCGGGAAAAGAAAGCGAAGAAATCCAAGAGCAAAGAACCCGAAGAAAAAATCCAAGGCTATCGCACGATTGATTTTCTCGTTTCGCTGAATACACGCCTGAATCGCGACATCCAGTATTGCATCCGCATGGAACCTGGCGTGCAGACGCCAGAGGAAACGCTGACCAAACGCACCGGATCTTGCCGGGACTCGGCTTGGCTCATGTGCCAAGTGCTGCGCCACCTCGGCTATGCCTCGCGCTTTGTCAGCGGCTACCTCATCCAACTGAAGGCTGACCAAAAAGCTCTTGATGGCCCCAGCGGTCCAGAGGAGGATTTCACCGACCTCCATGCTTGGTGCGAGGTCTATCTTCCCGGCGCCGGATGGGTCGGGCTCGATCCCACTTCGGGACTTTTTGCGAGTGAAGGCCACATCCCTCTCGCCGCGACACCCGATCCCTCGAGCGCCGCGCCCATCAGTGGCTTGCTGGAACCCTGTGAGACGGAGTTTTCTTTCGACATGAAGGTCGAACGCGTTCACGAGACACCGCGCGTCACTTTGCCCTACTCAGAAAAGCAATGGGAGTCGATCGAGAAACTGGGCGAGCAGATCGACGTCGAACTGCGGCGTGGCGATGTCCGACTCACCATGGGCGGCGAGCCGACTTTTGTGAGCATCGATGACATGAACGGCGCCGAGTGGAACACCGATGCCATGGGTCCGACCAAGCGCTTGATTTCGGGCGAATTGGTCAAACGCTTGCGCGAAAAATTTGGACCCGGTGGTTTTCTTCATTATGGCCAAGGCAAATGGTATCCTGGCGAACCACTACCCCGTTGGGCACTGGGCTGCTGGTGGCGCAAGGACGGGCAACCGATCTGGAAAAATGACGCTCTGATCGCGGATGAACGACGCGACTATGGTCACGGCGAAGTGGAAGCAAAACGCTTTGCTACCCGCCTCGCGGAAGAGCTCGCCGTGCCTTCGTCTTGTCTGCTTCCTGCTTATGAGGATGTCTACTACTACCTCTGGCGCGAAAAACGATTGCCCGCCAATGTCGATCCACTCGCCAACAACCTCAAGGATCCGTTAGAGCGCAAACGTCTCGCGAAAATTTTCCATGAGGGTCTCGATCGCTGCGTCGGCTTTGCCCTACCGCTTCAAGGCAACTTTCAAGACGGCGTTGTCACTTGGCAGAGCGGTCGTTGGTTTTTGCGCGATGAACACATGTTCCTCGTGCCCGGCGACTCGCCGATGGGCTACCGCCTACCGCTCGATTCTTTGCCGTGGGTAAAGGAAGAAGATTTTCCGTTTTTTGTGCCGCAAGATCCTCACGCACCCCGCGCTCCTTTGCCCAAACAGTTGGCGCAACCACTCGCACCCCGTCAGATCAGTCGCGCTGCAGCGAAGGCTTCTTCTCCTGCATGGGACAGCAAAATGGCGAGCGCTCATCCTACGCCCACGACTCCGCCGGTAGCGACATCGCGCACGCCTCGCCCGGGTGAATCCGCACCATGGATTGTACGCCGTGCCATGTGCTTTGAGCCGCGCGAAGGTCGACTCCATTTGTTCTTGCCACCGCTGCAAACCGCAGAGGAATTTCTGACCCTCGCGCAAGCCATCGAAACGGTCGCCGATGAATTGAACATCCCAGTGATCATCGAAGGCGAAGCGCCGCCCTTCGATCCCCGCTTGCAGCATTTCAAAATCACCCCCGACCCCGGCGTGATCGAGGTCAACTTACAACCAGCATCGAACTGGAGATCTCTCGTCGATCATACCACCACACTTTACGCTGAAGCACGTCAGTGCCGACTCGGCACGGAGAAGTTTTTGCTCGATGGTCGCCACGCCGGCACTGGTGGAGGCAATCACATCGTGATGGGCGGTGAAACACCAGCCGATTCACCGTTTTTGCGTCGACCCGATGTGCTGCGCTCCCTGCTCGGCTTCTGGCACAATCACCCCTCACTGAGCTATCTTTTCAGTGGACTGTTCATCGGCCCGACCAGTCAACACCCACGAGTGGACGAAGCTCGCGACGATGCTCTTTACGAACTGGAAATCGCCTTTTCGCAAATCCCCGATCACGCCCAAGTCCCCCCTTGGTTGGTGGACCGGGTGTTCCGGCACTTGCTGGTCGACCTCACAGGCAATACCCACCGGGCGGAATTTTGCATCGATAAATTGTTCTCTCCCGATAGCAGCACCGGGCGTCTCGGCTTGGTCGAACTCCGTTGTTTTGAAATGCCACCACATGAGCGCATGAGTCTCGCGCAGCAATTGCTGATCCGCGCACTGGTCGCTCGCTTTTGGAAACAACCGAGTCACCTGCCACTGGTGCGCTGGGGCACGGAGTTGCACGATCGTTTTATGCTGCCGCATTTTGTTTGGCAGGATTTTACGGATGTCTTGGACAATCTCCGACACCATGGCTATGCCTTTGACGATGCATGGTTCCGCCCCCATGCCGAATTCCGCTTCCCCTCGATCGGGGCCTTTGCCCAACGTGGCATGGAGGTGGAACTGCGCACCGCTCTCGAACCATGGCATGTGTTGGGTGAAGAAGCCACGGCGGGCGGCACGGCGCGCTATGTCGATAGCTCACTGGAACGCATGCAAATCAAAGTCACGGGCTGGACGGATCAACGCTACGCGATCACCTGCAATGGTCGAGCCTTGCCATTGCAGCCGACAGGCACCGCAGGCGAATTTGTCGCCGGTGTGCGCTATCGCGCCTGGCAACCACCGAGCTGCTTGCAGCCGATGATTGGCGTGCATGCACCGCTGACCTTTGATTTGATCGATACTTGGTCGCAACGCAGTCTCGGCGGATGTGTGTATCACGTGACACATCAAGGAGGACGCAGCCACGAACGATTCCCCGTCAATGCCGCCGAAGCCGAAAGCCGCCGCATGGCACGCTATCTGCCTTTTGGTCACACGCCAGGCCGCATCGAAGTCACCCCCGAACCTCGCAATGCGGTTTTCCCCTTCACCCTCGACCTACGCACCCCCGATTCAACGAATAGCATTGCGAAAGACCGCTCACTCTGACACAACCAGCTCGTCGCCATGGAACACCGCTTTTCTCCTTTTTCCCCGATGAGTGCTATCGCTCCCATCGCGAGCGAAGAGGAGCAAAAGTTTCGCTATCACCCCAGTGCAGGCGCATGGGATGAGATGTTTGCCGCCGATGGCTCGGTGCGCGCACACTGGCAGGCGTTTGCCGAAATGCTGCCCGCCCTTGGTCAAGCTGGCATGGAGGACAATGCGGCGACCATCGCTCGTTTGCTGCGCGATCATGGTGCGACGTACAATGTCTATCAAGATACCGGAGCAGCAGGTCGACCCTGGTTTCTCGATGCCATGCCCGTGCTCATCAGCTCCAACGATTTTGCCACGGTCGAACGCGGGTTGCAGCAACGCATGCGCCTCATGCAAGCGATCATGGATGATGTCTATGGCCCACAGCGCCTGATCTCAGAATCGTGGATTCCACCGCGCTTGCTTTTTGCCAATCCCGGCTACCTCCGCCAAGTCAAAGATGTTGCCCTAGATGACGACGGCATATACAACCTCGCCACCGACCTCGTCCGCGATGGGAACGGTCAATGGGTCGCACTCGCCGATCGCAGTCAAATGCCCGGCGGCATTGGCTACGCCCTCGAAAATCGCATTGTGCTCTCGCAAGCATTTCCCCACGAGTTCAAGCAATGCCATGTTCAGCGACTTGCCTCGTTTTTTGAAAAAGAGCGCGAGATTTTCCGCGAAATGGCATCGCGACATCGACATACCCCGAATGTCGTGATGGTCACCCCTGGGCCACATCATCGGAACTATTTTGAACACGCTTTCAAAGCTCGTTATCTTGGCTTTCCGCTCGTCGAAGGAGCTGACCTCACGGTCCGCGATACACGCTTGTTCATGAAAACGCTGGAAGGCTTACGGCAGGTCGATGTCTTGATTCGTCGTGTGGAGGATGCCTCATGTGATACCTTGGAGCTCGATCCCAGCTGTTGGTCAGGAGTTCCGGGGCTGCTCGAATCATGGCGCAACGGCCGCGTACGCATTGCCAATCAAATCGGCTCTGGTGTCATGGAGGCCGCGGCGTGGTTGCCATTTTTGCCGAATTTGTGCCGTCAATTGCTCGGAGAGGAATTGCTCATCCCCTCGGTTTCGACCTGGTGGTGTGGGCAACCCGAGGTATTTGCCAAGGTGATGCGTGAACCACGGCGCTGGATTTTCAAGCGCGCGTTCCTCGGTGACGACCGTCCTGCTCAGTCGACGGCAAGCATGGAGGAAAAAGCCCTCCAGTCGCTACTCGCAGAAATTGCGAGAGACCCGGAAGCGTGGGTAGCGCAAGAGTCGATGACGCTATCCAACGCCCCCATTTGGACTGGCCATGGGCTCGAACCGCGATCCTTTGTCTGGCGCGCGTTTGTCTGTGGCACGAAACAAGAATCACATGTCATGCCCGGCGGACTGGGTCGGGTAAGCCCCACGAGTGCCGGCTTCCTCGTAACCATGGATGCTGGTGCCATCAGCAAGGATGTTTGGGTCATCTCCGATCACGAGGTCGCTCCGAAAACTCTGCTTTCCGGTCGCACGGAAGCTCTGCGCGTCTCGCGTCCTCCCGGGGATGTACCCAGTCGTATCGCCGACCATTTGTTCTGGCTTGGTCGCTACGCCGAGCGCATGGAACAAACGACCCGCGTGCTCCGCATGCTCAGCAAGCGCTTGGTCGGCGAAGGTGGAGACTTACAAATGAACGAACTGCGCGATGGCTTACGGCTCGCGCAGGAAGTCAAATTGCTCGATGAAAGCCTAGACGTTTCAGGCGCCCCATATCTGATCTATCGGGAAATCAAAGACTTGATGGACAAGCGTGAACGCCTCGATGGCGTTGCGGACTTAATGGGCAAACTGCGCTACAACGCGGCCGCAGCCCGAGACCGACTTTCGGACGACACCTGGCGTTTGTTCAATCAATTGCAAGAAGAAGTTTCGACTCCTTCCGCGCAATCCACCGCCTATAGCATCACTGCGAAACTCGATCGTCTCATCCTCGACATGGCTGCTTTCAGTGGCATGCAATCGGAAAACATGGTCCAAGGCCACGGCTGGCGCTTTTTGGAGCTTGGTCGACGCATCGAACGCGGCACAGCAAGTGCCACTTTCCTCCAGGCCGCCATTCAACTGTGCCAAAGAGAAAAAGAGTCGGTATTGGTTCCCTTGTTAGAAATTTTTGACAGCACCATGACCTACCGGCGACACCATTTCGCCAAGCCCAAGTTGCTACAAGTGTTAGATTTGCTGATGCTCCACGCCGCAAATCCTCGATCGTTGGCGTATCAATTGCATGCCATTCAACACCAAGCGCTGTTACTCCCGCAGGGATCTTCTCCAAGCGGGCCGTCAGCTTTCGTTGCTGCGATCGATGCCATTGTCGCTCAGTTGCAGCACACCGACCTATCGGCTTGGGAATCGCATCCGCAGCGCTTTTCTTTCCTGCAAGAAACCTGCGCCACTTTCATTGCCGACCTCGAGTCTCTATCGCATCAATTGACAGAAGACTACTTCAGTCACGCCACCCGCCGTTCTCGCTAAGCATGCGCTACCGTGTCCATCACCGAACTCTCTGCCGATACGACAGCCCCGTCAGTGTCTGCCATTATCATGCCAAATTGACTCCACGTCGCTTGCCGAATCAAGAGTGTCCCTGGCATGAAATCACCATTCGCCCCGAACCGCTGCATCGACATAAACGGCACGATGCCTATGGCAATGCCGTGACGTATTTTGAAATCGAAGGCTCTCACGATGAATTGGAGGTCGTTTCCCACTGCCTGATTCATCTGAATGAAAATCCAACACCCCATCCGCAGCAGACCCCTACTTGGGAATCCGTGCGTGATTTGTGCCGGGCATCAACTTGGTCCAGTGCCACCGCCGCTGCCGAATTTGTGTGCGACTCTCCCCTCATTCGCCCCCTCGCAGAAATGCGTGCATACGCGCAACAAAGTTTCCCCTCTCATCGGCCGATCTTGGAGGCGGCCCTAGACCTCAATCATCGGATTTTCCGCGACTTTACCTTCGATCCCAGCGCCACCAATGCCGCCACGCCGATTGCCGAATCATGGGAAAAAAAGCGCGGGGTTTGTCAAGACTACGCGCAAGTGATGATCGCCTGCCTGCGCAGCATCGGGCTACCAGCGCGCTACGTCAGCGGCTACCTCGAAACCCTGCCACCACCGGGCCAAGCAAAACTGATCGGTGCCGATGCCTCACATGCATGGCTATCGCTCTGGTGCGGCGAGACTCTCGGCTGGATGGATCTCGATCCCACCAATGACCTGATGCCTTCCACCCGACACATCACTCTCGCATGGGGCCGCGATTTTAGCGATGTCAGCCCGCTGCGCGGTGTGACGCTTGGTGCGGGAAATCAACAAATCATCGTCGCCGTCGATGTGAATGGCGATTCTGATTGAATCATGCCATCTTTTCGCTTGGTTATTCCGCGCGAATGATGTCATTTTCTCCTCAGATTACCTCGAATTTGTATGGGAAGAGCCTTTGAATGCCGCAGAAGAGCCAAGGAAGCACGATGGGATAAAATGTCCAAAGTGTTTCCGAAAATGGCAAAGTTGATCACCATGGCCGCCAAAGAAGGCGGACCGGATCCGATGACGAATGCCAAATTGCGCCTCGCCATTGCTAATGCGAAGGCGGAAAATTTACCGAAAGACAACATCGATGCCGCGATCAAACGCGCTGCCGCCAAGGATGCGCAAGACATCGTCGAGGTCAATTACGAGGGCAAAGGCCCGCATGGGGTGTTGCTTTTTATTGAATGCGCCACGGACAATTCGAATCGCTCGGTGACAAACATCAAAACGTATCTCAACAAAAACGGCGGTCAAATGGTGCCCAGTGGCTCGCTGGAGTTCCTGTTCTCGCGCAAGGCGGCCGTTGAGTTCGTCCGCACGCCCGAGATGGACCTTGAGGAAATCGAGCTTTCTCTCATCGATGCTGGATTGGAAGAACTCGTCGTCGATGATGACCTCGTGACGGCCATAGCCGATTACACCAGCTTCGCCCTTCTCACCCAAGGTTTTGAGCAATTGGGGATTCCTGTGAAAAAAGCCGAATTGCGCCGTATCGCTACTAGCCCAGTCGAACTGACGGAGGAGCAGTTGGAAGAAGTCGAAAAATTGATCGATAAAATCGAAGACGACGATGACGTTCAGGCTGTTTTCACGAACATCGCGTAGCCGGCGAAAGAAGCCTACGGATACAAAAAACCGCCGCAGGATCCCGCGGCGGTTTTTTTCGTCAATCTGACAAAACTCAATCGAGTTTCTTCTCTGCTTTTTCGCCCTCTTGGGGAGCTTCTTGCGTTTTGGGAGCAGGAGCTTGTTGGCCGCCGGCTTGACCAATTTGCTCAGAAATGGCGTCTTTCACCTCGTCGAGGTTTTCTGCCAGCTCACTCTTCGGATATTGCTTCGCCATCTCTTCCACCAGACGATGCGCTTCTTTCAAATCGCCTTTTTCCATCGGTCCGGCCATCGCGATATTGAGGGATAGACCAATTTTCACATCCTCGGAGAGGTCGGGATTGTCTTTGATGTAGCCTTTTACCAACTCATTGGCTTTTGCGTAGTCCTTGGCCTTCATCAAAGGCTGCAATTGGCCCACGAAAAACTGCTGCACTTTTTGCATCGCCGCTTCTTCCGCTGCTTTTTTGGCAACCGCTTCCTTGCGTGCTTTGACAAAGCCACTCTTGTCTTCGGGATCGAGCTTCTCGATTTGAGCCAACACATCCGCGTAGTGAGCTTCGACAATTTCCGGCTCCATGGCACCGAGTCCTTGAACCAAGGCCTTGGCTTTGTCGGTGTCCGATGTCGCTTTCTCGGCCAGAGCAAAGGCTTCGTCGCGTTTGACTCGCACGGCTTGCAGTTCTTTCAAATGATCCAAATACGCCGCAGCTCCACCGGGTTGATAACCGGTCGTCGCATAAGGCTTGGCGCTCGCATCGCACATCACAACCGTGGGAAAACCTTCGATCCCATACGTTTCGCTCAATTTCTCGTTCTGCTCTTTCACAGCAGCTTCGAGCTTTTTCTTCTGCGGGAAATCCAAGTTCACCAGCACGTAGGCGTCTTTGGTGCCTTTGTGAAATTCCTCTTTGGCAAAGACCTCCTCATCCAGCATCATGCATGGACCACACCAATCGGATCCTGTGAAGCTCAAGATTAGATCTTTTTTCTGCTCCGTCGCGGTTTTTTTCGCTGCTTCGAAGTCCGTGGTCCACGCTTCCGCGCCCATGGCAAGGGAAGCAACGGCCGACACCGAACAGGTCAGTGTGGCAAGTAGTGTTTTGATATTCATGAGGTGACTAGTAAGAACGCCACCAAATTCAGGATTTTTTCGAAAAAGTCACGCATTTTCGCGGAAAACCCCCGTTCTGCTGTTCAAAAGTGGCGCATTTCGTGCTGCATCGTGCTTGACATTGATGTCCCAACCGACTTACCCCACTGCCCATGCCGAAACTTTCGATCCAATCTCTCGATGTGAACCAGAAGGAAGTGCTGATGCGCGTCGACTTCAATGTACCTCTCAAGCAGGGCGCGATCACCGATGACACACGCATCACCGCCGCTGTGCCCTCGATCCAGCACTTGCTGAAAGGCGGCGCAAAGTTGGTGCTGTGCTCGCACTTGGGCCGGCCGAAGGCTGGTGCTACCGCCGAGTTTTCGCTGAAACCGGTGGCCGAGAGACTTTCGCAATTGCTCGGTCAAAACGTCGCTCTGGCTTCCGATTGCATTGGCGACGAAGTCGCCGCTCTGCGCGCCGCACTGCAACCCGGCCAGGTAATGTTGCTGGAAAACACTCGTTTTTACCCCGAAGAGGAAAAGAATGATCGCTCGTTCGCCGAGAAATTGGCAGGCAAGGCGGAAATTTTCGTCAACGATGCTTTCGGCACGGCCCACCGCGCACATGCATCGACGGAAGGCGTCACGCATTTTGTCAAACAAAGCGCCATGGGCTTTTTGATGGCTCGTGAGCTGGAGTATCTGGTCGATAAGCTCGATCAAGCCGAGCGACCATTCGTTGTCATCATGGGCGGCGCCAAGGTTTCGGACAAGATCCAAGTGATCAACGCGCTGATGGCGAAGGCCGATACCTTCATCATCGGCGGTGCAATGGCTTACACGTTCCGCAAAGCCCAAGGCTATCAAGTGGGCAAGTCACTGGTGGAAAATGATAAGTTGGAACTCGCGCTGGAAATTCTGAAAAATGCCGAAGCCAAGGGCATTCGTTTCTTGCTGCCCGCCGATACCCGCATCACGCAGGAGTTCAAGGACGGCGCGGAAACGCAGGACATCACTCCGTATGCCGACGGCGGCAGCATTCCCGCAGACTGGGAGGGCATCGACATCGGCCCCGTGGCGGTGGCGGAATTCAGTAAGGAAATCGCTGGTGCCAAAACGATTCTCTGGAACGGCCCGATGGGTGTGTTCGAAATCGGCTCTTTCGCGGAAGGCACGCGCGCCATTGCGCAAGCTGTTGCTGACTCCGATGCGTTGTCCATCGTCGGCGGTGGCGACTCGGTCACCGCAGTGAACAAGTTTGGTCTCGATGAGCAAATGAATTTCATCTCCACCGGTGGTGGCGCTTCGCTGGAACTTTTGGAAGGCAAAGAACTTCCCGGCGTGGCCGCGCTCACGAATCTGTAATTCTCCCTCTCCCTACAACTATCATCATCATGCATCGTCGCCCTATCTTCGCCGCTAACTGGAAAATGAACAAAGGTCCTTCGGACACGCAGGACTTTGTGAAATCGTTTCTCCAAAAACTCTCCGGTCGCCCTACTTGCGATATCGTCATCGCCGCTCCGTTCATCTCGCTGACCACTCTCTCGGAGTCGCTGCGCGACGCTCGTGGCGTGGAAATGGCCGCTCAAAATTGTTCGCAGTTCGATGACGGCGCCTACACTGGAGAAATCAGCGTAAAAATGCTGCGCGAAATCCTCGTGCGCCACGTCATCATCGGCCACAGTGAACGTCGCTCGCTTTTTGGCGAAACCAATGCCGTCATCAATGCGAAAATGAAAAAAGCGCGCGAGGTCGGCCTGAAGCTCATTTTCTGCATTGGCGAAACGCTGGAAGAGCGCAATGCTGGACAATTGGAATCGGTGCTGCGCAGCCAAATCACGGAAGGTCTGGATGGCATCACTGCGGCAGATCTCGACGACACGGTCATTGCCTATGAGCCCGTTTGGGCCATCGGCACAGGCGTTACAGCCAGCGCCGCTCAAGCACAGGAAGCCCACGCTTTTGTGCGCAGTGTGATCACGGATCTCTATGGTTCGGATGTTTCGTCGAAGCTCCGCATTCAATACGGTGGCAGCGTGAAACCGAACAATGCCGCCGAACTGATGTCTTGCCCAGACATCGATGGCGCGCTGATTGGTGGTGCCTCACTGGAAGCACAAAGCTTTGTGGACATCATCCAGAATGGCTCACCTGCCAACTGATCGAGCTCACTCGCGATTTCTCCATGCCTACCAGTCACTCTGGTAGGCATTTTTTTGGGCTCCGTGGCGGCGCTTTCCAAGTGCCAAGCCAATGAATGTTTTTTGACAGGCTTGGCGCTTGGAAAGTGCCGCCACAGACGACGACTGCCCCAGTAGGACCAAGACTCCTCACGTCTGCAAATCCCTGATGCTCCACAGCACTCCCTTGGCCTCTTTCGCTGTTCCTTTCATCGCCCGTGCTCCATCCTTTCGCTTCGCCGAAAACCTTTCTCTCGCACTGGCAAA
>JBDLWB010000183.1:0-9541 GCA_039804425.1 Verrucomicrobiota bacterium
TGATGGCCAATGTTGTGTGTCCACCATCGAGCACAGGGAAGGGCAGCATGTTGAAGATCGCCAAGTTCACGTTGATCAACACCATAAAACTCAAAAGACGCAGCCAACCATTTTCATCAGTATTGAGCAAATCAAACTTTGCTTTGGCAATGCTAATCGGCCCACTGAGCTGATCGACACCGATGCTCGACCTTGGAGAGAACAAGGCAGTGAAAGTAGCGAGCATCATTTTCACACTGTCCTTGCATTGCTTCCAGGGACTCGGGTGGATGATGTGAGAATCGATCACCCCTTCTGCATCCCAAACAATCCCCAGCATCGGCTTCTGATTGGCTGGTGTCAGCGGTGCGACCGGCTGCAAGGGCATTTCGATGGTTTGCTCACCGCGCTTCACTGTGGCGATCGTTGCGGCATGACGACGAGTCTCAAGATATTGGGAGATTTGCGGAGTGCTCCAAATTTTGTTGCCATCGAGAGCAATGATTTCATCCCCCACTTGCAAACCTGCCTTTTCCGCAGGACTATGAGGCATCAGCATTCCTACTATCGCAGGATTGATGGAAGCAATCCCCACTTGTCGCATGCCACGCCGCTGATACCATGCTGTTTTTTCTGTCTCAAACTGGGATGAGATGATACGCGGTTGAGTTTCTCCCTGACGCAGCACGGTAAATTCGATCACATCACCCTCACTCAATACGATGTTTTCAGTGACGCAATCCAGCCCCCCCATAAAGCCCGCGACTGGCTTGCCATTGACTGCGAGAATTTGATCCCCCAATGCAAAGCCCGCTTTCTGTGCAGGGCTATCTTGCTTGATAAAGCCGACTTGAGTCGTATTGATGCGATCCTGTGGTTTCCCAATGGCCCACACTCCGAGACCAAGAACCATTGCCAAACCCAATGAAAAAACAGGACCAGCGATGGCGACAATGATCTTGTCCAACGGAGAGATCGGCGGGAGTGGCTCGGTGCTTTCCGTCGACCCTTCCAAAGATTGCATCGGCGCCATTTGCGGCAAAGCAACAAAGCCGCCCGCAGGAATCCAGCCGAGTCCATACTGCACGCCAGCAATGTTTTTCGACCACAGCGGCTTACCAAACCAAATCTGAAACTTCTCCACCTTCAATCCACGCCAGCGCGCTGCAAGAAAATGCCCCAATTCATGGACAAAAATCATGATGTTAAAACTCACAATGACCGTGAGGATGAGCAGCAGTTGTTTCAAAGTATCCATTGGAAGCGCTCCCTAGCATACCAATAAATTTCTCACGCGCAAGAAGTAACACTTAGGATACGCAGAAATTTTCGCACCATCCCGCTATTTTCCCGTTGATGACGAAAAGGCAGGCAAGGTGACAATGGTAACACGCCGATCGCGTATCAACGTGATCTTGGTATCTTGACGCAATAAGGATGCAATGCACTGCTGGTAGAAATCGGGCGCATCAATGATTTTATCCTCATTGACCGCGATGATCAAATCATTGACCGCCAGCGCCGCAGCAGCCCCCTCAGGATCTACTCTTGTCACCGCAACACCGCTCAAACCACTTGCTGACTCGGCCGAACTCAGAGAACGAACCAGAAGACCCAATCGCCGTAGAGCCGACTCGGTCAATTGGGCTCGAGATGTTTGCTCAGTAAGCGATGCAACATTGTCGGCCACTTTGGTGCGCAATAAGAGAATCTCACCATTGCGCCACGTTTTCAAAACAACTTCTTGCCCCAATTCAGTACGCTGCAAGGCTTGAATGACTTGGATCGGCGACAATACCACTTTGCCGTTGAATTCTACAATCACATCTCCTCTCTTCAATCCTGCTGCAGCAGCGGGAGAATTCTCGATAACATCAATGACAAACGCGCCATCTTGACCATCATATCCGACGGCTTGCTGCACATGATCATCAATCGGATGCAAACGCACGCCCAGATATCCATGAACAGGACGACCTTTTTCCAAAATCTGCTTCAGCGACTGATTGACGTCGTTAGAGGGAATCGAAAAACCGACACCTTGAAAGCCTGGATTTGATTTGTCAGGGGAGTATATCGCCACATTGATGCCGACAATTTCTCCTTGAAGATTGACCAAAGGGCCACCGGAATTCCCAGGGTTGATCGCCGCATCAGTCTGAAAAAGATCACCTTGCTGATCAGAAATGGCCCGTTCTTTGGCCGAGATGATTCCTTGGGTTACGGTTTCGCCCAAGCCAAAAGGATTGCCCACAGCAAATACGATTTGCCCCACTTTGACCTGCGATGAATCGCCCATTTTCAGGGGCACAAATGGACCCTTCGCTTGAATTTTTAATACAGCAATATCCAGCAGCCGATCTTCCCCAATCAAGATCGCCGCATAGGACTCACCATTGTGGAGCTTAACCTGAATCTGAGTCTGCCCAGCAATCACATGTTGATTGGTCACAACATGCCCTTCTTGGGTCACGATCACGCCCGAACCCTGCCCCTGTGTCATTTGCCGCTGCATGTGCGGACGCCCCCAAGGATCTCGCAACAACTGCTCGCGCACCCCTGCCGTATCAATGCTCACGACAGAAGGAACGACCGCTTGCGTCAATTTGGCATACTCGTTGTTGAGCCGCGATAGCAACTCAACATCACTCATTTCTAAAGGCGCACGATCGGACATCGTGTATGATTCGGGCTGAAATGTCGCAGGAGTCTTGCTCCATGGACTCAAGGATCCACTCGTGCGCCATGCTTTCAGCAATGAAACAATCATGTAGGCAGTGAGCGCCACCAAAAGTAAGGAGAAAAATCGACGGAGGGATGTGCTCATGGTCAATGCGGATGGTAGGAATTAAGCTAATCTTTGCCCTGCCGACAAGGACAAAGGATGCAACGAGCCGACGTTGATCTTACTCGATCAGCAATTCACGAAACCCACAAAACAAGCGCGATTGCTCCGGTGGCACGTCGGCAATTTTCTCATCGTGATTCAAATGACCACGACACAACGCAAAAAATTCTTCTGCCGTGCGCATTCTACGCATGTCATGCTCAAAATCATCTCCTAATCCCTGAGCAATATAGAGCATCGTTTTTTTCATGCGTTGGATGTGATGCAATTCATGAAACTCTTTGCTCTCACGTGCGAGCTCCTCATACAACTCTTCGATGTATTCTAAGACATCACGACCACGAGGCTGGAAGATTTTTTCGCCTCGGTAGTGCGCGCGCAGTTGATCGAACATCCAAGGATTTCGAATGGCCCCACGTCCTAACATCAAACCCGCCGCTTTGGTCAACTGATGATAACGCACACCAGACGCCACATTCACGACGTTGCCATTGGCAATCACAGGGCAGGTCAAAGCATCGACGGCCCGCGCCACGCAATGAGGTCTCACAGGTGTTTGATAGCGATCCGCCACGGTGCGTCCGTGAATGGTCAACCCATCAATCTCATGCTTGGCAAAAACACGCAGCAATTCATCAAATTCTGCCTCTTCGGCGAAACCAACCCGCGTCTTAACGGTGAACCGTGTGGGAATCACTTCGCGCAGCGCGCCAATCATTCGATCGACCTCACGCGGCTGCCGCAGCAAGCCGCCCCCGGCATTTTTTCCACACACTGTCGGACTTGGGCAGCCTAGATTCAAATCGATGCCAGCAATGTTTTCTCGCAACAGAACCTTTGCTTCTTTGACCATTGCCTCAGCATCCGAACCAATGATTTGCGCAAAAATAGGAATCTTCGTCTCGTTTTCTCGAATCGACCGTAAAATGTATCGATCTGGTTTGGATGCAGGATGGACACGAAAAAATTCTGTCACAAACCAATTTGGTCCGCCGCGCCGCGCAATCACGCGCATGAAGGGTAAATCCGTGACATTCTGCATCGGTGCGAGCACCAAGGCGGGATGGTCAGTTGGCAGGAAATCGCGCATGCAAGCAATGGGAAATGACTGTTAGAATTCCATGCGCACGCTAAAGGTGCCAAAATTTGCATCGCCTGGCTGCTCACGATATTCTTCGGTTCTCCAAGTATGCGCATAGCTGATCTCAAGCGCATGCAGACGCCAGCCAATGCCTGCATAAACTTCCCCCACGAGCGGCTCGCGCGTATTGCCTGTAGAAAAACCAGCGAATAATGGCCCGTCGAGCGTTGCATCATGCGCAATCGCGTATCCACGAAATCCACTCAGAAAATACAAGGACCATGGATGCTCTTGATGAAAACTGGGATCCACGAATTTATGGGTATACGCTGTCTCACTTAATCGCGGATCACTGAAATCCGTTGGCAAATACAAGCCGTATCGCATCATTCCACCGAGTAATGCCGTCGTGCGAAACGTCCCTAGCCGGGCTCCCCACTCGGTGAATCCATCAACGCTAAGGATTTCACTAAAACGCCCAAAAGGAATGCGTCGCCTCTGCAAGAACGATAAATCAGCCGTCACCTCTGTCGGAATCTGATCATCCCAACCACGAAACTCCTCGATGTTTCTCACATCGTGAATGAAGTTTTGCGCATCTTCTGCATAGGAATATTTACCGGTAATCCCGATCAGAAACTCGACCGTATTCAGCTTTTTCTGATCTTTCGCATGCAGCGAAAAGCCGAGGGCACTCCATCCTGCATAGCGTCTTTCTCCAACAGGTTGCTTCCGCGCCGTAAATTCCTCGGGCGTGAACATCAATTGGGTCATGGAAAATCCATAATTGTAGGAAACCTCGTTGGGATTTTGAAAACGCGTCAATTGCTGAATCGAACGAAAGGATTGATGGTCCCCTGTCAATGGTCGCAACAATCGCTGAATCGAACCAATGTCACGCATTTTGCGATTTCCCGAAATCCACGATAACCGAGCACCGCTGGTGTAATCCTGATCTCGGTTACCAAATAAATCGTTATCCAAGTAGAACGTCAAGTAACCTGGCCCAAAATCAAAAGGCACATCGTTCGATGCTTGTAAGGGCATGATCAGTCCACTCATTGCAGTGAGCCACATCAGGATTCGCGCCATGCATGCATGCTACTCGAAAACAACAAGGTGACGAGATTTTTTTACTGACTTGACGGAACAACTTCATCGCGCTGATGCTCTACGTCGATGGAACCCATTCGCGATGTTTTTAACCAAACGAGCATCACCATCTTCGCCAAAACGCTCGCCAAGCATTTGCCAGGCTTCGATCGTCAAGCATTTGTGTCTGCCGCTTTGCAAAATCTTAACTCCCGCTCGCTGATGGCACGCAGTGACCACCTTTCCTCTCTTCTGCAAGAGCAGCTTCCCAGCTTTTTCCCCGAAGCCGCCGCTCTGTTGCAGAATTGCCTTCATCCGCATTGCCACGGCTATGCTAGCGCTGAGGCCTCGCCTGAACTAGGGATCCAAGGCTGGCTCATTTTACCGATCGCCGATTATGCCGGAAGAAACGGAGGTGACCATTTGCCCATCGCTCTCGATCTTCTCGCACAGTGCACGATGCGTTTCACGGCGGAATTTGGCATTCGCCACCTCTGGTTCTCTCAACCCGATGAAGTCATGTCGATCGTGCAACACTGGACTTCTCACGAAAATGAACATGTGCGGCGACTCGCTAGTGAAGGTTCGCGTCCGATACTACCATGGGGCAAACGTCTTCCCCTTTTCATCAAAGAGCCTGAACGAACGATGACGATCCTATCGGCATTGATCGATGACCCCTCTGCTTATGTCCGCAAGTCCGTGGCCAATCACCTCAATGATATCGCGCGCCATCATCCTGAACTGGTCATCGATTTCGCTCAAAAATGGCTAACTGGAGCATCCACAGCGCGCCAGCGATTGCTCCGCCACGCCCTGCGCAATCTACTCAAAAAAGGACACCCCAGAGCTCTCGCACTCTATGAGCTTTCCATGCCGGTGCTGAAACATGCGCTGCTTCGGATTGATCGCAATCAGCTTGCCGTCGGCGATTCTTTGGAGGTCCATCTTGAACTGGTCTCTGCCGCCACGAATGATCAATCGTTGCGAATCGACCTTGTTGTCTACTATCAGAGAGCCAATGGATCGTGGCATCCAAAAGTCTTTCGCTGGAAAGATCTCGCTCTACCCACGGGCTCTCATCGAGAAATCAAAAAAACACTTTCTTTTCAGCCTATCAGCACTCGCACTTACTACGCTGGCAGCCATCGACTAGCAGTGCAAATTAATGGGAAAATCTTTGCTAGCACCGACTTCACGCTAACGAAAGATAGCGACGTCATCTCATCGAACCGTTTCGAAAACTCCTCCTCCTAGCAGTCGACCACCATCATAAAATGCACAAATCTGCCCAGGCGAAATGGCGCGCTGAGCACTCAGGAAATGGATCTCGCACTTGCCATCATCACGCGGTGTCACACGGCACGGCTCTGCCTTAGCTCGATAACGTGGCTGAGCTTCCATCATTGTCGTTCCTGGTGGTGATTCATTGATCCAATTGAGTGACCCGACGAAGCAATCGCGCGCATAGAGCCCAGGGGAATCATGCTGATCCCAGCCGACGATGAGTCGATTGTTTGGCACATCTTTCCCCACCACCACATAGGCCATCCCTTCCCGTGGCGACGCAACTCCATGTCCTTTTCGCTGCCCTAGCGTATAAAGATGCAAGCCCAGATGCTTTCCTCTTTGTTTTCCTTCCGTATCAACAATATCACCGGGTTGATCCGGCACATAATGACGTAGGAAGTCACTCATTTTCACCGCGCCAATGAAGCAGATTCCTTGACTATCTTTTTTCTTCGCGACGGGCAATGACAACCTTTCGGCCAGAGCGCGCACTTCTGGTTTGAGCATTTCACCAACGGGAAAAAGCGCATGAGCCGTTTGATGCTGCGTCATCATCGCCAAAAAATAACTCTGATCTTTGTTCGGATCCGCCCCACGCAAAATCGCCGCGCTGCCATCGCTGAGAGTTCTCCGACGTGCATAGTGGCCGGTGCCCACATGAGAAAATCCTTGTGACAATGCGTAATCCAAAAACACCCCGAATTTCATCTCGCGATTGCACCATACATCAGGATTCGGCGTGATGCCGCTGCGATACCCCTCGATGAGGTAATCCACGATGCGCTGACGATACGCATCAATCAGGTCGATGACTCGAAATTCAATGCCCAAATGCTTCGCCACGGCATGCGCATCTTCAATGTCTTGCTCCCATGGACAATCCCCAGGGATCCCTTCTTCGTTGATCCAATTTTTCATGTAGCCCCCCACCACATCATGCCCCTGCTCCAACAGGGTTGCCGCCGCAACGGCACTATCCACACCACCCGAAAGACCTACCAATACTTTTGCCATGAAAAAATGCGACTAAACCGTTCTTACAAAAACTTGCTGCAACGACTGGCAAAGAATCACGACATCACCATCGGTCAATGATCGATTCATGATCAAACCTACCACCCATTGCCCCACTTCCACATCCACTGGGATCACTTCCAATAAATCACCTGCGCCAATTTTCATTTGCGCATGCGCAAGTTGTTGACGCTGCGCCGCTTGTGCAAGGCTGCGCGCCATGAAGTGATACCGAGCATGATCACCGCTGTCATAAACAATCGTGCCATCATGATTCAAAAGGAACATGCCTAATACGGGCTCACGAGAACATACCCACTCCACATACTGCCGCAAACGTGGTGCATAAGGTGCTTTCACGAAAGTCAATGGATCCACCCGCATCGGTTGAGTTGGTTCAGAGCGAACTGCAGGCTCAACGATCGCAGCAACAACTGGATCAAGCAATTTATGGCCAACTGTGACTGTCGGAGCGTCTCCTGCATATCCTTCAAACTCTTGACTGTAGCCAACTTCAGCCATGGTCTTTGGAATGACAGTCGGCGATGCCATCAGCGCCTCAGCAAGTCGCCGCATCTCTTCCGCATCCACCCATGGTTGCACAGGATCCATTAGGCACGAACGTTCGATTGCTCCCATTTGGTCTCGATCTCCGCACGCAGTGCATCGAATACCATTTGTGCTCCAGCTCCATCTTCCATAGCACCTACTGGCAAGCCTTTGGCCGATGCTCGCACAAAAATCCCATCACGCGGCACCATGGTCTGAAATACCATGCCCTGAGGCAATAGCTGCCGCAACGCCATCGCGGCTTCTCGACTTTCAGCCAAATCCTGCTGCACCATCGTTAGCGCAACTCCTAAAACCAACAAATTAGGATTCAAGAGACGAATCCGATTAAGCCCTTCGAGCATTTTGGGTACCGAACGAACACCCAACGGTTCGGCTTGCTGCGGAATCATCACGGCATGTGAACACGCAATCACATCCGCAGTCACTCCAAACAAGCCTGCCGCTGTATCCATCAAACAAACTTGATAGCCGCGAGCCGCAACAGCCCTCATGAAAGTGCGACTCCGAGCCAGATGAGCGCCAGCAATGCCTCCACCCGCCTCATAGTTGCTTGCCTGCCCAGCCGCAACCAAGGAAAACGTCGGCATCCGCGTCGGCACAATCAATTTTTCTACCTCGATGCTAGGATCCTCTAAAAAGTCGTAAAATCCTGGCAAAACACGCGATTGCCGCGTCAAGGAAAGACCCACCGAGCCCTGCGGATCGGCGTCTACGAGCAAGGTGCGCACGCCCGCACGTGCAAATGCGTGAGCGAGATTGATCGCCACAGTCGTTTTGCCGACTCCGCCTTTTTGACTAGTTATTGCGATGCTGATCACGATGAAAGAAAAGGATTGGGGCACATCATAACGCGCATCGGCTAATACGAAAGTCTTTTCTTCCAAACTGCCCCATCACCCCGTTGCGCTCAGGGCTTGCCATGAAGAAGATTCCTGTCATAGTGGAGGCACTTGCTCTCGCAGCAAGGAGTTCATTGCCACTACTCCTATGTCACGCACATCCACTCAAACACGCAAAACTGCTGAGACGGACATTCGTTTGTCCCTTGATCTCGACGGTTCGGGAAATTCTACGATTGATACCGGTGTGGGATTTTTTGATCACATGCTGACTCTTTTCGCGCGACATAGCCTGATTGATTTGCAGGTCAAAACCATCGGGGATTTGCACATCGACGCTCATCACACCGTCGAAGATACGGCGATTGTCTTGGGTGACGCTCTGCGTGAAGCTCTTGGTTCCAAACAAAGCATTTCGCGTTACGGGCACGCCTATTTGCCTATGGATGAAACGTTGGCCCGAGTGGTCATTGATCTTTCCAATCGCCCGCATTTGGAGTTTCGCATGCCACCGAATACGGCTTCAGCACCGAATTTTCCCCTTACCTTAACCGAGGAGTTTTGCCGCGCCTTGGCCAGCAACTTACGTTGCAATTTGCACGTAGAGCTGCTTTACGGGCGCGACGGTCATCACATTGCCGAAGCCATATTCAAAGGTATCGCGCGAGCTCTTCGCAACGCGATCGCCATTGACCCGCGCGTGAAAGGTGTGCCATCGACCAAAGAAGCTCTCTAACCATCCATGTCCGCCACCGTATTGATTGATTATGGAGCAGGCAACTTGCGCAGCGTAGCCAATGCTTTGCACAGCCTCGATGCCGATGT
>JBDLWB010000184.1:0-26016 GCA_039804425.1 Verrucomicrobiota bacterium
CACATTGTCTCACGTAAAAGATCCCTTGATCGCCTATGAAACTTTCTCTCCTTCGTCGATATTGTGCCGCAACAGCACTTGCTTTGGCAACCAGCTGTTCGCTGCATGCAGAGCAGCCCACAGATTTCAATGAAGTGGGGCGACAAGTTGCGATATTGTTGCAAAATACGCACTACTCGCGCGCGCGATGGAATCAAGAGCTCAGTGAAAAATTTCTCGATACCTACTTGCGCGACCTCGATCCGCGACGCATGTATTTTTTGCAATCAGACGTCAAGCGCTTCCAAGAAGATTACGGCCCACGCTTGCATGAAATGCTGTTGAGGAAAAGTGCAACGATTGCCGCAGAAGATGTTTTTCATACCTACATCGAGCGAGCCAAGGAATCCCATGCCTTGATCAATGAGGTGCTGAAAGAAGAGATGGATTTCACCAAGGATGAATCGATCGAGCGCAGTCGCAAAAATTCTCCCTGGCCCAAGGATCGTACGGAGTGGCAGAACTTGTGGCGTGCCTCGGTAAAAGAAGCCGTACTCAGCGAGACCTTGCGACGCGAGACCATCACACGCCTTGCTCAAGAACAGGGCAAAGAAAATCCGTTAGGAAAAGAAAAGCCAGCAATCGAAAAAGTGCGTTTGCGCTATGAAAGACTGCTCCATAGCATTACCGAGTCGGATCAAGATGATATGGCTACAGCATTTCTCGTAGCGGTCACAAAGACATTTGATCCGCATACAGAATACATGGGATATCGCGAAATCGCTCGCTTCAAAGACAGCATGAAAAATCAGCTGGTCGGCATTGGCGCGCAATTGCAAGGAGAAGAAGATGGCGCGACGGTGATTAAAGGCATTGTGGTAGGTGGTCCGGCAGACAAACAAGGTGATCTGAAATTGAATGATCGGATTGTCGGAGTTGACTCGCTTAATACGGGTGAGGTGACCGACATCATGTTCATGAAAATTGACAAAGTGGTCGATTTGATCCGCGGCAAAGAGGATACGTCGGTACGCTTGAAAGTCGAACCAGCGGGTGGCGCACCTGGAGAGACCAAATTCATTGTCATCAAGCGGGGTAAAGTGGAGATGAAGGATGAGCAGGCGAGTGCAGAGTTGATTGAGCGGAAAGACGAACAAGGTGTGACACGACGTCTCGGTTGGATCACTTTGCCTTCCTTCTACATGGACTTCGATCATCAAGAAGCGAGCTGCGCCAACGATCTGGAAAAGCTCTTGTATCGTTTGATGGAAGAAAAAATTGATGGTCTGGTCATTGATCTACGGGGCAATGGCGGTGGCTCATTGGATGAAGTCCGCAAAATCACGGGATTTTTTATCAAGAGCGGACCAGTGGTACAAGTCAAGACGGAGCTTGGTCAGATTGAAGTCAAAGAGTCCGATGCGACAGAGCCCATGTACAAAGGACCCATGGTGGTGATGATTGATAAGACCAGCGCATCTGCAAGTGAGATTCTGGCAGGTGCTTTGCAAGATCATAATCGCGCTGTGATCGTGGGCGATTCCTCGAGCTTCGGCAAAGGCACGGTGCAGCAATTGATGGACGTCGGCCGCATGATGCCATTCTTCGCGCGACGCGATCGCGCTGGGACAGTGAAAGTCACCTTGCAAAAATTCTATCGTCCTTCGGGTGATTCAACGCAACTGCAAGGTGTGAAATCCGACATTGTCTTGCCAAGTTTGCTCGATGGCATGGAAATTGGGGAGGCGTTTTTGGAAAACAAATTGGAATTTGATCAGATTCGTAAAGCCAAAGACTTTCAGCCATTGGATCGCAAAAAATTGTTTGTTCCGCGATTGCTGGAATCAAGTGCTGCACGCGTTAAGCAAGACAAAGACTTCGGCTACACCATGGAGGACATGGCGGAAATGAAAAAGCGCATGCAGGAAAATCAGGAGAGTCTGAACAAAGCGAAGCGCGATGAGGAAATCACTCAATCCGACGTGAAACGTAAGGCGCGCAATCAAGAGCGCAAGGAGCGTTATGCGGCGATGAAGCAAAAAGATCAGCAGACGATGAAGTTTTTCAAATTGTCACTCGCTGACGTCGATGCCAACCGTCCATTGGCAAGTTATGATCCATCGCAAGAAGATGAGAAATACATGCGCAAAGCGAAGGACGAAACAGCCGAGCTGGATGATACACCGAAATGGCCTAGTGGCATGGATCCCATCAAGCGGGAGAGTCTAGCGATCTTGTCAGATCTTGCTGCCTTGCATCAGGTTGCTGAGCAGAATGAATCGAAAAAAACAGCAAATCGTCAATGAGTTCCGTGGCGCAACAGTTGCAAGAAATTCGCTCGCGCATGGCAGCAGCGTGTGCACGCTCGGGGCGTGATGCGAATGATGTGACTCTCATTGCAGTGACCAAAACATTTTCTGCGGACCGCGTTCGCGAAGCGGTGGACGCGGGGCAGTTGGATGTTGGGGAAAATCGATTGCAGGAGGCGGAAAGCAAAATCCCCTTATTGCCTTCCTCTTTGCGATGGCATTACATTGGACAACTTCAGCGCAATAAGGTTCGTAAGGTGTTGCCCCTTTTTGCGATGGTGCACAGCATCGATTCCCTGCGGCTGGCGCAATATACGAATGAAGTGGCGAGAGATTTGGGGCTTTTCCCGAAAGTGTTTTTGCAAGTCAACCATGCCGAGGAAGAAACCAAAACAGGTTTTTCCGCAGCAGAATTGCGCGAGCAATGGACCGCTCTCATGGCCTTGGATCGCTTGGAAATTATCGGTCTGATGACAGTGCCGCCAGCTGTCGATGATCCCGAAAAAGCTCGACCATGGTTTGCGGCACTGCGTCAGCTGCGTGATGAGCTTGGGCAGAGAGACGGTGAACCACTGCCGTATTTGAGCATGGGAATGAGTGGTGATTACGAAGTGGCGATCGAAGAAGGTGCCACGCATGTACGCATCGGCTCGGCGATTTTCGGCAGCCGTTAGGGCTTTATGTGTACGTCTGCATTTTTCCCGCGTTGATCGACTGCGCGCAGAGAAGCAGTAGGGGCCTTGATGTGACGAAGTCGAGCATCATGCACATCGTGCAATACCACCAATGGCTCGCGACCCACCGACGCGACCTCACAGTCTTGGAGTCGTAGGGTCTTGACGTCATCGAACAACAGCGCCGTACGGTAGTCTTTGCCCGACACCCGAAATCTCACATGTTCCATGGTCAGATCTTCGACGTGGCGACAGTAAAGCCCCCATGCAGGAAGCACGCCGAACATTTTGGACTCTGGGTAATTTTTCGCACATTCGGGAATCTTGGTGAGATTTTCTAACAACTGATGCCCTGGCAAAGATTGATCACCGATGCCGCCGTAGGTGATGTCGATGTTGCGCAAGGTAATGCCGCGCACAGGATGACCGGGCAAGCCGGTGATCGAACCCGTGATGAGGGTTGTGCAAAGATGTCGCCAGTAAGAGGGAAATCGATTCATTTCACTGCGTCGACGATTCGGGATTTCCGCCACCACATCACTGATGGTCACCTGCTGCAAAGTGCCAACGGGACCTGGAGCATTGCGATGACCGAGTCGGATGAAGAGCGGGTTGTTGGTGGTCTTCATGCGCACGTGGGAGATCGAGATGTTTTCTAAAATGCCACCGTCGACCATTTCTAACGCAATGCCTGATAAATATGTATCGTAAATTTCCAAGTGCCGACAGACGATGTTGCGAAATCCTTTGTTCGAGGCAGTGCCGAGTTTGAACGCATTGCAACTGGAGCGCACTCGACAATGTTCGATCAATACATTTTCGCAGGGGCGAGGACCAGATTTGAGACAAATGCCATCGTCTTCGGAATCGATATCACAGCCCCGTATGACGACATTCGAGCAACTATCGATATCGATACCATCATTGGTGATAGCAGCACAGGAGCGCACTTTGATGTTTTCGATCAGCACATTCGTGCACTCGCGATAGAGTTGAACCCAGCATGCGCTTTGCAGTAAGGTCACTTGGCGAACATGAACTTGGTCGCACTTGCGAAAGTGAATGATCGTCGGTCGTTCTGCTTCATTGTCGCTGGGGAGCTTTCCTTCTTTATGAAGTTTCCTTGTATTTTGATCGAGCTCAACGCCTTGCCCGTCGATGATGCCTTCGCCTGTGATAGCGATATTGCGTTGGTTGTGGGCGAGGATAAGACCATGAAAATTGATTTTTCGGTAGTGCATGCGGTTGGTGCTACCGAGCAAGACAGCGCCTTTCTGCAAATGCAGTGTGACGGAGCTACGCAATGCAAACGAGCCTGTGAGAAAGCGCCCAGGAGGAACAATCACAGTGCCTCCGCCAGCGGCTGCGGCGGCGTCGATGGCTTTTTGGATAAAACCGCTATTCAACGTCACGCCATCTGCTTTGGCGCCGTAGGTGACAATCGAAAAATTTCCCGCCGCCTCTGCCCAAGCGAACATCAACAGCCATAGCCAGCTGATGTGCGGAGCGATTCGACGCAGGGAAATGGTGGATGAAACAGACACGTGTCCAGATACGAAGCAGCACCCACCAATCTATCTGCATCATGCCATTTCTGTCATGCAGCTCCATTCATTGCCCACAGACGTACCATCCGCATCAAATGAGCATTCATCCCTTGATCTTCATCGTCAGCTAGGGCATGGTGAATGCAAGAAAACAAAGAACTCATGCAGCCCTCATTTGACGCAGCGCAGCGACTGGAACAACAATTGCAATCCGTCATTCACGGACAGGCCGCGACGATACGGCGCATACTCGCTTGTCTTTTTTCTGGTGGGCATTGCTTACTAGAAGACGTCCCAGGTACCGGCAAGACGACCCTTGCGAAAGCACTGGCGCATTCCATCGATGGCGCGCGTTTCCAGCGCGTGCAGTTTACGCCTGATCTGTTGCCGTCCGATATCCTGGGTGTGTCTGTGTTTGATCCGTCGAATGCGAGTTTCCGATTTCAAGAAGGGCCTGTTTTTACTGACTTGATGTTAGCCGATGAGATCAATCGCGCATCGCCACGGGTGCAGAGCGCCTTGTTAGAAGCCATGGCTGAAGGGCAGGTGACGATCGACGGCCAACGCTATCGGCTGGGCGAGTTATTTTTTGTGATTGCGACGCAAAATCCCATCGAATTTCGTGGTACCTATCCACTGCCCGAAGCGCAGATGGATCGATTTGCCCTGCAATGCCAATTGGGGTATGTGACCGAGCAGGAAGAAGTGCGCATTTTGCAAGATCAGCGCGAGCAACATCCGGTTGAGGCATTGCGGCCTGTGGTAACGCGTGAGGAATTGTTGCGATTGATGAAAGATGTAACGCAAGTGCGTGTCAGTGAAGAGCTGCAGCATTACACCGTGCGACTCGTGGCGGCCACGCGACAGCGGAAAGATTTGCAATTGGCGGCGAGTCCACGGGCTTCACTGGCTTTGATGAAAATGGCGCAGGCATTGTCCCTACTGGAGTCGCGCGACTTTGTCGTGCCCGAGACCATTCAAGAGCTGGCTGCGGACGTGGTGGCGCATCGTCTCGTTCTCAGTCCGGATGCGCGCTACTCGGGTGCGACAGGTCGCAGCATCATGGCAGAAATCATCGAACAAGTTCCGGTGCCGGCATGATTTTCCGGTTGTCGTCGGAAATTTTGTCAGTCATGTTGCTGCATCACTCACCATCATCCCCATCCCGTCATGTACTCTTCCGTTGTCGAACTGACCCAAGCACTCATTCGCATCAATTCGGTCAATCCCGATGATGCCTCGACCATCGAAGGAGGTGGGGAAAAAACATTGGCCGAAAGTTTGGCCGCGTGGTTGCAGCAATGGGGGGCTAGCGTCGAGCTGGAGGAGATTCGGCCCAATCGTCCGAATTTGATTGCTCGCTGGGCGCCGATGGATGGAAGGCCGCGTGTGCTTTTTGGGCCGCATCTCGATACTGTTGGTATCGACAACATGACGGTAGAGGCTTTCGGCGGACACCTGGTCAACGGCACGATTACAGGTCGGGGGGCGTCCGACACCAAAGGCCCGATGGCGGCGATGTTGTGGGCGCTGAAGGAAAATCTTCCCTTGCTCGCGAAATCGCCTGTAGCCATCGATTTCGTGGCTTTCATGGGAGAAGAATCTGGGCAGTGGGGTTCGAAGCACTTTGCTCAGCATCACGGCGCGCATTACCAATTTGCGATTGCTGGTGAGCCTACATCGCAACAGATCGTCACAGCGACCAAAGGATCCTTGTGGTCGACTGTGGTGGCAAAAGGCAAAGCCTGCCATAGCTCGATGCCAGAACAAGGCGACAACGCTGTAATGAAATTGGCGCGCGCCTTGGATGTGTTAGAAAAAACCTTGCAACCGCGACTGGCGAGTTACACGCATCCGCTGTTGGGAAAATCGACCATGAACATCGGCATCTTCCAAGGCGGCACACGGGCCAATATCGTACCGGATTTCGCCCAGGCACAGCTCGACATCCGCATCACCCCGGCGCTGACAGCCGCTGGTGGGGCGGAGCATTTGTTAGCAAGTACGATTCAAGAACTGGGATTGCCCTTGACCATGGTGAACACGCACGAAAACCCACCGATGGAAACGGATCGGGAAAATCCTTACATTCAGTGCCTGCTCGCCTCAAGGCCGGAAACGGAGTGTGTCGTCGCACCGTGGTTTTCTGATGCTGCGCATTTGAGCCAAGGCGGCATTCCGTCGGTATGTCTCGGGCCGGGATCGATCGAGCAAGCGCACAAAGAGGACGAGTTCATTCGCATCGACGACTTGCAGGCGGGGGTGAAACAATTTTCTCAGTTCATCCAACAATTGCAAAAGTGGTGAGCAATTTCTGCGAGAAAAATCGCAGATCGTGCCGAGTGCGACGATGATTTTTTGATCAGTATCATTTATGCGAAAAATCGCGATCCTTTGGTGTGCGAGTATCCTGAGCGCGATCGCGCAGGTTGACCTATGGGATTTGCCGCCCATCCGCTATGCCGATCGCGCGTCTCGTGATCGTCTTGCGGGCTTGGCAGAGAAATGGCAGCGCGATCCAAGTTCCTTGCGTGGGAAAACCGATGTGGCGCGGTTGCAAGAAATTCTTCGAGCGCTCGGCGTGCCGCAAGAATCTCAGATTTTGGTCTACTCGAAAACCAGCAAACAAAATGCGCTGATCCATCCCGGAAATCCACGGGCCTTGTATTTTTCTCTCGATTGTTATGTCGGTTATGTGCCCGGTGGCATGGTGGAAGTCATCATTCACGATTCGCAGCTTGGTCCCGTGTTTTACTTGATCGATTGGAATCGAGCCGCGCAAACCGTGCGCGTCGAGCGCGATACCAGTGATTGCCTTTCCTGCCATGGCACGGGCCGGACCGAGCATGTGCCAGGTCTTTTGGTGCGCTCGGTGTTTCCCGACGAAACGGGGCAGCCCTTGCTTCAACTTGGATCCGAATTGGTCATGCATGATACGCCCATTGCCAAGCGCTGGGGCGGCTACTATGTGACCGGTTCCATTGCCTTACCCCACTTGGGCAATCAGACCTTTGTTGCGGAAAAAACAGCGAAGCCAATGTTCTCGGAGCTGCGCGATGTAAAAAAACGTGTGCCGACGGAATTGTATCCGTGCGACACCAGCGATGTCATCGCTTTGTTGGTTTTAGAGCATCAATGTCATGCGCACAATCTGATGACGGCGGCGCGGATGAACTATGAGCGCGCGCGATTTTTGAGTCTGTCCATCGCGCCCGATGACGATCCCGATATGGGTTCAGCGGGACGAGTGGCAGAGCAGGCAGCGCAACGCATCGTCGATTGGTTTTTATTCCGCGGTGAGGCCTCACTGGGAGATGATGGCGTCACGGGCCATGAGGCATTTCAGAAAGCATGGACTGCCCTGGTGCCTCAAGCCGCGAATGGCGATAGTCTTGCCGACTTCCAATGCCATACGCGGATTTTTAAAAATCGCTGCTCTTACATGATGTATTCCGAGGCCTATCGGTCGCTGCCCGATGCCATACGTCGGCGCGTGACCGAGAAAATCAAAAATTTGTTAGAAAAGCCCGCGGTTGCCGATGCGTATGCTGACATCAAAGCATCCGAGCGTCGAAGGATCTTGAAGATTTTGCGTGACACCGGCGTGCTGTGAATTTTGTCTGCGGTATGCGCGCATTGATTCAACGAGTGAGCCATGCTGTGGTCATGATCGACGACCGCGAGTGGAGTCGTATGGGCCGAGGGTTGTTGGTGCTGATTGGCATCGAACACGAAGACACCGAGCAAGACATCGACTGGCTATCAGGAAAAATTGCAGCAATGCGATTGTTTGCGGATGACGAAGGAAAAATGAATCGCAGCGTGATGGACATCGAGGGTGAATTGTTGGTCGTGAGTCAGTTCACCTTGCATGCGTCCACCAAAAAAGGCCATCGACCGTCATTCCTCCGCGCGGCATTGCCTTCGCATGCGGAGCCGATGTATGAGCAATGTTGTGCAAAGCTTGCGCAGTTGACGAGTCGACCAGTGAAACAAGGGAAGTTTGGTGCCGACATGCAAATCACACTGTGCAACGATGGTCCCGTAACAATTGGGATCGATAGCCGAGATCGGCAGTAAGCACTATTGTTTCAGTCGGATGGGGGTGCCGCAATAGGCGCAGCGGAACCAGCGGAACAGCATCATGTGCAAAGCGACAGCAAAAATATAACCTAGCACGGGAATGTGGTGCGCCTTACGATTTTTCAAACAATTGCGTGGGACGAAGCATTTTTGGCCACAAATGCGGCAATTGCAGGAGTAACTGATCGTAAGATAAAAAATGCCGAAGACAAAAACGCAAATCGGGATTCCTATGAACCAATTGGGGACCCATTGAAAAACAGAAACCCCTTGGTCTTTGGCGAGAAGCGCGAAGGCCGAAAAGATTCCTGCGGGAATGAAAAAGTGGCATAAAAGCGTAAAAAATGCACCCCACCACAAGGTTTTGGGATGAGTGTGTAGGACCCCGCGAACGTAGCGACGAGACTCAGGATCGACGCCATGATTGGTTTCAGGAAGAGCTGCTCGAAGAATGCGCATGCGCTCTTCCGCTTGCGCTTTGTAGTCGATTTTCTGGCTTTTGCTTTCGGGAGACTGAAATTCTTCAATCGAACGAAAGCGCGAAGGATCTACTTCTTCTCTTTTTGTACCGAAAGAGATCGTGTTGACATAGCCCGCAGTGCTAACGGGCGTTTTGATGACCTTGACCTCTTTTTCTTTCGGTTTCTCGGGGGAGTTGGTGCTCACACGAATCGACACATCACCACGTGCGGAAGTGAGCAAGATGGCTTCGGGGATTTCGCTCACGGGCACGTTTTTTTGCGCAAGCAAATGTCCTGGCAAAGGAAGCGCAAGAGGTGCCATGCTGATCATTTCTTGTACTTCAGGATCATATTCAAAATTGACGATGGGGGCATGGGCATCAGTTTCCGTGGCATCTGCCGCCTTGTGTTCATCGGTGATGCTTTCCCCTCGCAGATGAGCCTGAGCTTGATCAATCCAATCTTCGATCAGCCTCAAGCTGGGAAGCTTTTTGAAAATTCTTTGGTCGAGATTGACCTCCATGAGACGATCTCGCAGCGATTCCGGTTCAGCTTGCGCCACTTGCTCGATCGTTTCATAGCCCGCAGCGTCCAGCAAGTGGAGGGCTTTTTCGTGAAGTGCGAGTGAGGAATCGAGCAAACTCATAGGAAAGTTCCTGCGTTCATCGTGCACAAAGGATGGCTTTTGGCAAGCATAGGTGCATGGTGAGCGAAAAATCTCTTCGATTCTTCCAGCATGCGTTGCGACGTCAGAGTGCGATCCATCATGGTCATCGGAGCTTGTCGGGATGAGCGAGGAATGCTACATCAAGGGCGTGGAAACTTTCGCTCGTGCCTTGCAAACCATTCGTGATGCCTACCGTCAAGGAGTGCGGGAATTTGTGGTGTGTGCCGGTGCGCGCAATGCAGCGTTGGTGGAAGTCTTAGCACAAGCGGAAAATGCTGGATTGGTCAAAATTTGGCGGCATTTTGAAGAACGTTGTGCAGGATTTTTTGCGCTGGGACGCTGCATGCATACGCAAGCACCCTGCGCCGTTGTGACCACCAGCGGCACAGCAGCTGCGGAATTGTTGCCAGCCATGATTGAGGCGCACTATCAAGCGCGTCCGCTAGTGGCGATCACCGCAGACCGACCCTCTTGTTTCCGTGGCACGGGAGCGCCTCAGGCGATTGAACAGATTGGACTTTTTGGACCCTACGCAGCGAGCGGAGCGTGGTCGGGGTGGTCGCGGCGCGCACCATGGCACGAAAATGTCGAACTAGAAGAAGAATTTCACATCGAGCCCTGTGACTTCGGCGATTTCGTGAGCGAGCCCGACCCCGCGATCGCACCGGTGGCAGTAGCAGGGTTGGCTCGTTGGTTACGGGAAGATCTCGATCAGGGATTGGTGGTGATTCTTGGGGGGCTTGAACCCGAGGAGCAAGAGGAAGTATGGCATTTCCTCGATGCCATCCGCGTGCCCGTGCTGGCCGATGCAACCAGCGGCTTGCGCGAGGCGCTAACGCACCTCTCTTTGCCCGATGGGGATCGCTTGCTGCGTCAGACACCACCGCGAAAAATCCTCCGTTTAGGCGATGTGCCGACTGGTCGGTTTTGGCGGGATTTGGAGCAGATGCCTGAGACGCAGGTGTGGTCGGTGACACGCACGGGATTTACGGGTTTGGCTCGAGAAAGCGGAGTGATCATGGGGCCTGTGCATCGTGTGATCAAGTCGCTCGGCCATCAGCAGCGCATCGGCGATCCCTTGGATTTTTTCCATCGCACAGCCCGACGTGCGGCGCAAATAGAGGAAGTATTGGAATCGCTGCCGGAGAGTGAGCCCGCGTGGATTCGCACCATTTCTCAATACACGACACTCGCGGATTCGCTGTATCTTGGCAATAGTCTACCGATCCGAGAATGGAATGGGTTTGCGCAAACGCAGCGTCCAGTCAATCTTGTGCGAGCGAATCGTGGGGCAAATGGCATCGACGGGCAGTTGAGTACATGGCTGGGAGCAACGGCCTCTGAGGAAAACGCTTGGGCCATCGTCGGCGATCTGACGGCCATGTATGATTTGGCGGCGCCCTATTTGCTGCCATCTCTTGAGCAAAAGGGTCGGGTTCTCGTCATCATCAATAACAGCGGCGGTCGGATCTTTGAGCGTTTGCCGCGCTTGCAACAAATGCAATCGGGCGCGCGTGCGCTGATGATTCAGGAGCATCCGCACGATTTCGCCCATTGGGCCGCGCAGTGGCATTTGGTGTATCATCGCATCGCGGCGATGGAAGATCTCGATGCCTTTGAACCAAGCGAAAAAATGACCGTGCTGGAAGTGCGGCCGGATGCTCAGCAAACGCAAGAATTTTGGCAGAAATGGGATCGTTTCCAATAACCTTGGACGGCAAGACCGGCCTCTGGTGTCTTCATGGCGCGGTGGGCGCGGCGGCGGATTGGCAGCCATTTCGTGACGAATGGGAAGCGTGGGGCGTGGATGTTCACGCGGTCGATCTGTGGCGATTTTTGGATTGTTGCCCGCGATCTCTGGCCGATACTGCAACGGCGCTCAATGCAGAAGCGGCGGCGGTGAAGGGTCGGAAAATTGTCATCGGTTATTCCATGGGAGGTCGCTTGGCGCTACATGCGCTACTGGCGGAAAATTCTCCCTGGGATGCTGCGTTGATCATAGCAGCTCATCCAGGACTCGAAACAGAAGAGGAGCGAAGTGAGCGGCGGAAAATAGATGCCGACTGGTCGGTAAAATGTCATCAAGGCGATTGGCAGCCGTTTTTGGAACAATGGCAAGCGCAGTCGATCTTTCAGCACTCCATGACCATGACCGCGGGCTTCATCGATCGCACGCCATTGCGGTTGCGGCGCAAAGAAATTGCCCGGAGTTTTTTGGAATGGTCACTCGGTGCGCAGGAGTCCTTGTGGCCCCGATTGCCTGAGATCCCATTGCCAGTCTGTTGGATGACAGGAGAGCGCGACGAAAAGTTTTGTCGTATTGCTGAGCGCGTTTGTGCTTCATGGCCCGCTGCGGAAGCTGTTGTGGTGACTGCGGCGGGTCATCGCGTGCCATGGGAGCAGCCCGAATTGTTTCAACGTGTCGTGCGCGATTTTTTGGAGAAACATTTCCCCGCAAAAAGCTGATGCCATCTCAAAGCCCCGTCGCTGACGGAATGAGATGGCATCGGATATTTCGACAATCGGAGAGGATTATGCCTTCGCAGCAAGTTCCGCTTGATTCACCACGCGAAGTGGCACGCGGGCGAGCACTTTGCCGTCGTAACGAATGGCGAAATGATAGAAGCCAGCTTTGGCGACCGAGCCTTGGAGCGGAATGATTTGATTCTGCGTGGAAAAACCCGGCGTGCCCTCGGGCATGTTGACTTGAAGATCAGCTTCATCTTGTTTGGTGTCAGCGGGGGCTTCGGATTCATCGACGAGCAAAATCGAGAATTTGTGGCTCCCATGATCGGCAGCAGTAAAGCTGAAGCGCAATGCCAAATTGAAAGCAAAGCCGGCGGGGAAAGATTGCGCGACAATCGCATCGAAGGCTCCGAGGACATTGAGCTTCCCTTGGTTTTCGACAGCAGTATCGCACAGTGTGGCAACGAGTAATTCCATAACTTTGCCAACATGTCGAAATCTCCAGAGGATGACAATCGAAAAATGAGTTGTTAGCTGACAGTCTGACGGCTGGGACGCCGCCGCCGTAACGCAAAGAGGGAAGCCCAGATGGTCAGGGATGCACTACTGGTTTCTGGAATGGCAGCAATGAGCGATGAGTTGTCAAAAGACCAAGCAAGAGCATATTCGGTGAGTGTGGGAGTGCTTGGACTTGCCTGATACGTAAAACCATCCCAAACCACGCGCATCTGGTATTCTCCCGTTTCCCCAATGGCGAAACGCAACATTTCACTCGAACTCCATGGGGCTTCGGAGCGACCGACTAAGCGATCGCCCGCGACTTGATCGAGCAACCACAGCTCTAACGAAAGATTGCTCAGTGCGTCATCGGACACCGAGTCGAGTGCCACATTGAATCCGCGCGCGGCATACCAAGTCAGCACTGCGGAAAATTGCGTTCCTGCCTGCATGGTGCCGGCCAGAGTGTAAAGATTGGCACCACCTTGGATTTGCCCGTAATCCCATCCGCTCGCTGCGAGGTCGTTGCCACCAACCACACCTTCGATGCCCATGGTGTTGGTAGTAGAGGAAAAATACATCGACTGTCCGATCAACTGAGAATTTCCGAGGTAGATCTGATGAGCATTATCCAAGTTCAGAGCACCAGCCCCTGCAGCATAATCAAGCGCTTGAGTGGTGCGGATGACCTGGTTGCTGTCGGTGAATTGACCATTGTTCCAACCCTGTGTCGGGGTGGCGGATGCCATCATAGTCGCTTTAATGACGAGCGCATTTGTCATTTCCTCGATGCCATACAGTTTTCCTGCATCGACCATCAGTGCGGCAGCCCCGGCCACGATGGGTGCAGAAAAGCTGGTGCCCGCCATGTTGGGAATGTAAAATTGTCCTGAACCATTGGTAGAATCGGTGCCCGAGATGTGGCCCCCGGTGACACCACCATAAAAAGCCAGTGTGAGGTTGTCGCCGGGAGCGACGATGTCGACCGTGGCGCGGATGCCAGCGACGGTTTGATTCGTCACGGGATTGAACGCGTCACTGCCACCGCGGCTGGAAAAATCAGCGATTTGATCATAGATCGGGCGCGTCGATGTGTTGGTGAGAGCTCCCACGGTGATGCCGTTGTATCCACTCCCGGGACCACCCACGGTGTTTGCTGAGGGCCCCGAATTTCCTGCGGAAAAAACGCCAATCACACCGCTGCTCCGCATCATTCCATCAAGCGCCACCGTGAAGTCATCGCTGCCTGTGGGATCACTAAATCCCCAGCTACTGTTGAAAACATCCGCGCGGACCCCATTGATGCCAGAAATCATGGCGGTCTTGTAGGGATGAATCAGGCTCAGAGTACTAATGTTGAAGGAATTGGAATAGTCGCCACTTTCAGGCACCCAGTTGGTGGCGATGGCTCCCGACCACAATTGAGCCTGCGGAGCGATGCCGTCTTGGTAGGTGTATTGGCCATTTCCGGCAATCGCTTGACCGACCATTGTCGCGTGCCAATCGACTTGACCGGTGATCGAGGGATCGAAGATTTGCTGGGAGACGCGCCCTTGGAGAGCCTCGTGCCCATTCCAAACGAGGCCCGCCTCGATGTTGGCGACGATGGCATTTTGCCCGAAAAAACCGTTTTGATAAAAGGCATCCGCGCCGATGGCATCGTTGATGTAGACCCCATTGAAGACATTTGTTCCCCCGTAGCTGCTAACCAGCGCCTGCGCGGAATGGCTGATCAGCTGCAAGCCTATGATGATTTTCAGAGATGTGCGGTAGCTGTTGCGCCCAATGTGAAAAGATCTCATGCGGTTGCGGGTTTAAGTGGCAACTCTAGCACTGCACGCGATTTTGTCTCTCACATTTTTTGATCATTGTACTGCATCTCGGCGCAGAGCATGGCAAGTTTTTCTCGACGTTCGCGCACCAAACGCACCACCAAAGCAGTCCATCCCGTTTGGTGAGAAGCACCCAGTCCTTCGCCCGTTTCGCCGTGGAAATATTCGTGGAAAAGCAGCAAGTTTTGCCAATCGGGGGCATCCGTGTAGCGCGGGGCATCGCCGAAACAGGGGCGGTAGCCTTCTTCGTTGGGAACAAACAGCGAAATCAATCGATCGCAGAGATCCATGGCTACTTCGATCAATGTTTTTTGCTGGCCCGATCCCGTCGGATATTCGACGAGGAAGGAATCACCGTAGAAATAATGATAGCGCTCCAGCGCCTCGATGATGAGAAAATTGGTCGGAAACCAAATGGGGCCACGCCAATTGGAATTGCCGCCAAACATGTCGGTATTCGACTCTCCCGGCGTGTAGCGCACCTCATTACGGTTGCCACCGTGCTCAAACACGAAGGGTTGTTTTTCATGAATTTTGCTCATCGACCGGATGCCAAAAGGGGAAAGGAATTCTTCCTCAGAAAACATTCTTTCGAGAGTTTTTCGCAAGCGTTCTTCTGTCGGCAAAGCCAAGAGGCAACGACCGGGATTTTTGGCACCTTTGGCGCGTCGCACGCGAATGTATTTCAGCAGGTCGGGTCGATTGCTCAAAAACCAATCGAGTCGTTTGCGGAAGCCTGGTAGAGCGTCGATGGTTTTTTGCTTGAGCACCGTCACCGCACAAAGTGGCAGAAGCCCGACGAGGGAACGAATGCGTAGCGGGATCGGTTGCTCGTGATTGATGATGAGCTGATCGTAATAAAAGCCATCTTTCTCATCCCAAAGCCCTGTGCCGCCGAGGCTATTGATGGCATCGGTGATGTTGACGTAGTGCTCGAAAAATTTTGAGGCAATGTCTTCATAAGCAGGATTGTGCGTCGCTAGTTCGAGCGCCATGGAAAGCATGGAAAGACAGTAATACGCCATCCAGGCCGTGCCATCCGCTTGGTGCAAATGTCCGCCACCAGGCAGCGCATGGGAGCGATCGAAGACACCAATGTTGTCAAGTCCGAGGAAGCCGCCGCCAAAGACGTGTCGACCTTCGGTATCCTTGCGATTGACCCACCAGGTGAAGTTGATCAAGAGTTTTTGAAAAGCGCGCTCCAAAAATGCCACATCGCGCTTTCCTTTCGCATCGGCAATTTTGTAGACTCGCCACACCGCACCGGCATGCACGGGCGGGTTCACATCAGAAAAATTCCACTCGTAAGCCGGCAGCTGTCCATTCGGATGCATGTACCATTCGCGCAACAACAACAGCAATTGATCCTTGGTGAAATCTGGATCGATCGTCGCGAAAGGAATCATGTGAAAAGCCGTATCCCACGCAGCAAACCACGGGTATTCCCACTTATCAGGCATGGAGAGAATGTCCCGCGCAAAGAGATGCTTCCAATCAGAATTCCGACCGTTCAGTCTGCTTTGTCCTGCCGGCTTTCCGTGGGGATCGCCCTTGAGCCAGTCGTCGACGACGTAATGGTAGAATTGCTTGGTCCACAGCAATCCGGCATACCCTTGGCGACAAATCATTTGCTCGGCATCGGGAATGTTGCTGGGAATCACGGCTGCATAAAACTCATTTGCCTCCGCCACACGTTGTGCCATGGTTTCGGCGAACTGCTTCAAGCCCGTCAGGCCATTGTCTTCTCTCTCCGCGTGAAGTCGACACTGAACCACCACCGAGCCGCCCGCGGGAATCACAAAACGGAACAAGGCCGCTGCCTTCGTGCCGACTTTTTCAGGGTTAACCGCGTTTTTTTGACCATCGATGACAAATCGGTGAAACGCATCTTTGACGAAAGGCTGATCATTCACGCCCATGTCCAGGGCCTCACGATTGCTGTCGTTCTCCGTGAAAAGCCAATTCGCAGGGCAAGCACCTTGCATGGCCTCAGCATAAAAACGATAGCTGCCCAAACTTTCGTGCTCGATCCGCAGAAAATCATTTTCCAACCGAATGGTTGGTTTTTTTATCGTGGCTTCACGTTCATTGCCCCACGCCCAAGTATTGCGGAACCACAAAGTCGGTAAGAGATCGATGGGAGCGGCTTCTGGACCGTGATTGGTGATGGTCAATTGCCACAGCATGTCCTCGGGCGATCGTTTGGCGACTTCTTGCAGCACGTCGAAGTAGCGTCCTTGGTCAAAAACTCCCATATCAGCAATCTCGAGTTCGGGCCCTTCGCGTCCGAGCTTTTGATTTTCGATAATCAATTCGGCATAAGGATAGCGCTGTTGGGGGTATTTGTAGAGTGCCTTGGTGTAAGAGTGCGTTGGCGTGGCATCGAGGTAATAGTAGCATTCCTTAACGTCCTCGCCGTGATTGCCTTCGTGCCCGCCGAGCCCGAATAGGCGCTCTTTCAAAATGGCGTCTCTGCCATTCCATAGAGCCGGTGCGAAGTGGAGTTGCCCTTTGCGGTTGCACCAGCCTTGGATGCCATCTTCGCCCCAGCGGTAGGCGCGAAAACGGGCATGGTCATGGGTAAACGCGGACCAGCTATGCCCGTGATCAGAATCGTCTTCGCGCACCGTGCCCCATTGGCGTTCGCTGAGGTATGAGCCCCAACGCCTCCAATTCGCCTTGCGTTCCCTGTCCTCTGTCAGTCTCTGGTGCTCTGCTGTCATCCGTTAGTTGATTAAGCATTTTTCGTGCAGACTTGTCGAGGAATCCAGAGAAGGGATTCGCGATTCCTTCTTCTTAGCGCCACATTTCACAAGAATGTGCCGCAAATCCGGCGCCGAAGGCGGTCAGCCAGTAGCGCTGGTCATCGTGTCCTTGAGCGATGCGTCGCTCCAATGCGACCAAGACGGAGGGGCTGCTCATATTGCCGCATTCTGCGAGCACATGTCGCGTTTCGTCTAACGCAAATGGTAACGCGCTTTCGAGTGCTTCGATGACATCTCTGCCACCCGAGTGGGCAATGATTCGATCGGGATCGCTCGAGCGTTGATGATACAATTCCGATACGGCAGCCGCCGCCAGCTGAGGAACACTGCGATGCAATTGATTGCGCAATTTTCCCGCATCATTGCGAAAACGAATTTTTTCCCGATGCTGCGGCTGATGCACGGTGGCGAAATGACCTGCTTGCCATTGCCCAGGCAATCCTTTGCCCGACCAGATGGAAGCGGAAGCACCATCGCCGAACAAACACAGGCTAATCAATACCCCTGGATCATCATTGACGAAAAAGGCGGTCGAACAAATTTCCACTGCGACCACCGCCACCCGTGCCTGCGGATGCGCCGCAAGGAAATGATGCGCCGCGCGCAATGTCGGAATGGCTGCACCGCAACCCAGGCCGACCAAGTCGCTGAGATAGGCATCCGCTCGCAAGCCTAACATTTCAGCAACGTGTGATGTCACGCCGGGGCATAAGTAGCCCGTGCAGGTGCAGACAAAAAGCGCATCGAGCTCGGATGCCGTTAGACCAGCTTTCGCTAAGGCTTTTTCCAATGCCGCACTGGCCAATTTCGGCGCTTCGACTTCATAGCGCTCGTTGAGTTCTTGCGCGTCAAAGGAAAATAAGCGCGGCAAATCCTCACACGCGTAGTGCCGTTGTTTGATGCCAGATTCACCTAACATGACTTTTTCTAACAATTGCTGTGAGCGCGGGCTGCGTTGCGCGAACCATGCGCTTTCCTGCATGATGGCAAAGCAGTGTTGCTGGCTCAGGGCCACAGGAGGAAAAGCGGAGGCGATGGATTGCAGATGCATTAGCGTCGAGTGAGTGTGAATAATGTGTGAAAAGGGATCAGTTGTTGTTGTGCGAGAATTTCGAGCGGTTGACGAAACCACGGAGCGAGCAATAAGTGTTGGGAGAGCATCGCCCAGTTGAGTCGACGATCAAATGATCTTTTGGCAGCATTTGTCATCATGAGCTGAGCTTCATGCCAAGAGCTCTGCCCTGCAGCATACGAAATCAATGGCTCCACCGCCACGGCTGCGCCCTCTAGCGCCATGCTCATGCCATGACCCGTGAAGGGCGGAATGATGCTGCTGGCATCACCCAGCGCCATCAAATGAGGCATCGCAGGTTGCCATCCCAAACGAAAACCAGCCACCGCACTCGTTGATCCTTCGCGCCATGTCGCCGACTCAAGCCGCCGCACCAATCGCTCGCAGCCCTCCCGCCGCAAGTAACTTAGCAACAGCGACTCGTTTTTTGCCGTAAGTGCACTATCCAATCGAAATAGGCCACAGACGTTGATCCAGCCATCTTCTACTTCGACCAAGCCGGCATAGCCTCGGGAGCCAAGGTGCATTTCTAACCCCGCATCGAGGCTCAGTCCCCGCACGTGCGCCTTGAGTCCGATCCATGGTCCCAAGGTCGGACGCCGACCTGCCGACCAGACCCAGCCTTCCTGCGCCTGCGCACTTTGTCGGGATTTTTCTCGGACCTCCCCACCCAACGCACGCAGCTCAGCACAGAGTTGTTGATCCAAGGAAAATCGGGAAATGGCATAGGCTGGTTCGGGCAGGGTAAATCGCCCCAATTCCCGCGTGGCATTGTGCCACGTCACTTCGTGAGGTCGAGCCATCGATGCGAAAAATTTCTCGATTCCGAGCTTTCGCAATGTTTCCCCGCTCACGCCCGAAATGAATTCCCCGCACACTCGATGCCGCGGATAGCTCAGCGCCTCATGCAGAACCACGGGCACCTCGCGTCGACGCAAGGCGATGCCCAAGGCGAGCCCAGCCAGACCACCCCCAACAATATGAATTTTTTTCATTTCTTGCGCCATACGCTCCGATAGGCTCCAGGCCATTGTTCCCATTCGGCAATGGTCCATGAATCTGCTAAGTCGGGGCAGCGCTTGTGCCACTCTCCCTGAATCAACCCGGCATCGATGCTGACATGCATATCGTGCCGTGTGACTTCGTGCAACAACGGTCCCATCAACCGACCCCAGCGATGCGAGCTGACGCGTCGCAGTGGCTCGCTCATCACCACGACCTCGGCGCGCTCCAGCCAATGATGCCACCAAGTCAAATCGTCATCGGGAAAATGATGCAAAAACAAATTCATCACCAACACTCCGCATGACCGCGGTGCGATGTTTTTGCAATCTCCTGCAAGCCAGTCCACACTCGACGGCAATCCCTGCGGGCGACTCTGCAAATCCAGCCCGGTGATGTGTGCTTCAGGAAAACGCTGCTGCATCGCGCGGCAGAGATCTCCATTCCCAGCACCGAGCTCGATGATTCCCTGATCGATGGGCATGTTGGGTCGGGCGAGTTGCCTGAGAATCCAGCGTTCATTGCCCATCAGAAAATTGATCCAGCGCAATTCTTTGCGCGAGCGCAGGGCGCGGGGATCATCAGCCGGAAGCTCATCGAGCCACTCGGGCTCTACGCGTCGCACTGCCAGAGTTGTCTTCGTCACAGAGAACAACTGTAACCGTGAATCCCGCTTCTGCAATGCAGGAACAGCAAAAGTTTTCTCATGGTGGGCCCGACAGGAATCGAACCTGTACCTACGGCTTCGGAGACCATCGTCCTATCCATTGGACTACGGGCCCATTGTGAGAGCTGCGAGGCACAAGCTAGTGTTCCCCTGTCGATCTGGCAAGCACCAACTCGTTCCGTGATGCAATCACCAATGGATTAAAATAACGGTTCGTCGTCGCCGAGAATCTTCACTTCCATCTCCATTTCAATGCCGCGCTCCTCCCTTGCTTTGGCGCGAATTTCTTCGACCAATGCCAAAATTTCCCCTGTGCTCGCGCCGCCGGTGTTGCAGATGAAATTGCCATGGACGGATGAAACTTCCGCTTTGCCGTGTCGGGCACCCTTGAGTCCTAGCTCGTCGACCAGTTTTCCTGCGGGGAGTGGGGCAGGATTTTTGAACATGCAGCCGGCACTCGCGGCAATGGGTTGCGAGGTCCGACGTTTCGCGCGCGACTCATCCCAGCGACGTTGAATGTTCTCCGCCGTGTCAGGCGGGCCGGTGAGCACACATTCGAGAGCAAAATTCCGACGGAGTTCGGGGACATTGCGATACTCCGCATGGATTTCCGCGCGCTCCCGTGTGCGGATTTCGCCGTCCTCATCGAGAAAAGTGACGCGGACGACTTGATCAAACATCTCCACACCCATCGCTCCCGCATTCATCCGCAAGGCCCCGCCGATGTTGCCTGGAATCCCTTCCATCCACTCAAATCCGCCAAGCCCCGCCGCTTGGGCAACGCTTGCGACTTTTTTCAAACGCGCCCCCGCTCCTGCAATCACTTGACCATTTTCCACCCGCACTTGAGAAAATGCACCACCTGCAGGATGAATCACCGCGCCGCGAATTCCTCCATCGCGCACGAGCAAATTCGATCCTCGCCCGACCACTCGAACGGGAATGCCGCGCTCGCGACAATAGCCCACAGCCTCAGCAAAGGCGCGAAAACTGTGAGGTTCCAACCAAAATTGCGCAGGCCCACCGGCGAGCATGGTGGTGTGACGACGCATCGGCTCGTAGAGCTTCCCCGTCATTTCCTCCGCCGGCACCAATCGCAGGATTTCTTCCAAAATTTTCAAATCTCCCGCAATTCGCGTGCCTGCCTCATGCACATTGCCAGCCCCAAGCGTTATCAACAGGTCTCCCGGTTCTAACGCATTTCCCACCGCATAGTGCGCGCGCGCCACTTGCGGCGTGTAGTGCACTTTGGTGTCGCCATGACGTTTCATCGCCTCCACTAAGGTCATGCCACTCACGCCCTCGATCGGCTTTTCGCTGGCGGCATAGACATCGGTCAAAAATACCTCGTCCGCCGCTTGCAGGACGCGCCCGAAGTCTTCAGCCAATGCCTGTGTCCGCGTGTAACGATGCGGCTGAAACAAGACGATCACCCGCTGCGGCTTGAGCGAGCGAGCCGTTTGCAGCGTCGCCGCGAGCTCGGTCGGGTGATGTCCGTAGTCGTCGACGATGCGAAATTCGCGTGAAAGATACTTTGTTTCAAAACGTCGCTTCGCTCCGGCAAAGGTCGCTAATGCCCGCGCCATCAGAGGGAAACTCGCGCCCATGCCATCGGCCAAGGCGATCGCTCCCAGCGCATTGAGCACATTATGCCGACCGGGAATGCCCAGTTCCACCTGCCCCAGCAGCTCGCCATGGCGCAACACGGCAAAGGCCGTCGAACCACGCAGCTCGCGAACATCCGCCGCTACGTAGTCGGCATCACTCCAGCCATAGGAAATGGCATCGGCCCGACCTTGATGCAGCCGTGTCGCCACAGGACATTCTTGGCAATACACCTTCCGACCGCGGGTTTGATCGAGCATTTGGGAAAACACTTCGCAAATGTGGTCGAGATCCCGATAGAAATCCAAATGCTCGGGCTCGATGTTGAGGACAATGGAGCATTCCGCTTGATAGAGCGCCAGCGTGCCATCGCTTTCATCGCCTTCGGCCACCATGAATTCGCCTTCCTCATCCCAGCGCGCATTGCTGCCGAGCACGGGAATTTCTGCTCCGACGTAATGACTCGGTTTGAGACCCGCTTCGCGTAGCAAATGGGCAGTCATCGAGGAAGTCGTGGTCTTGCCATGGGTGCCGGAAATGACCACACCTTTTTTCGTGTGCAAGATCGCCGCAAGGCATTCTGCCCGACGCAACAGCGGAATGCCATGAGCCACCGCCTCCGCATAAGCAGGATTCTCCGGCCGTATCGCCGAGCTGTAGACCACGAGATCCACGCCTTGCACGGCTTGAGCACTGTGTGGCGAAGAAAATTGCAAACCGACACCTTGCAGCCTCTCCGTCTCCGAGCTTGTGACCCGATCGGATCCACTCACGCGATGCCCCATGCCAAGTAACAGCAAGGCTAAGCCACTCATGCCCGACCCCGCAACTCCAATCAAATGCACGCGCAGCGGCTCATCACGCTTGGTCAATTTTCGGCTCCAATGGGCAATATCGGTCATGGGTCAAGTAGCAAAACAATGCGGTCAAGGGACAAAACAAAAACGGCCCGATTGCTCCATGCCGCAGACACACCTTGCACCAAATCCCTGCAGAGAACAATCACAAAACACGGACCGACTTAGTCCCACCCGTTCGGGAAAAAACCAAAAAGGGGCTGGCGAATGCATTGATCCGCGATCGATTCACCGCCCCTTTTTGTGCGACTGTTGGAAAACCCAAAACCAAGCAGCCGCGCCGAAAGCATAACGACAACGAGGCCCGATGAAAAGTTTTTTGTGGAAAATATTTGTCACATGACACAAAAAAATTGCCTGATCTTCACAAACCCTTGTTATGCAACCTTTTTGGATGTGACCCTGCGGAGAAAAAAATCAAAAGAGGGCGGCGAATCCTTTGATCAGCGATCGATTCACCGCCCCTTTTGAGGTGACTGCCGGAAAACCCAAAACCGATCAGTCACAGCAAAGATAAAGCGATCGACGTGCCAAGATAGCAAAAAAATTCGAAAAGATTGTCACATTTTTTTCTAACAAGGAGTGGGCCTATCGGATTTTCGAAGTTGAGAAAAACTCTTCTCCTTGGGGAGATCCCGAGGACAAAGCAAAAAAGAGGACGGCGAACCCTTTGATCCTCGATCGATTCGCCGCCCCTTTTTTGTCACAGCTGGAAAACCCAAAACCAATCTGCAACGATAGAGGATTTAGCTAGATGCGTGCCAAGTTTTTGGCATTCGATACGCTATGAATCATTTGCATCAACTTTGTGTCAGTATGCAGCAGGTTCATGATTTGTTAGAAAAAGAAACGGGCGGCTCAACTGAACCGCCCGTCATAGATATGATCGCAAACACTGGAAAAAACCCAAAAACCAATGCTTGTTCTCGTGAAGAACAGCGATGCGGCAAAGCGCTTTTGTCTATTTTTGTGGTGTTTTTTCTCGTCGATGCTGTTTTTTTTGGTAGAAGAAAATCATGCAAAGCAAACATGATTCTTTTGTCGCCTACGTTTTATGGATTTTCGGTTTCTTCGGGCTGCACCGATTTTATTGTGGGCGCAAACTGACAGGTGCCATTTGGGCGCTGACACTTGGTTTGATCGGCGTGGGCTGGCTCATCGATCTGTTGCTGATTCCAGGCATGGTCCAACAGGCGAATCAGCGCTACACCCAAGCGAAAAAAGATGTCACCGTCGCGTGGCTTCTTCTTGCCTTCCTCGGCCTGCTGGGCGTGCATCGTTTTTATCTGGGAAAAATCGGCACCGGCGTTCTATGGCTCTTCACCGGCGGCCTCTTTGGCATCGGTGTGATCTATGATCTGTTCACGCTCAATGAGCAGCTCGAACAGGCCTAACGCATCATCTGGCTTGTTCGTCCGATCCTGTGTCTGCTTGCTGCCAAATGACGCGCATGCCCGGCCCAGCACGGCGCATTCCTCTGACGAAACAGGCGGTCGACCAAGCATCGGCAGATGCGGCATCGGCAGCAATGACCGATACGGCCGTCCATTCGCGAATGACAGGTTCTCCCGTCGCTGGGTCGATGAGGTGTGAGCGAATTTTTCCATCATCGCCACGATGGAATTGTCGATAATTGCCACTAGTGGCCAGCGCTTGTCGGCATAGGGTGACTTGTTGTGACGCGACCCTTGCGCTGGGATCGGGGGATTCCAGTGCGACTTGCCAGGGCTCATCACCGGCGATGGTTTCTCCGGCGAGTTGCACGAGAAAATCTCGATATCCCAGCTCACGCAATCGTTCCGCCACACGATCGACGGCGAATCCTTTGCCCAGTCCCGAGAGATCCATTTCTCCTCCCGCTGGAGCAAATCCTGCGCGATGCACCGCAGCTCGCACTCGCACATCGAACGCGCCCTCTGTGACGCGCCGCATTTCTTCTGCCAAATCGAGAACGCGTTGCAAGTCCGCTGAAGCGCGATGCCCCTGCTGGTAGCGATTCAGGTCGGAATCCGGCCGCCATGAGCTCATCACTTGCTCCCAATGCTCGAGCACACGTGCTACTTCCCGATGCAAATGGTCATCGCTGACACGAGCTTCGCGCGTCAGCACGGTCCACTCGCAACCCATCGCTCGACCTTGAAGGTGATGTCGATGGGGCAATCGGGATTTCATAAAAAGGATGGTCAACACGACCGTGACACTCAAGGTCAAGCCGAGCCCACGTCGCAGCTTAGGGCGCGAGAAAAAATTCTGTTTCCTGAGTGCTTCTGGCGTCATCTGAGCGATAAGATCCATGCCAAGGCGACCAAGAACAGCGCTACGCTATCGCGCCGCGTCCAACGCCCAGGCGCATGAGTCAAAAATTTGAGCAAAGCCCCAGTAGGGCAGCCGTAATGGCAATAGGCTTGTGGCAGAAAAAAAGAGGCCACCAGTCCCGCGGTGAAAAGGCCCGCGGGCAACCACGCCACAAATCCCGTGCTCCATACCTCAAATGGCTCCGCATCAGAAAATGCGAACGATGAACCCCACCAAGCCAAACCCCAGAGGCTCACTAGGGTCAACCAAGGAACCAATACGAGAATGCGGTGAAGCCGCGAAGGCAAGGCCCCGCGCCGACGCGACCATTGCCCGATCAATGTTTGCGCGGCTCCATGCGGACAGAGATGCGCACAGTAGACATTTTTTCCTGTCAGTGAGGGCACCAACAGCGCGATGGCCGTCATCGTAAGCAAGGGCCACGCTGGCCACTCACGACCACCATAACGTGCCCAGTTGATGAGTTGATCCTGCCCCAACATCCAACCCAGTGTGAGTCCGGCGATTACCGAAGCCACGGCAAATCGGATGCGCCACGTTTTACCACCTCGAAAAGCGACGATTCCTCCGCCAAGCAACCACAACACGCCGCAGGCATTCGCCCATGACCATGCCGTGGCATGCTCTTTCGCTTGATGACGACGCAGCATTTCCTGCACCGTCACAAAAAGTCCCCGCGCCGTCATGCTGGCTCCGCTCACGACGACAAATGTGCCATGCTCCTGCTCGCTGAGGATTCGATCCACCCTCACGTCAGCAAAGCCATCCGCATAACGCAACTCGTCTTGCACATCGCCCCAATACGGCTGGTTATCCCGACTATCGAGCAATGCCACGCCGCGCACCACATCAGCGCGCTCGTTCAATGCCACAAGCACATCCGATGCGCCCTGAAACCCGCGCGAGTTCACACCCATGCGAGTACTGCGCAACACCACGCCGATTTTCTGCTCCTTGTGCCAAACATCCATCACTCCTTGACGCTTGGTGTGCTGCAATTGGGTCGCTTGCGGAAACCACGCGGATACGTCTTGGAGTGCAAGCTCGCGCGGGAAAAATTCCGTCGCCTGCTTCGCGCCGAAACGTGCAGCTACCGCACGCGTCATGGCTTCGCTCGTCAAGGAGGCCCCGCTGACCAGTACAGGCTCGTCGGGTCGACCCAGCGCGGCTTCGTTTTGTCCATGCCACTGAGCCCAAAAGCGCGAGTTTTGTTGGA
>JBDLWB010000185.1:0-8398 GCA_039804425.1 Verrucomicrobiota bacterium
CCTCGGCAAAGACCATTTCGATCAAGCGTCCGCGGTCATCGGCCCAGAGCGTTTCGATCAAAGGAAAGCCCGCCGGGCGAATGATGTTTTGTTTGGCGAGCTTGACGGCATCGGGCTTAAACACCGTTGCCTTGGGGCCATCGTTGTAAACGATAGACGCGAGCCTCGGTCTTGAGCGACAGAGTTGCGTCAGGCTTTCAGGTGCGGAGTTTTCGAAAAATTGCGACGTCAGGCGTATGAGGTGCGGGTAGGCTTGTTGGAACAAGTCTTGGTTTTCGCTGCTCCATGTTTTCTCGGGTTGCACTTGTGGCGTGGGTTGCGCGGCAGTTTTGGGCGGCTTGGGGTTCCACTTCCATTTGATGACAACGGCGAGGGCAATGAGCAAGACGAGCCAGGCGGCGACAAATTTGATCAGTGGATTACTTTTTTTTCGCTTGTGGAGATCTCGACGTGCTGAGGAGATGACATGGTCCGGCGAAGTGCTGGGCCCCTTCGGGGCGATGCGCGCCAAGTTACCGCCCATTTGTGTCGGTAGGTTGGCATGAAATTCCTTACGTGGAGCGGTGACGTTTGCTTGAACGGTATGAACGTGAATTTTTTTACGCGCAGGAATGGGGTGGGAATGGCAGGACGGACACAGTGCCGCATCGTGCGCATGAAAGATTTCACCGCATTTGCCGCAATGATGCCAGCCTGATGATTTTTGGTTCACTGCGGTGGAGTCTAGGGCATAACCCAGTCCTTGTGAAGTACCTCTGTGATGAAAAATCGATGTTGTGATGACGGACCTTTGGTTTTGCGGATTTTGAGGGTAATTCGCGCTTCAAGCACAACATCCAGCAGTTCGTTGTGCTGCAGGAGGATTTCATTGATTTTTTGGTGGGCGATGGAATCGCGTGGCGCATAGGCCCAGACAATCGTCTCGTTGCCCGGAAAGGAGAGTTGGTACGATTCGTAATCCGACTCTGGGAGAGTGGGGAGGTAGTAGGGTGATGGAGTGATCACGGCCCTCATGGCGATGGGGTGTTCGGTGGGATTTGCCACGAGAGTATCAATTTTGGCTTCTCCTGCGGCGATCGTCGCTTCCCAATCGATCTGGATTTTGCCGTTTTGTTCTACAAAAAATGCGAGGAATGGGCTGCCGTCTTCACAGAGGCCTGACATGGTGAGGAAATCCTGCCCTTGCACTTCGGCAGTATCAAAAAGCACTTGATCATTTTGTTCCATTTTCGGCATCGACTGCCAAGGCTGCCAATGTCGGCGCAATGACGCCTCGAGAGTGGGGGTAGGGCGCGCGAGCGGGATGATGGTTGTGGCATCGGTGGCGGAAACCACTTGCTGGAAAATTTTGGTGCAGCGGACTTGAGTTTGATAGGGCTTTTGTTGATAAATCGGCATGGGGAGTCGGATGGGAGCGTCCTCACTCAACACTTCAAAACCACTGTTGGCCTGTGCGGCAGTGAGATGGGGCGACTCTTTTTTCCGAACGACGAAGGCGATGCCAGCGAACATCAAAATGATGGCAAGGGCAGAAAAAGACCAGATCCAACGGTGGTCTCGCGTCGTGGATTTTTCCCCCCAAGTGTGCTCGTCCCGTTTGGGAGAAGACTGTTCCTCCATCACAACGGTGGAGGGATTCGGTTCGATGCGAGCGATGGGCTTGCTTTCCAAGACGTGAGAGGGATCGAGCTTGATGACGGGTGTTTTGCTCGTACGCGGCAATGCCATTTCCCCGTCATCATGTTTCGTCGATGCGGCGACCGCTTGTCTGCGCCGCATTCCTTTGCGTGATGCACCTTTTTTCAGCATGGTCAATCCTGACAAGGATCATGGGTTCGACTTTTTCTGGGAATCCGCGGGCTCCGGCAGAGGCACCTCGATGGGAGGGATGGTTTCGGGAGTGACAAGAGGAGGAATGGCGGCTTCCTCGCCCGAAGTGTCGGCCGCCGGCGCGGCAGGGGAGGTCTCAGTGGTTGAGTCGAGGGGCGCCGGGGTGCGTCCTGGTTCGAGTAAAAGAGCCGCGGCGACATAGCCTACCCGCCCAGAATCCAGTTCGACTTTCACAAAAGAGCCTTCTGCCTTGATGACGCGCATGGAGGTTCCGGCGCTGAGCAATTCATCGGCATCGGCATTGCCTTGCGGTTTCTGTGCAAAAAAAGCGGTCGAATCGGACGCTGCCGTCACGTATTGACCCGGCGAAAAAGGGTAATTGGCGCCGGCATTTTCTGGTTGTATCAACTGAGCGCCGGGAGGAAGTAAGGGGTTAAAGTCGCCACCGGAAAGGGGTTTTTTGAAATCAGAGCACGATATCAACGAGAGGCACAGAGCGACACCAACATGCGTAAGATGGATTTTCATTTGCCGCACTCTAGCATCTCCTGCGTGAGGGCGTCAAGATCAACGGGCGAGAAAAAAATTGCGCATTTGCCAGTTACGGCTTGCCACAAGCGTTGCCAGCAGGCAGAATCCGCCATGCGAATTTTCGCCCTTACTGGCGGCATCGCCAGCGGTAAATCCACAGTTTGTCGATTGCTGCGCGAATTATGCCCGTCCGTTACGATTTTTGATTGCGACTTTGTGACGCGTCGACTCCACAGCGACCCGGCCGTGGTGGAGCAGTGTCGTGCCCTTTTTGGAGATGCAGCCATTTTTGCTCCCAAAAATTGCTTGGATCGCGATTTTCTTCGCAAAAAAATCTTTGATGATGCCGAAGCGAAGGCGCAATTGGAGGGCATTTTGCATCCGTTGATTCGACAAGAATGCCATGCCGCCCTGGAAGAAGCGCGGGCGGCAGGCGAATCGCCGCTCTTCATTGCGGACGTGCCGTTGTTGTTTGAAAATCAGTTCCACTTTGGCCAAGAAAAATCGCTGTTGGTGGCTTCGAGCCATGAGACGCAGGTGCGCCGTTTGCGGAATCGGACTCGATTGGATGATGATGCGATTCACAAGATCATTGCGGCACAAATGCAAACAGAAGAAAAAATCCGCATGGCGGATGTGGTCTTCTGGAATGAAGGACCGCTGACGGGCTTGCGAACGCAGATTGCGAGATTTTTGGAATCTCAGGGCATTGAGACAACGGACCACGATGTCATTCACGCCAAGCCGGTGATTTTGCCGGCATCGATCCACGTCAACGAATTTCGGCAAAAATCCCTGGCGGAGCTCCACGATTTGGCGGAGTCGATCCCCGGCATGGCGCTGGCTCATGCGACCAAGAGCGAGTTGGTGTATGATTTGTTGCAGTTTTTTGCCAATGAAGGTGTCGAACTCACCTGCGAGGGCGTGCTGGAGTTGGGCAAAGAGAATTTCGCGATGTTGCGCGATCCCGCGAGGAGTTTTCGTGCGCAGCAGGATGACATCCATGTGCCCTTGACATTCTTGCGCGAGCTTGGGCTGCAGTCCGGTCAACGGGTGAAGTTGTTGGTGCGTGCGCCGAAGGAGAAAGACAAGTTCCTGACCACGGCGTCTTTGTTGGAGGTGGAAGGCAAGCCGATCGCGGAGTGGCAGGCGCCCACGGATTTTGATCGCTTGACCCCGCTCTTTCCTGACCGGCGAGTGTATCTGGAAGGTCCCGGACCTGATTTTTTGAGTGTTCGGTTGGTGGATTTGATTGCACCGCTCGGCCTGGGGCAGCGCGCGCTGATCGTGGCTCCACCGCGTGGCGGGAAGACCATTTTGCTCAAGCAAATGGCCAAGGCGATCCGCGCCAATCATCCGCAGTGCGAGTTGATTGTGCTGTTGCTCGATGAGCGCCCCGAGGAAGTCACTGATTTCGAGGAAACGGTGGGCTGCACGGTGTATGCGTCGACGTTTGACGAAACGCCTCGTCGTCACGCGCAGGTGGCGGATTTGGTGTTGGATCGCAGTAAGCGCCTGGTGGAGCAGGGCAAAGATGTGATTTTGCTGCTGGATTCCTTAACGCGTTTGGCCCGTGGTCACAATGCCGCACAGGGCGGTGGCCCGATTGGTTCTGGTGGTGTTTCGCCTGTCGCTTTGCAAAAGTCTCGGAAATTTTTTGGCGCTGCGCGCAATGTGGAAGAAGGCGGTTCGCTGACCATTCTGGCAACGGCTTTGATCGAGACGGAATCGCGGATGGACGACGTGATTTTTGAGGAATTCAAAGGCACCGGCAACATGGAAATCCGGCTCGACCGCGAGCTCGCCGAGCGTCGTGTCTACCCAGCGATTCATATCCCGCAGTCGGGAACGCGCAATGATGATCGACTCTATCATCCAGATGAATTTGCGAAGGTGCTCGAAATTCGCCGTCAATTGGCGCAGTTGCCCTACGGCGAAGCGGTTCAGGTGTTGATGAGCAACTTGAAAGCCACTCAGAACAATGCAGAGCTGTTGTTGCGCGGAATTCGTTAATCGGCATTTCTCATCGGTCGGGCCTGCGCGGTTGCTGGCAGAATCTTTTGTCCCTCGTTTCCTTTGGATGTTTTGCGCATCTGTCATTGCCATAACGAGGCAAATCGTGTTGATTGAGTCGCCATCCATGACTTCGCTCACGACATTTGGAGTGAGACTCCATGGATTTACGATTTGACCTTCGCATGCCGACACTCATTCAAGACAGCAAAGAACTCCATGATCTGGTTCAGCGGATTGCGCCGATCGCCCCTGTGTGCGCGATCGACACGGAAGCGGATAGCTTGCACCGCTATCGCGAGTCGCTCTGCCTGATTCAGATGTCCGCTGGCGGGGAGAATGTTTTGATTGACCCCTTGGCGATCGAAGACACCAAGGTGTTAGCCGATTACCTATGTGCTTCAGAAGTTTGGATGCACGGCGCGGACTATGACATGACCATGATTCGGCGCGAATATGGCAAATTGCCGCCTAAGGTGTGGGATACGCAAATTGGCGCACGATTGCTGGGGTTGCGTAAATTTGGTTTATCCGATCTTGTCGAGCATTGGTTCGGCGTGACTTTGGTGAAAACCTCTCAAAAAGCGGATTGGGGCAAGAGACCCATGACGAAAACCATGCTCGATTACGCCATCAATGACGTGGTGTATCTGCTGCCGATGGGGGAATGCATTGTCGAGGAATTGATCGATTTGGGTCGCTACGACTGGTTTGTGCAGAGCTGTGAAGCGGCGCGTAAGAAAATTTGGGAAAGGGAGGAAAATCGTGATGAGGCATGGCGCATCAATGGATCGGGGCGATTGGATGCACGCGGTCTCGCTTTCTTGCGAGCGCTGTGGCACTGGCGCGATGCTGAGGCCGCATCGTGGGACAAACCTTCGTTCATGGTGGTCAATAACAAGCAAATGATCGAATGGGCAGAAAAAATGGCTCAGGATCAAGAGGTCGACTTGCCAAGACATTTGCAGCGTCCCGAGAGATTGCGTCGTTTCCATCAAGCGATGGATCGGGTGATCCACATGTCGGAAGATCAATGGCCGATGAAGATTCGACTGCCTCGTCGCAAAAAAGATTCGGCTTTCGAGCGCGCGGTGGATGCCATGATTCAAAAAAGGGATCGTGCCGCCAAGTTGTTGGATCTCGACCCGTCTTTGCTGATCGCTCGCAACGTCGCCGAGTCGATTGCCGCGCAAGAAATTACGCCAGAAGAGTGCCTGTTGCCGTGGCAATTGGAGCAATTGCAGCTCTAACAGCGTGCTCATGCATGCGTCGTATTGACGAATGGCGATGCTCTTTCGGTGGGTGTTTTGCATCACCATGGGGCATCTGATTCAGCGGTTGGGCGCGGTGGCAAGTTTGCTGCTGGGCACACTTGTCCGTGTCGCCTTCAGATTTGCCTAAAACGATGCCTTAGTTGTCGAAAATCAATGCTCAATTCCCTTCCTTTTCCGGAGGAAATACCTTGCCATTTGATGATAATTTTGGAGAATTGCTCCCACATGTCTGATCCTCTTACTCCTGCGGAAAACACCCCTCCTGGCGTCGATGCCAATCAGCAATACGGTGCGGCGCAAATCGATAAATTGGAAGGCTTGGAAGCCGTGCGCAAACGCCCCGGCATGTACATCGGCGATCCCGATGAACGTGGCCTGCATCACTGCGTTTTTGAGGTGTTGGACAACTCGATCGACGAGCACCTCGCGGGCTACTGTCAGCGCATCAAGGTGACGATTCACATCGATGGCTCGATTTCGATCAGCGATAATGGCCGCGGCATTCCTGTCGACATCCATCCGAAATTTGGCATTCCTGCCGTTGAGCTGGTGCTCACGAATCTTCATGCCGGCGGCAAGTTCGGACAAGGTGCCTACAAATACTCCGGCGGTCTTCACGGAGTCGGCGCGAAGTGCGTGAACGCGCTCTCGGATTGGTTTAAGGCGGAAGTGCGCCGCGATGGCAAGGTCCACATGATTGCGTTTGAACGCGGTAAAACCACTTCCCCTCTCGCGGTGATTGGCGATGCTCCTGTCGACCAAACCGGCACGACGATTACGTTTTTCCCTGATGCGACGATCTTCGTTGATACCATCGTGTTCAATTTCGAGCGCCTCTCGACTCGTCTGCGCGAACTCGCTTTCCTGAATCCAGGGCTCACCATCGATCTCGAGGACGAACGTCCCGAATCGGCGAAAAAGACCACATTTTACTATGCTCAAGGTATCGTCGAGTTCGTCACGCAGCTCGGGGAAAACAAGCCCATCATTCACGAGCAACCGATTGCACTCTCGGGCAAGCGTCAGGTGGAGATCGATTACGACGGCAAAATCACGCAAGACGACGTATTTGCTGATGTCGTTTTTCAGTACAACGACTCCTACACCGACCAAATTCTCTGCTTTGCCAACTCAATCCCGAACCCCGATGGTGGCACGCACTTGACCGGTTTCCGCACTGCGTTGACTCGTGCGATCAATCAGTTTGCGAAAGCGAACAAAATTCTCAAAGACAAAGATCCATCGCTCAGCGGCGACGACGTGCGCGAAGGTCTGGTCTGCGTGATTTCGGTGAAAATGCCGAACCCACGCTTCAACTCGCAGACCAAAGCCAAGCTGGTGAATGCCGAAATCGAAGGCGTTGTTTCGTCGATTTCCTATGAGGGCTTGATGAGCTACTTCGAGGAAAATCCAGGGCTCGCGAAAAAGATCATCGAAAAATCGGTCAACGCCGCCCGCGCTCGTGAGGCAGCTCGCAAGGCGCGCGAAACGGTGCGCAAGTCGGCGCTTTCGGGTGGTGGTTTGCCTGGTAAATTGGCCGACTGCTCGGAGCGCGATCCATCGAAATCGGAGCTCTACATTGTCGAGGGTGACTCCGCAGGTGGCTCGGCCAAACAAGGTCGGGATCGTCGCACACAGGCCATCCTGCCGCTGCGGGGTAAGCTGATCAACGTCGAGAAATCCCGACTCCATCGCGCGCTGCAAAACAAGGAGATTCAGTCGATGATCACCGCCATCGGCGCGGGCATTGGCGATGGCGACATGGAAGGTGCGTTTAATGTGGAAAAAATCCGCTACCACAAAATCATCATCATGACCGACGCCGACGTCGACGGCTCGCACATTCGCACGCTGTTGCTTACGTTCTTCTGTCGACACATGCCGGAACTCGTGAAGCGCGGCCATCTTTACATCGCGCAACCGCCGCTCTACCTCGTGACGCGGAAAAAGCGGGCCGAATATGTGCAGGACGACAACGAGCTGAACAAAATCCTCATCGATCTCGGCGCGGGTGACGTGTCGTTGCATTCCATTGCCAATGATGCGCTGTTGAGCGCCGATGAATTGCGCATGGTGTTAGAAAACATCGCGCAATTGACCCGCTATGCCGATTCCATTCAACGCAGTGGTGGCAACTTCGCCGACTACCTTGCGGCAGGTCAAGGCACCACCTTGCCCGCCTACATGATTCGCATTCGTCAGGGCAATGAAGAAAAAATTCACTATTTCACCGACGACGCCAGTCTGCGCGCCTTTGCGGCAGAAAATCGCGACCTGCGTTTGTTCGGCGAAACACTCAGCGAGGAGGAATTGGCTGCCCACACCAATCAAATCTCCCGTCGCGCTGTGTTGAAGGAGCTTCACGAATCTCATGCGATCGACAAGCTGATGATCAAGTTGCGCGAAAAAGGTCTCGACACCTCGAATTTCTTTTCGCCCGACAAGCCGATTTTCGAACTGATCGAAGGGGAAGGCGACAAAAAAACCGTCACGCCGATTTTTGCCATCACCGAGGTGTTGGAAAAAGTGCTAGAGATTGGTCGTCGCGGCATGCAAATCAAGCGATTCAAAGGTCTCGGTGAGATGAATGCAAAAGAGTTGTTCGAAACCACCATGGATCCGACGAAGCGTCAGTTCCTGCGCGTCCGCCTCGATGAAGACAACGCCGTGGAAGCCGACAAGATGTTCGACGTGCTGATGGGCGACATCGTCGAGCCCCGCAAACGCTTCATCGAAGACAACGCGCTGAA
>JBDLWB010000186.1:0-3628 GCA_039804425.1 Verrucomicrobiota bacterium
GGCGGCCTGCGCATCGGCTATGTGGTCGAACTCTACTAAACCCAGCATCCGCCGCGGGACTGGTGATTGCATGCCCTTTTCCAAGTTGGCTTCACGGAGGGAATCGCATTGTCGTAGTCGACAACATTTCGTGTCTTCGAGTGTTGCCACGCAGGGCTTGTTCGCTGGTATCTATTCTCTGCGACTCCCGTAACTTGAACGTTTGGAATTGTGTCGAACCACTGTAACTTTGATCTGTGAAATACTCGTTCTGAAAAGGAAATGGTAGGGAAACCTGCTCAAATTGCTCCTGCGCCTTCCGCTGGCGTCGAAGTGATGACGCTCCGGAAAACTCCTAGCATATTCGAAGGCGTTTGTGAGTTCTTCCCAAAAATCGTCGGCAAGCTGCCTGGAAATTCCCTCATAATAATCGAGAATTTCACGAATCTCCGCTTGAACTGCCGAATGAATAAAGGACATGCCTACTCATCGTCCTACTGCCTTGCGTAGTTCATCGAAGGTAATGAGTTCTGCAGTACCCGCATCAATCTCAGCTTCCCGCCGCGCGAGCTCTTTGTCGTCGGGGCCCAAAGGAGCACCTCTGAGGTTGGCTAGCAGGTGAGCAACCAAACCAGCCTGCTCCTCCTCGGAAAGCTGGTCCACATCAGGAAGAACTTCGGTCAACGTCTTCATGATAGAAGTCTCCGCGATACTCGGCATAATGTCAATTTTCTTAGCGAACGTCAAAGAGCATGCACCCCGTGATGGACGCGGGGTTGTCTTGCCACGACTTGTTCGGCGGTTATCTGAATTTCTGGGGCTTGATCTCGTGGACATCGAATCCTTCTTCTTGAGCTCTTTGCTTTGCTTCTTCCATCTGGCTTCGATCTAGGAGTAATTCGACTCTGCTTTCCAGCAGTTCGACGCGGCGTTCAAGCTCCTTCTGTTTGTCAACCTCGGTCGAATGATCGCCCCGCTGGCACGATGAAACAGTGATCAGTATGATGGCAACGACAGTATAGCCGTTCAGAAACGACTGAGTGTTCTTCATCTCGCTTTTCATTGCTCTCATTCTTGCGGAACAGTATGCATCAGCAGCAACCTGCAAACTGTATCAAGCAATACTTACGAATTGATAAGACAGCGAAATTGTTGATCAGGCAAGATTTTCCTTGGAGTGGGTCATGATCGCGCTTGATGGGGCAAAGAAGCTGTCTCCTGCAGAAAAAAATCCCCAGCACCTCGCGGTACTGGGGATGAATGTTTTCCTGAAAGGATTATGCCTGCTCGCCAGCGGCTTCTTTCTGCGCGACTTCGCGCAGGTAGGCTTTGCGGCTCATTTTCACGCGACCTTTTTCGTCGACGCCGAGGCACTTGGCGGTGATGGTTTCGCCTTTCTTGACGACATCTTCCACCTTCTCCACCCGGCCTTCGGCCAGTTCGGAGATGTGCACCAGACCGTCTTTGCCAGGAAGCACTTCCATGAAAGCACCGAATGCTGTCACGCTCACCACGCGACCGGTGTAGACTTGGCCGACTTCGATTTCGGCAAACATGCGGTCGATCATCGCCTTCGCGCGATCGAGGCCCACTTGCTTGGACGCGTAGATGTGCACCGTGCCATCGTCGTCGATGCTGATTTGCGCACCAGACTCGGCTTGGATGCCTTTGATGTTCTTGCCACCAGGGCCAATGAGCTCGCCAATGCGATCGGCAGGAATTTTCACCGAAACAATGCGTGGCGCGTATGGGCTCAATTCCGCAGGGCCGCTGATCGATTCTTCCATCTTGTCGATGATCTTCATGCGACCATTTTTCGCGACTTCGATGCCTTCTTCGAGGATCGAGAGCGGAATGCCTGGAAGTTTGAGGTCGAGCTGGTAACCCGTCACACCGCGACGGGTGCCGCAGAGTTTGAAGTCCATATCGCCGTAAAAGTCCTCACTGCCGATGATGTCGAGCAGGGTGGTGTAGGCCTTAAGATTGCCATTTTCGTCGTAGTCCGTCACCAGACCACAAGAAATGCCGCCAACGGTGGCGCTGAGTGGCACGCCTGCGTTCAGCAAGGACATCACGCCAGCACAAACAGTCGCCATCGAGGTCGAACCATTCGATTCCGTTACTTCCGAGGAAACGCGCATGGCGTAAGGGAAAGATTCTTCCGAAGGAATCACGGGAGCGATCGAGCGCTCGGCGAGAGCACCGTGGCCGATTTCGCGACGATTCAGGCCACCCATGCGACCCGTTTCACCAACCGAAAACGGAGGGAAGTTGTAATGGAGAATGAAACGTTTTTCCGTTTCACCACCTGCGTAGTTGTCCATTTCCTGCTTCTCATCGGCTGGTGCCAACGTAGCAATGGCAAGAGCTTGGGTCTCACCGCGCGAGAACAAGGCAGAACCGTGAACGCGAGGCAGCAGGCCGACTTCGCCGTGAAGCGTGCGCAGGTCACCAACCTTACGACCATCGGCGCGCAGGCCTTTTTCCATGATGGAAATGCGGAAGGCTTTTTTCTGCAGGTATTCGAAAGCTTGTTCGATTTCAAATTCCGTCGTTTGTGGGAAACGCTCCATGATCGCAGCTTCCACCTCATTGCGGAGAGCGCCGACTTTCTTGCCGCGCTCGACTTTCGAAGCAGCGTAAATGGCGTCCTCAATGCGGCTGCCAGCGATTTCGTAAGCGACTTCCAGCAACTCGTCTTTGGCAACGGTGACAGTGTATTCGCGCTTCGGCTTGCCAGCTTTGGAAATCAGCTCCTCTTGCGCGGCGATGATTTTTTGCACGGCGCTTTGTGCGAAGTGCAGCGATTGAATGAATTCTGCTTCAGGCAATTCCAACGCCGATCCTTCGATCATGATGACGTCGTTTTTGCTGCCCACATACACGAGATCGAGATCGCTCTCAGCGCGTTGATCGTGCGTCGGGTTGATGACAAATTCGCCGTTGATGCGGCCGACGCGAACCGCGCCAATCGGACCAGCGAATGGAATGTCGGAAAGGCACAGCGCAGCGGAAGCACCATTCATCGACAAAATGTCGGCGTCATTGATGCCATCGGCACTGAGCAACAGCGCGACGATCTGTGTGTCGTAGAGATAACCCTTGGGGAACAAAGGACGCAGCGGACGGTCGGTCATGCGGCAGGTAAGGATCTCTTTTTCGGTCGGACGACCTTCGCGCTTGAAGTAGCCGCCCGGAAAAACACCGGCAGCGGAGGCTTTTTCTTTGTACTCAACGGAGAGTGGAAAGAAATTTTGGCCTGTTTTGACTTTCGTCGCGGAGACGGCGGTCACCAGGATGATGGTGTCGCCGCAGCGGACGGTGACGGCACCGTCAGCGAGTTTGGCAAGTTTGCCCGTTTCAATGATCATGGGATTGGTTCCCACGTCGATGGTTACATTATGGATTTGCATGTCTGTCGTATTCGTATGGTTGAAACCCAGCAGCGCCTTGCCACTGGGGGTGTTTGGTGTTTTGGACAGACCCGTAAGGTGAAGAAAATGTCAGAGGGTTACTGTCCACGATGTGATGTCTCATGAGGAAACAAAACACCGTTTTATCAGAACGGCCACAGAGGATTCCTCGGTGGCCGTTTGAGAAAGGGTGGTGATTAGCGGCGAAGTCCTAATGAATTGATCAGCTTCTGGTA
>JBDLWB010000187.1:0-14818 GCA_039804425.1 Verrucomicrobiota bacterium
GCACTGACGCGGCATGTGGTGGGGAGGGTGAAAAAGTTGATTCTCGTTGAATTTGATTCGCGACTGGCAGCGGCCTTGAAAGAAAAATATTCGGATGTTCCTGAGGTGGAAGTAGTGCATCAAGATGCGGTCGAATTCGATGTGCGGCGTCTGTTTGCGCATCGACCGATCAAATTTCTCGGCAATCTGCCCTATGCGAGTGGCGGAGCCATCATGAAAAACTTTTTGTCCGTCCCGCATCCCTTTCGTCAGGCGGTCATCATGTTGCAAAAAGAAGTCATCGATCGTTTGAGTGCGCAACCAGGGCATGAAGACTATGGATTGCTCTCCTTGCGGGTGCAGAGTGGATGGCATGTGAAAACCGTGATGGAAGTACCTCCCGATGTATTTTATCCGGTGCCTCAAGTTGATTCCAGTGTTGCGTTGCTGGAACCGCGTGAAGATTTGCCGCCATTTGATCGAAGATTGTTTGATGAACTTTTACGTCGGGGGTTTGGTCAGCGTCGCAAACAATTGCATAAACTTTTGCCAGAGGGGAAAGATTGGGGTGAATTGGTGACCCAGTTAGGTGTTGCGAAAACGGTGCGAGCCGAAGAACTCGATCTTTCGCAATGGTTGCAAATTACGCATTTTTATGACGATCATCCGCTCAAAGAAATTCCACAAAAAGGCACGGAAATGTTTGATTTGGTGGATGATGAAGATCAAGTGATCGGGCAGGCAATGCGGTCGGAAATTCATGCAAAAGACTGGAAACATCGGGCAGTGCATGTGTTTGTATTCAACAAACGACGCGACCTATTATTGCAATTGCGTTCGCGTGCGAAAGACAAACATCCAGGTGTGTGGGATTCCAGTGCGGCAGGGCATCTGGATGTCGGTGAAAGGTATGAAGCAGCTGCAATTCGTGAGCTGGAAGAAGAACTGGGTATTCATAAAGATCAGGTGATTGAAGTGGCGAAGTTGCCGCCAAGTGAAGCAACGGGGTGGGAATTCATTACTCTGTATGCGGCGCAATATCAGGGAGCTTTGAGATATCCATGTTCCGAAGTGGATGCTGTGCAATGGTTCCCGATGGAAGTGATTGAGCAATGGATCAACAATCGTCCTGAAGATTTTGCGAGTGGCTTGATCGAATGCTGGAAAGCATTTCGCCAACAGGCATTGTAACTGTTTTGAGTGAAACAAAAAAAGCATCGTATCTTGCGATACGATGCTTTTAAAAATCAAAGAAAAAACCTCGATTAGTCGATCGCGGAGCGAATTTCTTTGCGCAATTCTTTGGCTTCGGAATTCAACTTTGCGAGAGCTTTTTCCGCTTTGGCAATCTCACTTTTCACAATGCTAAGACGCTCCCAAAGTTTGCTGGGGTTGCGTGTTTTCTTAGCAGCTTTGCCGGTTTTTTTGCCTTTTTTGCCGGATTTTTTGCTCCAGGCAGAAAGGGTGGCGGCAGTGACACCGAATTTTTTGATCGCTGCGGTGGCGCCGCCACGACCTTTCTCCGAGTTGTAATTTTCAATAAAATTCAGGATGTCTGATTTTTCTGTTTCGTTATAACGTTTAATTGTCTTTTTCGCTGGCATGGTAGCCACTGATAGTTCAAAATGGCAAATCATGCAAGCAATCTTTTTACTTCATTTTTCATCAAAATCGAATCGTCTTTGTTAGGCGGAGGTCCATCATGACAAAAACTCATTCATTTCCCGTGTTTTCGTCGTTGCAAGTATCTCTGAAAATTGGCATAGCAGGGGGGCACTCAAGCAAATTCTTATGATTGAATATACTAGCATTGTTGAAATCCGTGGTCGTGAAGTCATTGATTCACGAGGGAATCCCACGGTGGAAGTGGATGTCACGTTGGAAGGTGGCGCTGTAGGACGCGCTGCTGTGCCTTCGGGCGCATCGACTGGCGAGCACGAAGCGTGTGAGCTGCGTGACGGTGACAAAGCACGTTATCTGGGGAAAGGTGTGTTGCATGCGGTGACGAATGTGAATGAAAAAATCGCTCCCGCTCTGTTTGGGATTGATGCGACGCAGCAGGCGTCGATCGACAAGATCATGCGCGAGCTCGATGGTAGCGCGAACAAAAAGATTTTGGGTGCCAATGCGATCTTGGGTGTGTCGATGGCGGTGGCCAAAGCTGCGGCCCAGCAATTGGGTGTGCCTCTTTACAAGTATCTTGGTGGCCCGAATGCGAAAGTGTTGCCTGTGCCGATGATGAACGTGATCAACGGCGGTGCTCACTCTGATGCGCCGATCGACTTCCAAGAGTTCATGATCATGCCCGTAGGGGCGCCGACCTTCCGCGAGTCATTGCGTTATGGTGCGGAAGTGTTTCATGCGTTGAAAAAAGTTTTGCACGATCGCGGTCTTTCGACAGCAGTGGGTGACGAGGGTGGTTTTGCGCCGAAGCTCGACAGCGCGGAAGATGCCTTGGGTGTGATTGCGAAAGCCATCGAGGCTGCAGGTTACGAGCTGGGCAAAGACATTTGCATCGCGCTCGATGTGGCTTCCTCGGAGTTCTATGATGCGTCCAAGAATGCCTACGTTTTCAAGAAATCTGACAAATCCGTGCGCAGTGCGGCGGAGTTGGTGGATTTCTACGCGGACTTGAAGAAGCGTTACCCCATCATTTCGATCGAAGATGGTTGCGCAGAAAACGATTGGGATGGCTGGAAGATCTTGACCGATAAGCTTGCTGCGACGACCCAGTTGGTGGGAGATGATTTGTTTGTGACAAACGTAGACTTCCTGGCGAAGGGCATCAAGCTGGGTGTTGCGAATTCGATTTTGGTCAAGGTCAATCAGATCGGTTCGCTGACTGAAACCTTTGACGCTGTGGAGTTGGCGAAGGAAAATAGCTATACTTCTGTCATTTCGCATCGTTCCGGTGAAACCGAAGATGCAACGATTGCCGACATTGCCGTTGCCACGAATGCGGGGCAAATCAAGACTGGTTCGATGAGTCGTTCGGACAGGATTGCCAAATACAACCAACTGCTTCGCATCGAAGAAGAGTTGGGTGACGACGCCGTCTTTGGCGGCAAGTTGAAAGTGAAGTTCTGATTCTTACGGATATTCACCCGTCAAAAAAGGTCACACGGCAACGTGTGGCCTTTTTCTTTAAAACACTATCACTGATCACGCCACACTCGCCACTGTACTTTACTTGCCGTCGATCGATTTGGTTTTCTTGAGGCTGAGAGAATGTTCCAAGAACTGAATGATGGCTTCTGCGCAGTTTTTATTGGTCGACTTTTCAATGCCTTCCAGTCCAGGTGATGAATTGACTTCAATTACCAGAGGGCCACGAGCAGAGCGGAGCAGGTCGACACCTGCGAGATTGAGTCCCATGACTTTCGCTGCTTTGATGGCGGTTTTGCGTTCTTCGGCGGTGATAGTAATTTTTTTCGCTTTGCCACCGCGATGGAGGTTGGAGCGGAATTCGCCGTCGATGCCTTGTCTTTCCATGGCGGCGATGACTTTTTTTCCGAGGACAATGCAGCGGATATCGGCGCCTTTCGATTCGGCAATGTATTCTTGCACGAGGATGTCGGCGCGGACTTCCTTAAACGCTTCGATGACAGACTCGGCGGCTTTTTTGGTTTCTGCCAAGACCACTCCCATGCCTTGAGTGCCTTGCAAGAGTTTGACGACCAAGGGAGCTCCGCCGCACATCGAGATGAGCTCATTGGTGGCATCGATCGAGTGGGCGAAGCCTGTGACGGGGAGTCCTATGCCCTTTTTTGCGAGGAGTTGGAGGCTGCGGAGTTTGTCGCGTGAGCGTGAGATGGCGACACTGTCATTGAGTGTGAGCACGCCCATCATTTCAAATTGTCGGACGACAGCATTGCCGTAGGCGGTGTGTTGCACGGCGATGCGTGGAATGATGGCATCGGCGGTGATTTCCTCGCCCTCGAGATAGATGCGAGGGTTGTTCGAGGTGATGTTCATGTAACAGCGCAGGTAGTCGACCACGCGCACCTGGTGATTTCTGCTCAGTGCTGCTTGGACGAGGGCATCGGTGCTGTAGAGCGAGGGATTGCGGGAGAGGATGATGAGGTTCACGAGAGAGAAGAGAGAAAGTTACAACGATGGAGAGAAAGCTCCGAGGAGAAATTGTGATTGTGGATCAACGAGAAAAAAACCGGCCAAAGCGCGTCGTCCTAGGATGATCGGGTATTTCATATGACTGCGATCGGAGAGGCTGAATTCCATGGGGTATTGGAGCCCTCCGGGGAATTGAGTCATCATTGAAATGATCAAGCGTTGACTCGCTTGTCCGGAAGAATTGCGAATGCTTTTGATTCGCGACAGCGTTGCTTGGCATTGAAGAGGCTGACCATCATGATCGATGCTGAGGAAGTGCACCGTTTTGCCATCGGTATCGAGTGAGACATGGGTGGCGTGGAGAGAAGAGGTTCGGGCTCCTGTATCTGTTTTCGCCAGCCATGGTGATGCTCGTAGCGACGCGAGCAAGATCCATTCCAAGCGACCGACGAGGATGCGCTTGCTGTTTTTTTGAGTTGTCGGCAGGGCAAAGCGTGAAGTGAGCGCGGATGAAGTTTCGGTAGTGAAGACTCTTTCGGCGATCCAAGTTCCTGAGATCGGTGGTTGCATGGTTTCGCTTTGGTGTAGCACAAGAGAGGAGTTTTGAGAATGGCAAACCGTGTGACAATCGGCAAAAAGCGGAATTTTGGGGCTTCTTCTGCAATTCCTCCGACAGAAGGATTGCCAGATTGCGAGATTTGTCATAACAACGCGCATCTTGTTCGCATTGGTTCAAAAGCAGAGTAAATGGTTCACGGTGCTGTTTGCAGTCATCTTGGGATGCTTGTTGACTTGGTGGCGTGTTCCGCTCGAGTGGCAGAGTGTGCAGGAGCATTTGCGTGGATTTCCTGATTCGGACCAAGCGATGCATCGGATGCGTCCATGGGTGTTAACGGGCCTATTCTTTTTTCCGGCCTTACTGGCGCTGTGGTATGCTTTTTTGGGGATGATGGATCGTTGGTTGGTGCGTGAGTTTTTGCAATCGATGCTAGTCTGTTATGGCGGAATTTTATTGATCTTTTTTCTGATCGATTTTTCCGCCAAGGCTTCGCGCCTGAGCGAGGGGGGAGATACGGGAATGGGAGCATTGACGTATTATTCACGTCTTGCGCCGTCGATTGTGACTTTGCTGCTGCCGATTGGAGTATTGTTTTCGACGATGTACTGCGTATCGCGCATTTCGAGAACGCGCGAGCTGGTGGCGACATTGCAGAGTGGGCGCAGCATTTTGCGCGTGATGGGGCCGATTTACCTGTGCGCGACTTTTGCGTCGATCTTTCATTTGGGATGCAGTTTCCATTGGGCGCCCGTGGCAGATGGGGAAAAGTCGGCCAACATGGATGAGGTTCGAGGCAAAACGGGAAAGTTGATGGACAATGCCGTTTACTATTATGCGGCGGGCCGGAGAATGTGGATGATTCGGGAAATTCCTCGTGGATTCGATCGTGGTCAACCGATGCTCGGAATTGAAGTCACCACGTTGAATGAAGATGGTTCACTCAAGTCGCGTTTGTATGCCAAGCGAGCAACATGGGAAGAGGCTGATCGTAAATGGAAATTCTATGACTCGGAGCTGACAGAGCATCAAAAAAATCAAGCGCCGATTTTCCAAAGATTGCCTGATCCTCATGTTCCAGATCATTGGCGCGAGACGCCGGCGCAAATTGTGAAAAAAGGATTTGATGCGCGTCACATGGGAATGCCTGATTTGAGTGGTATGATGCGTCAAGATTCATCGGAGCCTTGGTTGTTGCGTGATTACTCTCGTTACGCCACGCAGTGGCATTATCGCATGGCGATGCCAGCCAGCTGTTTACTTTACGTGATGATTGCGATTCCTTTCTGCTACTACGTTACAAGACGTCCACGCGGCGGCGCGATTGCGATTACTATGATTGTAGCGATTTTGCATGTGCTCATTTCCTCTGTATCATTAGCTTTGGGTGAATCTGGTCATGTTGAGCCTGTAATGGCTGCGTGGATGCCTGTTGGTTGTTTTGCGCTGGTTAGCTCGGTGATCATGAGGCAGAGAATTTATTCCTGATACGAATCAAGCTCATGGATTTCTATCGCTGGGGAATCTAATAAAGTGTTAGATTTTGATTTTGAATCATAAGTTGTCCAAAGCGATTGAATCAAAATTATCAAACCAAGTCGTTAGGAGCATTTGGGTTGGTTGATTTCGGCTGCCGTTGCAGAATTTTCTTTGAAATGTCAAGAATTTCCCGCTCAAAAACGAAAAAATATTTTTCACGAATGATCATTTATTCTTGCACAGATGAGGGCTTTTTTACAAAACCTCCCTCGCCATGAATAAAGCTGAACTTATTGAAGCAGTGCAAAAAGCAATGGGCAAAGAAGCCACCAAGCGTGCCGCTGAAGATGCCGTAAACACCGTCCTCGAGGCAATTGCCACAGGGATCAAGAAAACCAAAAAAGTCCAACTGATCGGTTTTGGTACTTTTTCGGTCAAGAAGCGTGCTGCCCGCATGGGCCGTAACCCTAAGACTGGCGAGGCAATGAAAATTGCTGCTTCCAAGTCCGTCGGTTTCAAAGCATCGAGCAGCTTGAAAGCTGGTCTCTAATTGTTGTTTGACAGCAATTGTTTCGAAAAACCTCAAACCAAACAGCCCTGGTCTTCCAGGGCTGTTTCTTTTATGGACTGATGCTCAGGTTGGTTTCAGCAACCAAAGAAGCGGCGTAAGTTCTCTCTTGATTCGATCGCGATTTCGCGCGGGCTGGGGGTGTAATCAAAGACCTCGACACTGATCCAGCCAGCATAGTGCGTTTCCCGCAGAGCTTCGACGATGGGTTGATAGGGGACAGAGCCCATGCCTGGGCCGCGCAGATTGGGGTCGTTGGCATGAAAATGAACGGTATGATCCTTATATCGATGAATGATTTCTCCCATCGGCATCTGCTCGTAGCTCATCGCTTTCACGTCGAGGTGAAGTTGGCAATTCGGGTGATTGACGCGTTCAATGAGTTCCATGGTTTCGCTCGCACTGGTTAAGAAATTGGTTTCAACGGCCCCTAAAGGCTCCAATGCCAGCGTTACGTCGAGCGGGGCACAATGTTCCGATAGCGAGCGGAAAAGGTCGGCGGCGCGTTGCACGGCTGCGGCACGATCCCATTGGGAATCGATATTTCGTTGTTTGGGAGAACCCCAGACCATGACATTGCCGCCGAGTGCGTGACAGATGTCAGCGAGGTGTCGGGCGAAATCCAGAGTTTTTTGTCGGATCGCATCATCTGGTGTAGTGAGGTGCAGGCCCAAGGGTTTGACGAGGAGCCAGTGGAGTCCTACGACCTCTACGCCTTCGTTGCGAATTTGCTGTCCCCAACGTTGGGCGTCGGCTGCAGAGATGTCTTGTGGGTTTTCTGCCAGTGTGAAAGGGGCGATTTCTAGTCCCGAATAGCCACATTCTCGGGCGATTTTGGCGGCTTCTGCGACAGGGACTGGGCCGAAGGTTTCGTTGCAAATGGCGAATTTCATGGGTAGAAGAGAAGAATGTGAGGTCGCTGTGAGGAAAATCAGGAGATTTTCTGCGTTCGCAAACGAAGCAAATGTGACGATTTTATCCAAGGTGGCAAAAAAAAACGAAATTTCCATGATATTTTTTTTGACACATGCGCAATAACTGTTAATTTCCCGCCCGCTTTTCCCGGGCGGCTGACAGTTTTCTGGCACCTCTGGGGAACAGCAAGCAGCAATTGCTGCTCGTGTAGCTCAGGGGTAGAGCGCGTCCTTGGTAAGGACGAGGTCGGGGGTTCAATTCCCCCCACGAGCTCCATCGTTGCTTTGCCGTTCAGCAGCCCACATCAACAACATCAAATAAGCCTCAAGCGAAACAAAATACTACTATGGCCAAAGAAGCATTCCAACGCAACAAGCCCCACGTGAACATCGGCACCATCGGGCACGTCGACCACGGCAAAACCACTCTTACCGCCGCGATCACCAACACTCTCGCAGAGAAAGGTTTCGCTCAGGCAAAAGGTTATGCTGACATCGACGCTGCACCCGAAGAGCGCGAGCGTGGTATCACCATCAACACGGCGCACGTGGAGTATGAGACGGACACACGTCACTATGCTCACGTTGACTGCCCAGGTCACGCTGACTACGTGAAAAACATGATTACCGGTGCTGCCCAGATGGACGGCGCGATTCTCGTTGTTTCCGCAGCTGACGGTCCTATGCCACAAACTCGTGAGCACATTCTTCTTGCTCGTCAGGTAGGTGTTCCTGCTCTGGTGGTTTTCATGAACAAGTGCGACATGGTGGACGATGCAGAATTGCTCGACCTTGTGGAGATGGAAGTTCGCGACCTGCTTTCCACTTACGAATTCCCAGGTGACGACATCCCTGTGGTGCGCGGCTCTGCTCTGCGCGCTCTTGAAGGTGACGCCACTTACAAAGAGGCAATCAACAAGCTCATGGACGCTGTAGACAGCTACATCCCGCTTCCTGAGCGCCCCATTGACAAGACTTTCCTCATGCCTGTTGAGGACGTGTTCTCGATCGAAGGTCGTGGAACCGTTTGCACCGGCCGTGTGGAGCGTGGTATCATCAAGAAGATGGAAGAAGTCGAAATCGTTGGTATCCGCGACACGCAGAAGACCACAGTGACCGACATCGAAATGTTCCGCAAGCTGCTCGACGAAGGTCGTGCAGGTGACAACGTTGGTCTCTTGGTTCGTGGTCTGAAGAAGAACGACGTTGAGCGTGGCCAAGTCATCGCGAAGCCAGGCACTGTCAAAGGTCACAAAAACTTCAAAGGTGAGATTTACGTTCTCTCCAAAGAAGAAGGTGGTCGTCACACTCCATTCTTCTCCAACTATCGTCCACAGTTCTACTTCCGCACGACGGACGTAACGGGCAGCATCAAGCTTCCTGATGGTGTAGAAATGGTTATGCCTGGTGACAACGTTGAGTTGACCATCGAGTTGATCATGCCGATCGCACTTGAGAAAACCATGCGTTTCGCGATTCGCGAAGGTGGTCGTACCGTAGGTGCAGGTCGTGTTGCCGACATCTTGGACTAATCTGAGCATCGATGCTTGACTGGAATTCTTAATGAATTACGGTTAAGCTCTGAGGAGGCACTTGGGATCAAACCTGGGTGCCTCCGCTTCAGCTAAAGCCCAATCTTTTTTTACAGTATCTCTACGGCGGTAGTTCAATTGGTAGAGCATCGGTCTCCAAAACCGAGTGTTGGGGGTTCGAGTCCCTCCCGCCGTGCCACTGTTTTTTTTCATAGCAATTGATTCCACACCTCACGTGAACATTTCCAAATTTATCAGCGAAGTCGCCGGAGAACTCAAAAAAGCCTCTTGGCCTTGGGAGTCGGATCCTAAGGTGAAAGGGTTGAAAAAGTACAAAGAACTGGTTGATTCGACCGTTGTTGTGCTGATCGCGATGGTGTTGCTTGCGGGTTTCGTCAATTTTTGGGATATTTTTTTGACGAAAGCGCTTTCTTTCTTGACGAATCTCTTCTAATCGTCACAATCTGCGCCCCGCGCCACTGAAATTGTTCTCGTAAGCTCTTTTTTTCCATGTCTTCCACCACCCAAAATAAGAATCAATGGTATGTTGTTCACGTGCTCTCCGGTCAGGAGTCAAAGGTTCGTGAGCGGATTCTTCGTGAATCCAAGGAGCAGGAACTGGGTGATTATGTTTTCGAGGCTCTCGTGCCGATGGAAACGGTTTCTGAAGTCCGCAAGGGCAAGAAAACGGAATCACGCCGCAAGTTTTTCCCAGGCTACATCATTGTGAACATGAATCTGTTCGATGAAGCCAACCAGTTGATCGAAAAAAGCTGGTATTTCCTGAAAGAAATGGAAGGAGTCATTGGTTTCGCGGGCACAAAGGATCGCCCGGTGCCGATGCGAGCTCGTGAAGTCGAAGCGTTGCTATCACAAATGCGTGAGCGCGAGGAGAGCGTTCGTCCCTCCATTACTTTTGAAGTTGGTGATACGGTTCGTGTTGCTGACGGTCCCTTTGAAAGCCAAAATGGCATCGTAGAAGAAATTGATCACGAGCGTGGCAAGCTGCGCGTTGCGGTGACGATCTTCGGCCGCTCCACTCCTGTGGATTTGGAATTCTGGCAGGTTGAGCGCGCCTGATATTCGCCTCCGGGTCCGCTCCGGTGCTTCGGCAAAAAACGGGTTCATTCAATTCTAATCACACACACCTCAAGTCATGGCTAAAGAAATTACTGGATTCATCAAGTTGCAAATTCCTGCAGGCGCTGCCAACCCATCTCCACCCGTCGGACCTGCTCTTGGTCAGCGTGGTGTGAATATCATGGCATTCTGCAAAGAATTCAATGCTGCGACACAGGCTCAGTCGGGCGATGTTCTCCCTGTTGTCATTACTGTTTATAAAGACAAGTCATTTAGCTTTGTCACGAAGCAACCACCTGCCGGCAATTTGTTGAAAAAAGCTGCAGGCATTGCATCCGGTTCGAAGGAACCGCACAAAGTCAAAGTGGCAAAGCTCACGAAAGAGAAGCTCATGGAAGTCGTGAATCGCAAGATGCCTGACTTGAATACCAAGAATCCAGAAGCAGCCGCTCGCATTCTCGCAGGTACGGCCCGTCAAATGGGCATCGAAGTCGAAGGAATGTAATCATTTTTGTTAGGGTTTTAGGATCCTAACAATGCAGGAGGGTTTTTCAGAATCCGCCATTACTGCTAACAACCAAACCATATGTCGAAAAAACGTAGCAAACGATACTTGAAAGCCGTAGCTTTGATCGATAAGTCAAAGTCTTACAGCTTGAATTCCGCCGTCGAAGCGATCAAAAGCTTCCCAGCCCCTAAATTTGACCCTGCCGTCACGATTTCCATTCACCTCGGTGTAGATCCTCGTAAGAGTGATCAAATGGTTCGTGGTTCGGTGGCTTTGCCTCACGGCACCGGTCGCAATGTCCGCGTGGCTGTCTTCGCTCAGGGCGATGCCGCGAAAGCTGCTGTGGAGGCTGGCGCCGATCATGTCGGTTACGAAGATTTGATTGCAAAAGTGCTCGGTGGTTTCACCGATTTCGATGTGGCTATCGCGACACCCGATGCCATGACGGAAGTTCGTAAGATCGCTCGTGTTCTTGGTCCTCGTGGTTTGATGCCGAATCCTAAGACTGGCACTGTCACCGATGACACCGCCAAGGCCATCAAAGAGGTGAAAGCAGGTCGTATTGACTACAAGCTCGATAAAAACGGCAACATCGCCGCCTCGATTGGTAAGCTTTCTTTCTCCAATGATGCCATCGCAGAAAATGCAAGCGCTTTCATTGATAGCGTTGTGCGCGCCAAGCCCGCAACCGCCAAAGGCAACTACATGCGTAGTGTCACCATCGCAGCAACGATGCTTCCCGGTTTGGAGCTTGAGTCCGCTGTTTACTCCAAAGTCACCGCCTAACTCCTAGTCACAGCAATCCATTATGAATCCAGATAAGAAAATCATCATCGACGCATTGCAGGAGCAGGTAAACCAGTCTCCTTACGTGATCGTCATCGATTACACCGGCATGACGGTGCCTCAGTTCTCGGAATTGCGCAATCGCCTCACTGCCGCTGGTGCTGAGTGCCATGTCGCTAAGAACACATACCTGCGCCAAGCCATGTCGGCTGCTGGTTTGCCAGACGTGAGCGAAAGCCTCGTCGGTCAAACCGCTTTTGTTTGCGGTCAAAGTGAAATTTTCGCTGCAGCGAAGGCCATCAGCAACTTTGAGAAGGAGTTCAAAAAGCCTTCGATGAAAGTGGGCGTTCTTGCCGGTCAGATTCTTGACCAAGACAAACTCAAAGCAATCTCCAGCATCATCTCTCGCGAGTCGGTGCTCTCGCAATTGCTCGGCACGATCAATGAGCCAGGTGCTCGTATCGCTCGCGTCATCAAACAAAAATTCAACCCCGAAGACTAAACATTTTCGGATATCTCTTTGAACAGATGGGAGTGGTTCTTCGGAAACACTCCTTGAACACGAAAATGGTTCCTCGTCGGGCTGGTGGCTGCCAGTCTGAAATGCTCAGATGCTTCTGAGTGCGACGATACCGCACAAACCAAATACAATGGCTGACCTAGACAAAATCGTAGAAGAACTCGGCAAACTTTCCGTTCTGGAAGCTGCTGACCTCGTTAAAAAATTAGAAGAAGCTTGGGGCGTTTCCGCCGCGGCTCCCACTGCAGTTGTTGCTGCAGGAGGCGGTGCTGCTGCTGAGGCTGCTGAAGAGAAGACTGAATTCGATGTCGTCATCACTGATGGCGGTGCCAACAAGATCGCTGTCATTAAGGCAGTGCGCGAAGTGGCTCCTGGCCTTGGTCTTGCTGACGCCAAGAAATTGGTCGAAAGCGCACCTGCTAAAGTGCTCGAAGGCGTTGCGAAAGACGCAGCTGAAGGCGCGAAGAAGAAGCTTGAAGAAGCTGGCGCTAAAGTCGAACTCAAGTAATCTCCTATCCTGGATTTCTCCTCGTGGTTGCTTCTGTGGCCACGAGGAATTGTCCTCACGAAGCCGGCGCGAGTTGTCACTTCCAAGTTTCTGTTACCTTACATGCGACCATTCCCGCCGATTTCGACTTTTAATTACATCTCCTGAACCTGTCCTTGCTCGAACCGTCTCACGGGTCGGGCTCAATTTGCTAGCACTACCAATCTACCACTACTATGTCTGAACGTCTCTACTTTGGAAAATTTGAGGAAGTCATCGAACCACCCAACCTCATCGAGGTGCAAAGCCGCTCCTACGAGGAGTTTATGCAAAAGGACGTCGCCCCTTCCGAGCGTTCGAATACAGGTCTTCAGGCTGTGTTTCAGGAAGTGTTTCCGATCAAGTCCTATGATGAATCGATCACGCTTGATTTTATCAGCTACGATATTGAAGATCCAAAGACGACTTCGCTCGATTCTCTGCGTCACAGCGAAACGTTCAGTGCAGCGCTGTATGTGACATTCCGTCTGAAAGATGAGTCCGGCAGCAAAAAAGAGCGCGTCTACATGGGCGAATTGCCGATGATGACTCGTCGTGGAACTTTCATCATCAATGGCGCCGAGCGCGTTATCGTCTCGCAGCTCCATCGCTCGCCGGGCATTTGCTTTGAAACATCGGAGCATCTCAACAAGAAGATTCTCCATTCGTTCCGCATCATTCCTGACCGCGGATCTTGGTTGGAAGTGCAGTTCGATACCAATGACCTGCTGTATGTTTACCTTGACCGCCGTCGTCGTCGTCGTAAGTTCCTCGCGACAACTTTCTTGCGTGCGCTTGGCTACTCGACCGACCGCGAGATTGTGAATGAGTTTTACACTCCGGAAAGCCTTGCTCTCAATGACAAGCTCGATGAACACGAACTGGGACACAAAGTTCCTTTCGAAGACATCATGGATGGAGAATTGGTTGTTGCGAAAGCCTATGAGCCACTCACCATGGGCATTGTGCGTCAGCTCATCGCTCTTGGCCATAAGTCCGTCGAGGTGATCGATGCTCGTGAAGACGAAATTTTGATCAAATCGCTGCGCAAAGATCCTGCGCACGACGAGGATAGCGCGCTGAAAGACATTTATCGCAAGCTTCGCCCAGGTGACCCACCAACGGCCTCCAACTCGAAGGCTTTGCTGAAGCGCTTGTTCTTTGATGCGAAGAAGTATGACCTCACACGCGTGGGTCGTTATAAGATCAACCAAAAGTTGGATCTGAATATCCCCGTGGACACCCGCATCATGGTCCCAGAAGATTTCTTGGGCGCGGTGAAATACATTCTTAAATTGAAAAAAGGCGACGGCGTCATCGACGACATCGATCACCTTGGCTCGCGTCGCGTTCGTGCCGTGGGTGAACTGCTTGCCAACCAGTGCCGCATTGGTCTTGCTCGCACGGAGCGCTTGGTCAAAGAGCGCATGACTTTGTTCGACGTGAACATCGAAGGCATGATGCCGTCGAAGTTGATCAATCCGAAAGCACTCAGTGCTGTGGTGCGTGACTTCTTTGGTCGCAGCCAGCTCTCGCAGTTCATGGACCAGACCAATCCGCTCGCGGAGTTGACGCACAAGCGTCGTCTTTCCGCTCTTGGACCTGGTGGTCTGAATCGTGATCGCGCCGGCTTTGAGGTGCGTGATGTGCATCCCTCGCACTACGGCCGCATGTGCCCGATTGAAACGCCCGAAGGTCCGAACATTGGTCTCATCAACTCGATGTGTACCTATGCCCGTATCAATGAGTTTGGTTTCATCGAAACTCCTTACCGTAAGGTGAAAAATGGCGTTGTGACGAATGAGATCGAGTATCTCTCCGCCGACCAAGAGGAAAAATTCCACATTGCCCAAGCGAACAACCCGATCGACAAATCGGGCAAGTTCCTCAATGACCGCATCACCGCTCGCGAAAAAGGTGGCGAGTTCATCGAGGTTGGACCGAACGACGTGGAATACATGGACGTTTCGCCGAAGCAGTTGGTTTCGGTGGCTGCGGGTCTGATTCCTTTCCTCGAGCACGACGACGCCAACCGTGCGTTGATGGGCTCGAACATGCAACGCCAAGGCGTGCCGCTTTTGGTGTCAGAAGCTCCCCTTGTCGGCACGGGTCTAGAGGCCAAAGCGGCTCGCGATTCGCGTGCTGTGGTAGTCGCCGAGGCCGATGGCATCGTTGCTGCCGCGACGGCGGAAATCATCGTAACGACTCCCGATGGCAAGCTGCCTGTAGCGGATGAAAAATTCCTCTCGGATGCCGAGTGTGTGAAGACGAATGTGGAAAAAGGCATCATGGCCTACCC
>JBDLWB010000188.1:0-4840 GCA_039804425.1 Verrucomicrobiota bacterium
GCTTCGAGCTATTGCCTGAGGATATCCTGCAGGAGCGCTATGGTCTCAGCAGGGGCGAAGATGGCTGGAATGCTGAGAACTGGCGGATTCTCTCACAATTGATCGAAACGGATGCGCTGGAACTACCCTCGCATCAGGGTGATTCTTCGTCCCTGCCCTTTGGCGTCAAATTGGCGATGCTGGGTGACGAGCCTGGTTTTCTTTCCGAAGAGCTTTAATTTATGAACGAAACGATAGAAATTGAATTTGCGGACAATAGCATGGTTCTCAGCCTCTCACAGGAGGACTTCGACAAGATCGGAGCGGAATCGGAGGAGTTCCTGCAGAATCTGATTCAGTCGAAACCATCGGAGAATTTGGGATCAGAGCACGGCAGAGAAGCTGTCCTTGCATGGGCGAACAAAGCCTTTGCGGCGATGTGGGCAGCGGCGTATCATGGGCACAAATCATTCGCTGAGAGCATTGATCTGCGCTGTGAACTAAACGGGAGACACTGGATCGATTCAGAAATCCCGTTCCCTTATCCCTGTCCAGTGTGCTTCGAGCTGAATGATTGCGGTCATGAGGTGTATCGAGCCAATAGCGACTGTCTGGCAGAAGAACTTCCTGGTGGAGAACAATTGCAAAACATCGATGAACGCATCGAAGAATGTGACTTGTCGGCCAAAAAGCAGGCAAAGATCAAAAAGATCCCGGAGATCGCTGCCATCATGGAAAATGCGGAAGACAGCAAGCCATGGTTCTTGGGGCTTGAATGCGCGCGCGAACTGCGATCATTTTCGGTGGCATGTGACGTAGATCGATGGGGCGATACTCTCTTCCTTGGTTATCATCCCGATCCCAAGAAATTTCTCGCTGATCTGGAAGCACTCGAACAAAGCATCATTGAAAAAATCAGCGCGTTCGGCATTGATCTTGACGATGTTTGAACTAAAAATCACTCAGATATGAAAGAACCCGAAAGCGCTTCTTCAGATTCAGATCGAATCGATTGTCCTTTCTGTGGAAAGATGCATTTCCCTGGACTGGAAGCGGCTGAGGCCACAGGTTGGGAATGGAACGAAGGTGAAATTTGCGAACACCTGCTATTTCTCCTAGTCGATCTACCATCATACTCTGGGTTTGATTATCGCTCCAAACTCTTCAACCAACATTTGTCGCTGCCTGACTCGGATGAACCTGAAATCGTAATTCCCGCAGATGAAGATCCTGAGGAATTTCTGAGATCTTCCGAAATCATCGAGAGAATCAGTCTGCCTGGATTAGAATTGTTTGTCTATGATGATGGCAGAGGTGAAGTGACCTACGGGTTTGTGCCCCAAAGAGCAAATTGAAACTACCCATTTTCCCATCCGCGGCGAATGAGTAAAAGCGACTGGCGGGAGAAATGGGCAGAGCATGAAGCAAAGCGTGAGAGATTGAGACAATCATCCCATGAATTGGGAAAAAAGAAGCACCTTTTTATAGCTGGCGAAGATCCCCTAGATTCGCTGCTCCGAAGTTACACAAATCCTGTGGACTCATTGGAAATCATCTCAGATTGAGGATCCTTGCCCCATCACGCTGGGTAAAATTCAGTTGTTGCATGAGATGCAACAACTTTCGCCGAGGGTTGAGAGAAAATGTTTCAAAGGGAAGAAAACAGGCGAGACGCCCGTTTGCCGGGACAGGCTGGAAGCGCTGTCTTCCTCTGAAAAAGGGCAATCTGCCGCAACGAAATAGGAATGCGCGACGTTTTTGCTGCGCAAAGAGCCATCGATCATGGCTGTGCCGGTGATAAGGTTCTGGGAGATGTAGGTCGAGCTAGGGGGAAAAATCATTCCTTAAAAACTACCTCAAAATGGATGCGGCCTCGCCATGAAGGCGCTGGCTGAAACATCCATCAAATGAATCCATCGAAGATCCAGCGTTTTGTCGAAATCATCAGCCTTCACCCACAACCAAGATCCTTACGCGGACGAAAGCCTAGTGCTTTCATCACGTCGGACGATAGCTCCACACGCTACCCGCTGTCGCGCGAGGCGTATGCTTGCCGCTTGCATCATTTCAAACTGCTCACCTACGTCGACCAAGAACTCAGCGACGAAGACCCCATCGCGGCGACGAAGAAATGCGTGGGCAGTGCGCGGCGGACCTTATGGCTCTATGCCTATGAATGTTTGCCGGATTTTCCGGCCAAGCAGCAGAAGTTGGCTGACCTGCTGGCCACCCACCATGCGAACTTGCTGATGCAGGGCTTGGAGAAAATCATCCTAGAACAACTGGCGGCAGGTCTGATCAGCGATGCGGGATACGCTGCGTCGATCCTGCAGGAAGCGCGGTTGCTCGATTTTGCTCAGCGCTGGTTCGCGCGGGAAAAGGGGAATCGTACCGCGGGGCTATGACACGACTCGAATTAAAAACTGACTTCCCCCTTGTCTGTCGCAGGGGGGATCAGTGATTGTGCTCCTCTTGAACAGAAATGTTCATGCATTCCAACCAAACAACGAAGACTACGATGTCATACGCAATCAAACTCGAACGCAGCTGTGCCCGGATCATCAACACTTCCAACGGCGCCACGATCCGCACGATCCCCGGAGATTACATCAACGCGGTTGTGCAGGGAAATGAGGCCCATCTGACCCAAAGCAATGGCCGCATCCGCATAGTAAACATCAAAACAGGAGCCACCATCCGCACCATCTGATTCATGCCCTTTCTTACGGGCCTCACTTGGGGCCCTGACATTCACCCATTTTTGATCCTAATGAAATCATTCCTTATACCTATGGTTCGTTTTCTCGGCGCCATTTTTCGCGTGTCGCTGGAAATTTTGCTGTTTTTTCTCAAATTGTTTCTCCCCCAGACCTGCGAGAACATCAGACGTTTGTTGCGGCGATAATTCTCGTCTGCGGGTGAGCTTGGGACCGTCGCTATGACACAAGTGGCGGTCACGTGCTTGACATGCATCGTTTTGTTTGTCATATGTTTTTCACGACATGAGCGATCTTTCGATAGACTATGATTCACTCTGGCAAATGGTGTTGGCGCTGCCGTCTCATCGTTTTCCTGGTTCCGTGCATGGACCGGATCATTGGCGTCGGGTGGAGCGCAATGGCTTGATTCTCGCGTCGCAATCGGGCGCGAACATCGCTGTGGTGCGACTTTTTGCACTATTTCATGATAGTCGGCGGGAAAATGAGAATCACGATCCCGATCACGGACGTCGCGGTGCGGCCTTGGCGCGGGCGCTGCGTGGCAAGGCCTTTGAGCTATCGGACGAGTGGATGGCGAAGCTGGAGTATGCTTGTGTCTGGCATACCGACTTGCATCATCATGAGGATGCGACCATTGCGACTTGCTGGGATGCGGATCGATTGGATCTTGGGCGCGTGGGAATCACGCCTGATCCGAAGTATCTGAATACGGCCTTGGCAAAAGAAATGGCACGTCATGGCTCGATCGAGCCGTGGCTAAGATCAGGGCCATTGATCGTCGGTCACTGAGGCCGATGGCCACGTCGTGCGTTTTTGAGGGCTGACCTGAGGCCGCGTCGATGGGGCAGGACCGCCATCCGCAGAGAGCGATTTTTCATTTTATGTCCATTCATATCATTGTACCACAAAGGGGCATGCTGCGTGAGCTAAGCCCGGAAATTTCCCCTGAAGAAAAACAGCAGCTGGTGCTGGATTTGCCGACGAGTTGTCGACCCGATACGCATCCGCTCGCCGCATTTCTTCGTCGGCGTTGGCATGAGCGCGCGGTGGGGCGACGCGAGGCAGCGGAGCGACTGGGAACCGGGAAGAACATCAACAAAACCTTGCGACGCATCGATCAAGTATTGCATGGGGAGCGGATGTTGCCTGATGTTATGGCAAAAATCGTCGATCTGTTAGAAATCGACGAAGGCGAGCTTGCGGCAGCTTGGCAGCAAGCAGAGAAATGGCAGGCGGATCGAGATTCTTGGGGGCTGTTGGTAGAGCGGCATCGTTGCTATCATCGCTTCGGCCCCTACCTTTCGCCCTTATTGCCGAAGAGCGAAGGGGAGTGTCCGCTGGATCGAGTGCCCTACGAACAAACGGTGGAGAGCTTGTATGAAGTGCACGGCAATCCTGCACCAGAAGAGCTGACTGCTTGGCTCGCGGAGCATGAGCATTGTTGGGTAATAGGAAAATATGCCATTGCCGGATGGGTGTATCATCGGAGTCCTCAAGAGATTCATTACTATCGAGCTGACGGAGCGCATCTGCATGCGGCACCAGTGCATTCGCCGCCGCCCGAAGAAGTGTGGCAAGTGCGGGCATCGAAGTGGTTGTGAGGGTGTGGCCTTCTCACGATGGGTAGAAGCTGTCTGAACGCCTGAGCGAATCGGTAGTCGTGCCGCGCAAACAGGGCGTCGCCAAAATGGTACGATGTCTCTCGTAGTTGCCTGATGGGATTGCGTGGAGGAGTTGGCATGCAGCATGCTTTGGGTCTTTACGCACAGCATCATGATCATCTAACGATCCCATTTCGCCGATTTACCGACCAATCGTGAAAAAATCTCTCGGAAAAAACCTTTGATTTTCAAGGTTTTTGAGAGTCGTTTGCAAAAAACTCAAAAAAAACTGTGAAAAGATGTTGACGTTTTTTGAATTTTTTGTATTGTTTGCTCCGCCGCGGTGAAGCGCCCGGCACGTGAGAGACTCTCTGGTTGATCGCGACTTTATCGAAGAAAGTGGAAACGCTGAGATTCGGTAGTCCGATCGACTTTTTTGTCCCCGCGTTTCCCGATCTTTGACAGTGTGGCTTGGTGAATGAGAGTGGGTTTTCCGTGAGGAAAACAAAGTCTCAATCAAAAAACCAAGCAGAGAGAAAA
>JBDLWB010000189.1:0-4259 GCA_039804425.1 Verrucomicrobiota bacterium
GGACGAGATGGGTAAGTGATACGATAAACCCGGCCGTGAACGTGGTCGCGAAGTGGATCGCGAGCATTGTGTTGCATGTGACCAATCAGCACGTTGTGCCAGTCAATGACGTAAAGTGAGCCATCGGGCGCAAACTCGAGATCGGCAGGGCGGAAATTGCCGTCAGCCGACTGCAACAAATTGTGACGAGCCGCCGTTTTGTAGCCTGTGCCATCGTCTTGAATGCTGTGTTGTTTGATGCCGAGGAAGCCGATGTTATTGCAAAGCAGCAAATCGCCTTGTACTTCATCGGGGAAATGGCGTGAGGAAACAATTTCCAAACCGGAGGTAGGACGCACGTGTTGACCTTGGGGAATCAAATCAGCTGTGAGCGGCGCTTGACGACCATACTTCGGTTTGATCGAGGAAGGCATCATCCAGTTCATCGTTGGACCCGAGGTGTGCAGGAAAAAATCCTGACCCCAGCGGTCAAAGGCAATGCCCCATGGGTTCGGGATGCCCACCTGAGCCGTGCGCTCGAGCATGCCGCGTTGTGGGCTGTAGCGCCAGAAACCACCATCGATACCACGCTGGGCACCATAGGGAGTTTCGACGTTGGTATGTAGGAATACACCCTCTCCCATCAAAAATGCACCCGATGGATCGGCGGCATAGGCACTGATTGCGTGGTGGGTATCGTGACTATCAAATCCACCTAATACAATTTCACGCACGTCGGCTTTGTCGTCACCATTGGTGTCGCGCAGCAAAATGAGATTCGGCTCCTCGGACACATAAACGCCCTCGGGAGCAAACTCGATGCCGATAGGCAAGTGCAGTTTATCCGCAAAGACAATTTCTTTATCGGCCTTGCCGTCATTGTTCGTGTCTTCGTAGATCAAAATTTTATCGTTCGGTAAAGCATCGCCAGGACGATAATGTGGGTAGGTCGGCATCGTCGCGACCCAAAGACGGCCTTTGTTGTCGAAGGACAACTGCATCGGGTTCGCCAGATTCGGGAATTCTTTTTCTGAGGCGAAGAGATCCACTTTGTAACCTTCCGGAACGGAAAGCTTGGCCACGGCGTCTTTGCCGTAAAGGTACTCGGCCTGACCATTTTTGCCGCCGGGACGGTAGTTGGTTGGCACAGGAGGCAGCGGATGCGTTTTCGAGTCATCAACCGAAAGCTTGGTGGTCTTACCATTCGCGACACGATGAATCAGGTCATCGCGCAATGCTGCCATTTCGCGAGTTTTTTTCACTTCATCTTGGTAATTTTGTGGACCAAAAGGATTGTAGCGACGCCCGTGAGTGTGAACGCCGTTGAGGATGTGGTAGTCGCTATTCCAGAACCAATCCTTCTGTTTCACGGCACCGTGCACCAACTTGGGATCAGCCTTAGAAACGCGCTTGGTTTTTCCATAAATGCCGTCGGCCAAAATGGCAGCGAGCTGTTGATAGCCTTCGTCGGTGGGCAAGAATCCATTGCTAGTGAATGGCTTCTTCGCCGTGGCGTAGTGCTCTTTGGTCGGAGTAAAGAGATCGACAAATGTGAGGTCGAATTTTTTCGCCACACGTTGCATCGCAGCGCTGTAAAGAGCGAGGTTAGCGTTTTCTTTTTCGCCGTTAGGCAGATCACGGGTCTTACTAAGATCCTCGTAAGCGATCGGTGAAACCAGCACCAACCGAGGTGCACTGGTGCTATTGTAGGCCTTGCTCATGGTGTGAAGCACAAAGGCTTCGAGCTCTGCTTCATAGTTGGCGACGCGATCGGGGCCATCGAACGACTCATTGTAGCCAAAGAACGCGACGATGGTATCGGCTTCGAGGAAATGCAGCCACTGATCGGGATTCGGGAAAAATCCATTGCCCGTGTGTGCATTGAACTCGGGGCGGAACTTATCGGCACCTGGGAATGCCCACTGGGAATTGCGTGCTGGATGAGGACGAAATGCGGGTGTATCACCAGGACGTGCCATGTTGCGCACGAAGAGTTGCTGCTGCGGGAAACGCAAGTGAAGCTCGGTTTCGAAACGGCTGTAGTAGGTATCGCGCTCGGCGAGTCCATTACCAAGGAAGATCAAGCGCTCACCTTTTTTGGGTGCAGCCACTTTCTGCGAGGCCATAGCACCAGCTGCTGGTGGATCTTGAGCGGGTGCGTGACTGGCGTTAGGAACTGTTTTTTTCGGGCCAGTATTCGCTGTCATCGAAGCACTCTTGCCTAGAGCAAAGTCCGATGGCTTGAGATTGCGGGTTTTGAAGAAGTTGCCGTCTTGGATGAAACCATATTCGGATGGTTTGAAGGGATCCACGAAATCGACATCCGCATTCACTGGCACCTTGCGACCGGTGAGATGATGAACGACGTTGATGAAAAGTCGGCGCAAGTTTTCATCAGCAAAATCCGTGGCTGCGCCCATGGTAGTGCAGAAGGCTTTTCCTTTCGTGGTGCCATTCGGTGCCGTGTATTCACGCAACCAAGCGATGGGCATCATCGGGTTGTTTTTCGGACCATCAATGTTTTTCGACAAGGGGTTGAGCGATTCCGTCACAGCGCCGCGCAGCAGCACCGTGGCCGCTTTTTGATCGAGATTGGCGACGCCGTAAACATCGGTCGTGCCGAAAATCTGACCGACACTGGAAAGCACCGCATGCTTGGCGTGATCGGCCTCGACAACACTGCGAGTGCCCTGTTTTTTGTGATCGCCATGATGGCTCACCCATTGCTCACCGAGAATGTTGAGGCCAAACTTCGACCACTCGAAATTTCCGGTCTTGGCACCTCCTGTGAAGGCATGGGTGGCTGTGCGGAAGCCCATGACAGGCTTACCAGCATTGAGGAAAGCGGCGATGTTGGCCAACTGATCGTCGGGCAACTGACGAAAACGCGTGCCGATGATCATCAAGTCAGCAGACTTCAGCGCCTCGGTGCCGGGAATGTTTTTTTGATAATTCGAATCGATGTAGCCGCCATCGGGATTGATCGAGAAGAGCACGACACAATCATAGCCATATTTTTGGCTCAGAATTTTAGCGAGCATCGGGCAGGATTCCTCACTGCGATATTCTTCGTCTCCTGAGAGGAGAACAATACGTTTGCCATTTGCCGTACCAGCTTTCGCGGGAAGCGAAAGCCAATCTTGGGCGCTAGCCATGCTGTAGCTGACAGCTGCGATTGTGCAGCAGGCCAACCAGTGGTGGAGTTTGCGGAGTTGCTTCATAGAGTGCAATGGAGATACTGCCAGAGAGAATCAGATATTACAGAAAATTTCAATCCATTCTCATGAAAAACAGAACTTGCAGAGGAAATTCTTGCTAACGCATTGGCAGCACTCATAAAATTTCCTCATGCAATGGCGCGGTTGTTGCTTGTGATATCACAAATCTCATGATATTTTTCGCGCGCAACCCGCGTTTTCCTCTTCCTTCACCACCTAAGATGAATCCATTTTATCATAACAGCACGCCACAAGACCCCCAATCGCTTCACAATCTGCGCCAAGAACACGACAACTGTGGCATGGGTGCTTTAGCGAACATTCACGGCAAGCGCTCTCATGACATCGTCGCACTCGCTCTCGAATCGGTCTGCAATATGACGCACCGTGGCGCTGTGGATGCCGACATGAAAACAGGCGACGGATCGGGTGTTTTGACTCAACTCCCCTACCCTCTTTTCCGCAAAGCAGCGGCGCAACTTGGCACGTCTCTGGAAAAAGACGAAGACCTCGGCGTCGGCGTATTTTTCTTCCCCGCCGGCGATCAAGCAACGCGCACCAAAATCAAAGCCATCGTCTCTGAGATTTTGGAGCGCCGCGGCATCACTTTGATTGGCTGGCGTGAGGTGCCGCTCAATCACGATGCCCTTGGCAAAATTGCGCGCAGCAGTTGCCCCGACATCGAGCATTTGCTCGTCAGCAAACCCGCAGGCTGGGATGCCGATCACTTTGAACGTCAACTGTACCTGACTCGTCGTGAGACCGAGCATCGCACAAACGATATCCACGGATTTTACATGCCGTCTCTCTCGTCGCGCCTCATCTCCTACAAGGCGCTCGCCATGCCCGCCGCACTGCGCGCATTTTATCTTGATTTGCAAGATCCCGATTACACTACGGCGATTGCGCTTTATCATCAACGCTTCTCGACGAACACCTTCCCCGCTTGGCCCCTCGGTCAGCCTTTCCGCATGATGTGCCACAATGGCGAAATTAATACGGTGGAAGGCAATCGTAACTGGATGTCTTCACGTGAAGAATTTTTCGCCTCTCCTGTCTGGG
>JBDLWB010000190.1:0-4269 GCA_039804425.1 Verrucomicrobiota bacterium
TGAGGGGCTTGGGGCCTCATTGCTTAATAGGCGGGGACGAAGCGCAACTCCACTTTGCGCCCAAGTGCAGCAGCAGCTTTGCCGAGGGTGGCGACGGTGAGCGAGGGATTGGCAGGATCGAGCATCCGGTCGAGTGAGGCTCGGCTCGTTTTCATGCGCAGAGCCAACTGTGTTTTGGTGATGTGTTCCTTTTCTAAAATTTGCTGGAGCTCCAGAGCCACCACTCGCTTGAGCGCGAGGATTTCGACATCAAGACGGATTCCTTCTTCTTCGAGGAAATCGCCGAAATCGCTGCCTCGGTGGAGTTGATTTTTTTGTGTGGTTTTCATGAAGTTTGTTGTTTTTGATAGTTCGATTGTCTTTTTCGCGCAAGATCTAGTTCTTGTTTAGGAGCGGTGCGGGATTTTTTGATGATGCCGTGGAGCAGAATGATTTCTTCATCGACCACGATAAAGAAGGTCCGTGCGATGCGCTCACCGAGGGAGGAGCGAATCTCCCATAGTCCACTTCCGAGGGAGTCAACCAATGGTTTACCAATGGGCCATTTCCACTGAACCGCCAAAATGTCAGCGCCGATGATCTTCTTTTCCCTCAGAGAAAGATTGCGCAGCCATTCTCGCACGGGCTCATTTCCTGCCTCTGTTCTAAAAAACAAGGTGCGAAGTGGGCGAGGCGCGGGAGTGGACACAAGAAAAAACGTATCTTTTTTGATACGAAAGTCAAATCAAAAAGACGCGAAATTACCATGCAGATGGGGAGAGATTTGAATGCTGAAAAACGGTGAAGGCTAGTAGCCGCTTTGGACACGAGCGCATGCGAGGTGGCCCGAAGGGCCGAAGGCGCGGGGGGCGCGCCTGAGTCAACATGGGAAAGGGGGGAGAAATTTTGAATTTTGGGAGATAGGAGATTTTGGATCTTATGTCTTATGTCTTAAGGTCAGCTAATCACGGAGAGAGGGCTTGCTTGACTGGGTCTGCGGAACAGGCTAAGGTGATGATATCACGCGACGGAAAAACGCATGAAAGCACCTAAGAAGAAAGTGAGCCTCAAGAGCCGCGCCGCCGAGAAAAAGGCATCGCGCCTTGAGGATCTACGTCGCTTAGAGAACGGCGAAAGCCCAGAGGTGATTCAACGGGAGAACTCGATTTTTCCGGAGGGGTATTTTGAGAAAGGGCATTTTGTGAATCTCGCCTCGGTCGTGGGAAAATGAGCGGTCAAGCGTCAGGTGTCGAAGACTATGTGGAGTTTCTGCAAACTTTGCTGGAAAGAACTCCTGAGTATTTTCTGTTTGGTGGGCAGGCCGTGAATTTTTGGGCGGATTATTTTGATCGACGATCAGACATTGAACCTCTGCACGCGCTACGCCCTTTTACTTCGAAAGATTGCGACATCTGGGTGAGCTCTCAGGCGTGGAGAGAGGTCCAGAAGATGGAACGGCGTCATCTGGTGAAGGGTAGCTCCCCTACCGATGGGCAACTAGGTATTCTCACATTGCAACATGAGCCACTGCGTGTGGTTGATCTGCTGTCCGGAGTTTTTGGAATCCGCCACGATGAATTGGCGCGGCTATGTCAACGTGCTCCGATTTTCAATGGGATTAAAGTCATCGATCCGCTCTCTCTTTTTCGCAGCAAGTGTCATTGCTTTCTCGGACTACCGCAGGGGGATCGTCAGGATGAACGACATGTGCGGATGCTGGCTCTGATTCTGCCCGAATATCTTTCGCTGCTGATCGATGAGGGCGATGTCGGCAATATTCCGGAGCGGGAGTTGTTAAAAGAAGTCAAGCTACTGATAAAAATCGCAGCTTCGGGAGTATGCCGTCGGTGCCTGGAAAGCCTGAGCATCGAATCGAATACGCTCATTCCATGGCGTAGGCTAGGAAGATCGAGGTCGGAGCTGTTGGCGAACTTTGCTCGAGCGCACGCACCGCGGAAGAGTGATGAGTGAAAACGGCTGAAGGCTTGTAGGCCGTTTGGACAGGAGCGAAAGCGACGTGCCCGCAGGGCGAGAAGCCGTGGGGCGCGCCTGAGTCAACATGAGCGATGGGAGGATGTGTGAAGAGCTTTGATCCAAAAAATGAGATTGATCAACATCGGATCTGGCTCATAATGGGGGCATGGCGAGAGAAAAAAACATAGCCTATGCTGCGACGGCGCAGGCGCGCACTGCACGCCGTCGCGCCTCTTGGAATCTTGTTGTTGCCAATAGCTTTGACGAGGCGGAAGCGGAAACGCGAGCCTACTGGCGCGCGGCTTCACCGGCAGAACGACTGAATGCTCTCGAAAAACTCCGTGAACCATTTTATGGCAAAGATCAAATTGGCGGCCGACTTCAAAGATTTCTTGAAATTGTGCCTGCAGAATGAAGTTCGCTTCCTCGTCATCGGCGGCTACGCTGTGATCCATCACTCGCGCCCGCGTTATACGGGAGACCTTGATGTGTGGATCGATTCTTCTCTCGATAATGCCAGACGTGTTGTCACCGTTTTGGAGGAATTCGGATTCCCACCTGAGACAGTATGCACTGAGATGATCACTGATGGAAAAAAAATCATTCGGATGGGTTTCGAGCCTATGAGGCTAGAGCTTTTTACTAGTATCCCTGGCGTTGCATTCAACAGCTGCTACGAACGTAGGGACCTGGTGAAGATTGGTCGCATGCACGTGCCTTTCATTTCGCTGCAAGACTTAAAAATCAACAAGCTCGCAAGTGGCCGCCCCAAGGACCTACAAGACATGGAGGAGCTGCCTTAGTTCATGGAAGATGGACTTTGAATGGTGATGGGGGTTGATGTTTTGTTTATTCTGTTGGGGAGAAGAGGATTTTTCCGTTTCGATCGGGAGCTTTGAGGCGGGTGAGTGCTTGGGAGAAATCGGCGAGGGAGTAGATGCTATCGACTTTGGTGCGCAGTTGACCGCGACCGAGGAGGTCGAGTAAGGGCTGGTAGGTGGCTTGGATCTCTTCGGGTGTGGCGCGGGCGAGCCAGGGACTGAGCCAGAAACCGCAAAAACGCAGGCCGCGAAAGATGAGATGCTTGTTGGGGATGGTGAGAGGGCGTCGACTCATCGCGCCGTAGGTCACTTGGATCGCGCCATCGGCGAGCAACTCGCATTGGCGCAGCGCACTGTCTCCGCCGACCGCATTGAGGGCCAAGGGGGCGCGTCGACCCTGTGCACGGAGGTAGTCGAGGGCTTGTTGTTGGCCTTCATCGTCATCGCGAAAGAAGAACTCCGCTCCGAGTGCGCGCAGGTCATCCGCTTGGTCGGGTCGACGCAAGAAATTGAGCGTGCGCAGACCCAGAGCGTGTGCGATCTGGATGACGCACTGTCCCACGGCGGAGTTGGCGGCATTTTGCACCACAAAGTCGCCGGGTTCTAGCGTTGTGAAGTCGTGCAACATCCGCCATGCTGTCGCAGGATTGACCTTCAGCATGGCGAGCTCGACGAAGGGTAAATCGGATGGCACCATGAGCAAGCTGCGAGTCGCGACCACTCGTTGCGATTGCCAACCGTGAGCATACTCCAGAAAAATCACCCGCGCGCCCACAGGGAAGGCGGGGTCCGTCGATGCAAGCACTTCGCCGACGGCTTCCGTGCCTGGTGTCGCTGGGAGAACAGGTCGGGAGCCGTATGTGCCCTCGATCCAATTCAAATCCGCGGGATTGATCGGAGAAGCGAGAATCTTCACCAAGGCCTCCCCTGCCCCCAGTGGCGGTGGTGTTGGGAGCGGAGCAAGTTCCAGCACCGACAGCGGTGAGCCGAAATCGCGAATCAGGAGAGCAGACATGAAAGACCGATAAACCGAAGGGGCATCGAAGAAAAGCCGCAACCGTGAGTGAGCAAAATTTTTTGCAACAAAAACTTGCCAAACCCCAAAAAATCCCCTTACATCCTCGCCCCGCGACGCAAGTCGCACCACATCATTGCTCGGATGGCGGAATTGGTAGACGCGCTAGACTAAGGATCTAGTAGGGAAACCTGTGGGTGTTCGAGTCACCTTTCGAGCACTTCTCCCAGAGAAGTAAAGGATCCCGGGGCTTAACGGCCTCGGGATTTTTGTTAGGAAAATCCTGCGCGCATTAAAAACGCATTAAAATCGTGTGGATCGCGTGGATTTTTCCTGCCTCTCCCTCTTCTTTGCTCCAGAGCTTGCTTTTGACGGAAGCTATGGCTTGTTGGGGGATGGTCAAAGTTGGTTCTCTCATGATGGCGGGGTTGTGGATCTGTGGTATGGGGTCTTCCTCCATGGCGGCATCGGTGACGGAAT
>JBDLWB010000191.1:0-5045 GCA_039804425.1 Verrucomicrobiota bacterium
ACACATGCATTATTTTTGCAGTGGCTTGCTCGACTCCCGAGTTGCGATGCTGTATCTCACATTTACCATTTTCACCCTAGCATTGACGTTTCAAGTGCTCGATTTTCGCCGCTGGCGTCGCTAATTTTTTGCCTTTGTCTCATGTCGGACTCATCTTCATCACCTGCCAAGAACTCGCTGAACCGCTGGAGCATCGGCTCTTTGGCGATTCTCCAAATTGCCTCGCTACTGATCATCACGATCGCCAGCAATTTTTTGTGCAGCCAATACTTTCTCAAACGCGACCTCAGCCGTGGCGAAAATTACAGTCTCTCCGCGTGGACGAAGGGACTACTCGCCTCACCCGCCGTCAGTGAACGCAAATCGAAAATCAAAATCATCGTCGCATTTCGCCGCTCGACGGCGATGACCGAACGCGTGCGAGTGCTTGCTGATGAATATGCACGCCACTCGAAGGGCACGATCGAAGTCGAACGACTCGACCCAGTGCGCAATGTCGATCGCTCACTCCAAGTGGCCGAAACCTACAACCTCGCCGCTCACGGTGGCATTTTGAATCGCGAGGACTTGGTCATCATCGATGCCCGACCAGACCACCGCGTTCAGGCGACGAAGGACGATGCTCCATTCATTCGCTTTGTCACCCACGAGCAAATGGTGACGTATGAAAATGACCAAGGGAAATCGGCCCGTCGGATGAACACTTTCCTCGGCGAAGATCGTATTACGACCGCACTCTTGAGCGCGATTGAGGGCAAACCGCGCAAGGTGTATTTTCTCTCGGATAAAAGCGATTTCCAAACGGAAGTCACCGGCAATTCGTGGTCGGTCATGCGCGATGCGCTACTCACACAAAACATCGTGCCAGTCCCGGTAAGCATGAATGAGTTTGACGCCATCCCCGCCGATGCCGCAGGACTCATCATCGCCGCACCGCGTTATGATTTCACCAAGGAGGAAATGGCCATGCTCAAGGAATACTGGAATCGCCCAGCCAGCAATCTGATGGTCATCCTCCGCGCGCGCCAGACGCCCGATGCCTTACGAGCGTTTTTGCGCGAACACGGCGTAACTCCCCGACGCGATCAAATTCTCACTACGAAGGGAAAAAATACGCTGTATCGGGTCGATGCCACTTTTTCTCCAGGCATGGAATTTACCCGCGATTTCTGGTCGAAAAGCACGAGTTTCGATGGCTCTAGTTCATCTCTCGAAGTCCGCGAAGGTGCTGAGGATCTGATCAATCGACGCATTTCTCCGTCAAAATTGATCGAGTCAACTCCACAGTATTGGGGCGAAACAAATGCTTCGAGCAAAAACCCGACCTTCAGTGAAGTGGAAGACCGCCCTGGCCCACTCATCCTTGCCGCAGCAGTGATTCGTGGCGCAGCCACAGACGACCGGTTCGCCGATCAAGTTTCTCGCATGGTCGTCATCTCGAATGCCAGCTTTCTTGAACCAAGTGCTCTGCGCACAGAAAACATGGACTTTTTCAATGCCTGCGCCAATTGGCTGGTCGGTCGCGAAGAGATGTCGGGCACGGGGCCGCGGAAGTTGGGCACGTTTAAGCTTCCTCTCCTCAGCAGCCAAGCCACGCTCATCAATCGCATCAACCTGTTTTTCTTCCCCGCAGGCATCCTTCTCTTGAGCCTGTTTATCTGGAATGCTCGCCGCGCATAACTCCGCTTGTTTCTTCCTGTGAGATCGCTTGCCTCTACCATCTTCCTGGGTTTCATTGCCACTCTGATGCTGGCTCTGACAGGCATTTATCTCATACGCGGAAATCTCGATCAAATTTTTGGCGTCCCACCCACTCCCATCGGCGAACGACTTTATAGCGATTTCACCCCCCAAGAAATCACCCAAATCGATCTTAGCTCGAACGATGCAAGAGCCTCTTTTACTCGCGTGAATGGGGTATGGATGATGACTTCGCCGGTTAAGGACCGCATGGATCCACGCTGGGCGAAAACACTCATCGATTTCACCCTATCCACTCGCGCCGCCGATGTGATTCCTAACGAAAAAATCGACAACACCCAAGCAGGTCTCACTGATGGCATGATCAGCGTTCGTCTTGGCGACGCTCAGGGCAAAGCTCGTGCGCGTTTCATCGTCGGACGCCGCACCGGTTGGCGACACTTCGATGCAGACACACAAGAAACGGTGCCGACCATTTTCTTGCAACCTCGTGATCGTAGTCGCAAGAGTCACATCTATGCCTGCACGGGAGACATTCGTGCCATCTTTAAAGAAAGCTTTCGCTTTTTTCGCGATCACCAACCGTTTCTATTTGCACCATCACAACTCGAAAAAATTCACGTAAAATCCGCTGCCTCAGAGTTTGTTTTGGAAGGTCACGGCGCGCGCGTTCCATGGCGCATTACGAAACCACAAAAACTGGCAACGGAAGCGCAGGAAATGAAAAAGTTGATCGAATCAGGGCTATTTTCTCTCCGCGCAATTCGACTGATCGACCGTGCCAAAATCAATCTTCCGACCAATCAAGACGCCGTCGATCTGTCGATCACCTTGCATTGCCACGGCCATGAACAACCTGTCACGCTGTTGGTCTACCCACCTGCCGATGACAAGGCAACTACGGTTTTTGCGACGGTATCGGATCGCCCTGGCACCGTTTTTGAACTACCCTTGCGCCCTTACCCCGACCTCGTTTCTCTCTCAGAACTTCCCCTCCGAAATTACAATGAATTGCGCTCGCAGAAATTGATCGATCTCGATCAAAAAAATCTCAAGGCCATCGACATTCTCCCACGCCAGCAAGAGGAAATTCATCTCCAACGCCCACCGCGCGGCATCTGGCAATTGCACCCGATCGATGCCCCACCGATGGATTTGAATGAAGCAGCACTCTACCAATTTCTGAAAATCATCAAAGAAGCAAAGGTCGCAGGATTCATTACCGATAGCGCGTTTCTCACCGAAGACGCGCAGGAACTTGTGACGTATGGACTGCATGAACCGCAACTGACTTTACGCTTTGTTTCGCAGCGAGATGAAGTCACGCAACTTCGATTTGGCATCACGAAAGAAGGCAGTCTCTGCGCACATTGCGATACGCCTGATACAAAAAACACCATTGTCAAAATGCCCGATGATTTTCTCAGCAGGTTGCCTCTTCGCACACGCCAGTGGAAAGACACACGATTGCTTGCCATCGCTCCCATGGACTTTGTTAATCTCGAGCGCACTCTTCCTAACCAAGCTCCTCTCCAATTATCGTATCGCGATCGCGATGAAACATGGGAGGCTACACAAAATGGTGAAAATATCAGTGGCAAAATCAATCCAAGCCGCGCCGCCAAGTTGTTAGAGGTTCTCGGTGATCTTCGCGTCAATCGCTGGATCAGCGCCACCGATTCCGATGCACTCCAAGCGCTGGAGAAACCCGCAATGACGATGAAACTCATCTGTCGTCAACTCAACGCGTTCGGTGAATCCACTGGCCTAAGCAATAAAACACTCGAAATCACCCCAGTTTCCCAGCAAGGAACCAGCCAATTTTTTTACGGTCGTTTTTCTGACACTAGTGAACTTTTTGTCATCGACCGCCGCACCGCTCTACTGCTCGCCCTAGATCTCTTTGCCGAAAGCGACTAATCCCATTTGCCCAAAGCCCCACATTACGAGTAAAAAAAATCAAAAATCAAAAATCAACACTCATAAATCATCAATCCGCCGCCTTTCAGACCTTCAGACCTTCAGACCTTCAGACCTTCAGACCTTCAGACCTTCAGACCTTCAGACTTCAAAAAGCGCTTTTACCATCTCAATACTCCTCGCACCGGGCAACACGCTCAACTCCATTTGGTTCATCACATAGGCGAAGCTGATTCCCGTCGTTGGATCACCAAAGGCATGGCTACCACCTGCACCAGGATGACCAAAACCGGCAGCGTCAGGTCCATACAGAGACCGCATTTTGTGGCCATCGCCATCCAGTGGATCCAACTGGCATCCACAACTATAGCTCATCGTTTGCAGTAACACCTGATCATCACCCTGCACTTGTCGCTGCTGCAAGGCATGCTGCACGGCAGTCGATAAGGGACTCTCCATGCAACCCATCGCAGCTTGATAAAATTGCGCCAAGGCCCGCGCACTCCCCACACCGCCCATCGCCGGAAATCCCGCCAACCATACTCGCGAGTCGTTCATTTCGTGCACCGCATGCAGTCCGCTCGGCGAAAGAAAGGCGCGACGTGTCATGGTGCCGTCGGTCATGAATTCGCGATAGAATCCTTTTTCGGTATCGCTCTTCTCGGCCTTACCAGGCACCAAGGCCGCCACGCGCCCCCACTCGGTTTCGGGTAAGCCAATCCAAAAATCCCACCCCATGGGACCCGCGATCTCTCGACGCCACCAAACGCCGAGTGCGAGTCCCGTCAGTCGACGCACCGACTCGTCGAGCAAAGCACCATAGGTGCGCGGATGATAGCCCACACCCGTGCCGGGCTTCCATGCAGGCAATTGTTGCTCGATCGCCGCCACAACACTCGCATGATCCCACACGCTGCTGCTCTGATCGAGCGCCGCAAGCCCGCATTGATGGGAAAGCATGTCGGAAAATCGCGCCTCACCTAACGGAAAATGCGACCACACCTCACGCACGGGAGTTTTTTCGCTGAGACCTCGACTTTCTAACGCATGCAATAAGGTCGCCGCAGCAGGAGCTTTGGTCGCGGAATAGACAGGGACGATGGTATCGGTCGTCCACTCGCTCGTCCGACCTCGATCGCGGTGACCCCGCTGCAAGCGTAGGACTTCTTCACCGCGCCAAAAAATGGCAACCTCCGCTCCGATCTCGCGTCCTGTCGCAAAGTTTTGTTCGAACACTTTCTCGACGGCGGCGATGCTGGCTGGCGAAATACTCATCGCCTTTCTCTTGGAGCAGCGGACACGAAAAAACAATTCTTTTCAGCATCCGCTTTTTTCGCCAAGATTTGCCCCGTGCACGAAGTCTCTGTTGATCTCTCTGAACGATCGTATGCTGTCAAGGTAGCCGAAGGCATTCTCGCCCAAGC
>JBDLWB010000192.1:0-4498 GCA_039804425.1 Verrucomicrobiota bacterium
AGTATTTTGCACACCCGAGAGAGCAATTTACTACGATTTTGACGAAAATGGGTGACGGGGTGTATCTCTGATTTGACCCATGGTATTCCTCGGGTAATTCGTCATGATTCGTATCGCATGAGGACAGAGTAACATGACGATCGGGCTGGGGAGACAATCTTCCCCAATCGGAACGCGAGCTGGTGATCGAGGCTGGTTTTGACAGAATTTCAGAATTTTCAGAATTTCGCCTGCTTCTCCTCTGCGAAATGAAGAAGAAGGGTGACGGGAAAAGGCCTCCGGACGATTCGAATGCGGTGCGCAGAGTCATTGAAATAGAATCATTTTCTTTTTGACTAATTGTATACCGCGCTATACAATTGGTCATGATTGAAGTGCGTGGATCATCTGACTCTGTGGGGCGCATCGCGGCCTCAGCGGCGCGCAGGCGCTTGGCGGGCTTCCCCATTCTGACGATTACGGGTCCTCGGCAGTCGGGTAAGACGACTCTTTCACGACTGCTCGCGCCTCATCTCCCGTATCTTTCACTGGAGGATCCTGATACCCGCTCGTTTGCTCGTGAAGATCCAAGAGCTTTTCTTCGGCAAGTATCGGAGGGGGCGATTCTTGACGAAGTGCAACGAGTTCCCGAGCTGTTTTCCTACCTGCAAGGAATCGTCGATTCCGACCGACGCATGGGCCGCTATATCCTGACAGGCTCGAGCCAATTCGAATTGATCGAATCCATTACGCAAAGTCTGGCGGGGCGTGCGTCCATGCTGACCTTGTTGCCATTTTCCCTAGGGGAGCTTCAAGAGGCACGGCGCGCTCCCTCCTCGGTGGATGATTTATTGTATGCAGGACTTTTTCCTCCACTGTATGATCGCCCCATCGAGCCGCACATTTGGATTCAAGACTACATTGGCACTTACTTGGAGCGCGATGTTCGGCAAATTTTGCAGATTCAGGATCTCGCCACCTTCCAGCGGTTCATCCAACTTTGTGCTGGTCGCATCGGTCAACTTCTCAACCTTTCGTCGCTGGCATCTGATGCGGGCATTTCGCGCATCACTGCGGAATCGTGGCTCTCTGTCCTGCAGGCCAGTCATCTGGTTTTTCTTGTGCGTCCTTGGTTTTCTAACACCTCCAAGAGATTCATTAAGACTCCCAAGTTGTATTTCAGCGATCATGGCTTGGCCTCTTGGCTTCTCGGCATCCGTCACGCGGGACATGTTACGGCGCATCCTCAACGTGGTGCGCTCTTCGAGAATTGGGTCATGACAGAGTTGCTCAAGGCTCAGACCAATGCTGGCCATAAACCGTCGCTCTATTTCTTAAGAGACAAACAAGGGCATGAAATCGATGTCATCATCGAAACGGCACCTGACATCTTTCAGGCGATCGAGGTCAAATCAGGAGAAACGATTGCGTCCGATTCTTTCACAGGCTTGGATTTCTGGCGCACACGCATCCCAGGAAAAACGCTCGTTCCATGGCTCGTGCATGGAGGGACGACCCACCAACAACGCGAAAAGGCTACGATTTTACCTTGGAACGACCTCAGCCCGTTGATCTCTCAAATCGCAGACTTATGACCCAAGCGCCACGACCCGGGTTTGCGACTTATCCACCGGCGGCGATGGCTTCGAGCTCTTCCCAGCGGGTGTAGAGGGTGGCGGTGTGGTGCTTGGTTTTTTCGAGCGATTCCATCACGCTGGCGGCTTCTTGGAAGCGGGTGCGGTGGAACTCGGGGTCGTTGAGGAGGGATTCGAGCTCGGCGACTTTTTCCTCTGCGGCGAGGATGGCGGCTTCCATGCCCTCCAGCTCCTTGCGCTCGGCCATGGTCAGCTTGCGCGGTTTATCGGGCTTGGCTTGGGGCTTTTTCGCAGTTTCCTTGGCCAGTGCTTGGGCGTAGAGCTTATCGCGCTGCTCGCGGGCTTTGCGTTTTTCGAGGTAGTAGGAGTAATTTCCTGGTTGCACCACGACCTCGCCGTCCTCGAAGGCGACGATTTGATCGCAGATGCGGTCGAGGAAATAACGGTCGTGCGAGACGACGAGCACCGCGCCATCGAAATCGGCAATGGCTTCTTCGAGCATGCGCAGGCTGGGGAGATCGAGGTCGTTCGTAGGCTCATCGAGCACGAGCAAATTGCCGCCATTTTTCAGGACCTTGGCGAGCATGAGTCGGGCCTTTTCGCCGCCCGAAAGGAGATCGACGCGTTCGTTGATGCGTTGGTCATCGAAAAGAAAGCGTCGCAGATAAGCGCGGGCGCCGAGCGTTTGATCGCCGAATTGGAGCTTTTCATTGCCATCGGCCACTTCATCCAAGAGCGAGCCCGTGCCATCGAGCTGCATGCGTGCTTGGTCGATGTAATTGACGCGGATTTTTTTGCCAATCTGGACCTTTCCGGCATCGGGCTCGCGTTTGCCGAGGCAGACTTGGAGCAGCGTGGTTTTGCCGACGCCATTGCGACCGACAATCCCCGTGCACTCGCCGGGTCGGATCGAGAGCGTGAGATCGCGGGTGAGGTAACGCGGTTGATCGGGCGAGCCGACGACGATGGAGACCTTTTCCAGCTCCACGGCGATATTGCCAATTTCCGGGGCGGGAGGGATGAGCAAATCCATCTCCCGTTCCTCCGGCGGGGCTTCTTGGTCGGCGACGGCGTAAAAGGCATCCAGTCGATGGCGCGACTTCGTCGTACGCGCCTTCACCCCCGCTCTGACCCATTGCAGCTCCTCGCGGAGAAAGCGTTGGCGGCGGCGCTCCGTCTGCTCTGCGATCGATTGTCGCACGGCCTTCGATTCCAGATAAGCAGTGTAATTTCCCGGATGCGAGTAGGCCTTACCGTGGTCGATCTCAATGATGCGCGAGGCAATGACATCGAGGAAATAGCGGTCGTGCGTGACAAAAATCACCGCGCCGGTGAAATTCCGCAGGCAGGCCTCCAGCCACGAGATCGACTCGGCATCGAGATGGTTCGTCGGCTCATCCAGCAGCAGCAAATCCGGTTGAGAAGCCAGCGCGCGACAGAGCGAGACGCGGCGTTTTTCGCCACCCGAAAGCGGACCGATTTTGGCATCGAGCGGCGGGCAAGCGAGCGATGTCGCCAGCGACTTAATGCGCGCGGGCAAATTCCAGCCATCGGCGTGTTCGATCAAGTGCAGCAGCTCGGCGAGTTCATGTTCCGTGCCATCGCCATTTTCATAGCGCTCCACCGCTTGGATCAAATCGGCGGCACCTTGCTCAATGCACTGCATCACTGTGAGGTCGGGATCCATTTCAAAATCCTGCGGCAGATAACCGACGCGCAGCCCCTTGCGGAGAGAAATTTCACCGGAATCGGCGGCTTGTTGGCGGGTGAGGATTTTCAGCAAGCTCGACTTCCCGCAGCCATTGCGCCCCACCAGGCCCACCTTTTCGCCCGCGGCGACAGCGAGCGTCACGCCATCGAGCAATTGTTGATAGCCGTAGCTCAGGCGGATTTCATTGGCAGAAAGCAAAGTGGACACGCCGGCACGCTAGAGTCTCAGGCCGATGGGGGCAATGAGAATGTGAACGTTGAGCGAGCTGGGCGATCAAGTTAGGGAGAGCATCTTCCCTGATCGGAACGTGAGCTGGCAATCGATGCTGGTTTTGACAAAATTTCAGAATTTTCCAGAATTTTGCCATGGCAATCATTCCAAGATCGACCATTCCGATCGGGCTTGGTTCAGGTATCTCGAATAGGGATTCATCTCCTTCTCTGGTCATGCAGAAAATTCTGAAATTCTGTCAACTCGGCCTCCCGATATCGAGATAAACGGTTCTCCTTTGTCTGCCACTCAGAGAACGGCTTTCCCTATCTTGACCAGCGTGGGAGAGCGAGTCATTCATTCAACGGCTCTTCGCCCTTCCGTTATGACCACGCGCCTCGTCTTCCGTCCGAATCCAATCGACCTCCAGCGCAAACGGGCCAGCTTTTCGATCGCCCAGCAATAGGCCCACCCGACGGATCTTCGAGGCATCAAATTTCTGATCCGGCAGTGACAACCCGCGCCACGATCCGCGCAAGCTGGTAAAAGGAATCGACACTTCCACCCACACGTCTTTTTTTGTTTCAAATGACGCTTGGAAAGACACCTCTCCTCCCCGGTACTCCGCATCCGTCGACAACCGCAACTGATACGTTCTGCCATCGCCCTTAACGCGCAAGCGCACGGCCGAGGCATCACTCCAATCGAACTTCACCGACTTGGATCGAACCGAGGAAAAACCACCGCGATTTTCTAACGAAAGTGTGCCAAAAAAGCGCAAGACGCCGTCTTGTTGGATCGCACATTGGCCCTGAGAAAGTCCGCCCATCACACCATCATCGACAATGCTCCAGCCCATGGCGGCGGTTTCATCAGGAGAAAATTCCGTCACCGATGCCGCCATGGAGGAAGACCCCATACCACAGATCCACAACCCCGCCATCATGAGAGAACCAACTTTGACCATCCCCCAACAAGCCATAGCTTCCGTCAAAAGCAAGCT
>JBDLWB010000193.1:0-8586 GCA_039804425.1 Verrucomicrobiota bacterium
CCTGCTGCTGCACCAGCGACGCTAAAGCACCACGTCTGAAAAGACTGCCGAAGTTCCGTCAATTTCCTGCAGCACCTGAGGTGGCTCCTGATGAGCCCGTCGTGAGCTACGAGAAATAAACTGATTCTTGTCATCCATTTCGAGCGGAGCTCCCCTGTGGGAGTTCCGCTTTTTTGCAGGCCAAAGTCAGTAGCCGAGCCTTGTTTTCGACAAGGAGTCGATGCTTCACTCGATCTTGCTTGCCTCATTAGCATCGTTTTGGCACATAGACTTCGTGCGAGGATCTCCCATACTGCGAACAATGATTACAGCGCTGTGTTTGGGGCTGGCTGCGCTCGTGCTGCGGTGGGTCACAGAGACGCCCGAGAAGCATCATGTTGAGGATGATCCTCCTGAGCTCGAAGCGACAAACATTTCTGTCGTGTCGGAGATCCCCTTTCGCCTCTCATTGTCGGCTGCCGCGACGCAAGTGCAACTCGCTGACATGGAGGGAAAACCATTGTGGCAGAAACAGGGTGAAGCGATGAGTGAATTGCAAGGCAGCTTGCCGAACCTCCCCGAAAGCTTGGTTTTGCAGGTCACTTGGGCAGCAAAGGGCGCACCACGCTATTTTGCCAAAGTCGTCATCGATCCGCCAGGGCGGAGTTCGTTAAGCCATGTATTTGACGCCGAAGGAGACATTGACGACTTGTGGGAACTACCATGACGGAAGAACATCATCACGATTGCTGTGCGCACCATCACCATCATCACGAACTCGTGGTGAAAGACTTGAGCGTATCCTATCGTCAACTGGTCGCCCTAGAAAACATTTCCTTCGCGACATCTTGCGGTACGCGAGTGGCCTTGGTGGGTCGGAATGGTGCAGGAAAATCGACGTTATTAAAAGCCATAGCAGGCTTGGTGCCAAGGACCTCAGGGCAGATTTTGTGGCGTGGAAGTTCGGTGAAAAAATGGTCACGTGAATTTGCCTATTTGCCGCAACGTGAAGAAGTCGACTGGTCCTTTCCCATTACCGTGCGTGGGATGGTGGAAATGGGCCGTTATCCGCAAACGGGTTGGTGGCGGCGTTATCGGACAGAAGATGCAGAGGCGGTCGATCGTGCGTTAGAAGAACTGGATTTGACCAACTTGCAACATCGGCAAATTCGTGAGCTATCCGGTGGACAGCAACAGCGAGCGTTTTTGGCGAGGGCAGTAGCGCAGGAAGCTCATGTGCTTTTGTTAGACGAACCCTTCACGGGGTTGGATCGCATGGCGGCATCAAGGTTAGGAGAGTTGTTAGAATCGCTAGCGCAAGAAGGTCGGCTCATCATTGCATCGCATCATGATCTGAGCACGGCAGGGCAATTGTTTCATGAGGCCTTATTGCTCGACAGGAAGTCGATTGCTTTTGGTCGAGTGGATGAAGTGCTGACATCGGAACGGCTCGATGCTGCGTATGCGGGACACACCTTACACTAGAACAACGGATGAACTATCGCGCTTTGATTTTCGACTTTGATGGCACCCTCGCCGACACGCTAGAGCACACGCGCAGCATCTACAATCTGCTTAGTTCGCACTATGGATTACGGCAAGTCGAAGCGCATGAGCTCGAGGCTTTACGGCATTTGTCATTGAGTGATTTGCTCAAGCATCTGAACATATCCAAATTTCGTGTGCCATCTTTGTTGTCCAAGGGGACTGCCATGTTGCGTGATCGCATCGCCGAGATTCCGATGATTCCTGGGATGGCGGCAGTCATTCCGGAATTGCGGCGTCGTAGTGAAACGTTTGGCATTTTAACCTCCAATGCGACGGAGAACGTGAATGCATTTCTTGATGTTCATGGTCTTAGGTCGCATTTTACCTTCGTATCTTCCACCTCCAAGCTCACGGGGAAAGCCAAGCATTTAAAAGCCATCCGCAAAACCTTTTCCTTGGATCTTCGCGAGATGTTGTATGTGGGTGATGAAATTCGTGACGTCAAAGCATCGCACAAAGCCGGCATCGATGTGGCCGCCGTGTCATGGGGCTTCAATTCGCGTGACTCTCTGGCGAAAAGCGAGCCGACGCATTTGCTCGATCAGCCTCACGAGTTGTGCGATGTGCGTCGTCCGAAGCAACGATGAGCTTACGAGTGAGTCTCGGGCTTGAGCGAATAGAGTACTGACATGCGAATGGCGATGCCATTTTCGACTTGTTGATTGATGAGCGAGAGAGGGTAATCCATGACCGCATCACAAAGCTCCACGCCACGATTGACGGGACCCGGGTGCATCAGGTGAATGCCGGAATCCGCCAAGAACTTCAGTCGTTCCTCCGTGACGCCATAGACGCGGTGGTATTCGCGAAGGCTGGGGAAATACTGAACGTCTTGGCGCTCCATTTGCACGCGCAAGAGATAGAGCGCGCAAGGATTCCAAGCGATGGCTTCATTGTAATCCGTGAAACAACGCACGCCGGGAGGAGGCGTGCTGGGCAAAAGAGAACCAGGTGCGAGCCAAGCGATTTCTGCGCCCAGACGCATGAAAACTTCGGTGGTCGAGCGGGCAACGCGACTATGCAAAATATCGCCGACAATGAGCACTTTCTTGCCGCCGAGATCTGGGTGAATTTCGCGCAAAGTGAAAGCATCGAGCAGCGCCTGAGTGGGATGAGCATGCGCACCATCACCGGCATTGATCACACTGGCGTTGGTCATTTTCGCAATGGCTGCAGGCAATCCTGAGCGGGCATGACGAACGATGATATAATCCGTGCGCATGGCTTGGAGTGTCTCAATCGTTTCACGCACGGACTCACCTTTCGTGATAGAAGAGGAGGGGACATCAAAATTCGTGACATCGGCAGAAAGTCGTTTGGCCGCCACTTCAAATGATGAGTGTGTGCGGGTGGATGGTTCATAGAACAACATCAGCACGCCTTTTCCTTTCAGTGCGGGAACTTTTTTCACCGAGCGGGTAAAAAGCTCCTTGAAAGGAGTAGCTTGATCGAGCAGAGCGATGATTTCATCGGTCGATAACGAATGAATGTCTAACAGGTCCTTACGCGGCATAGGGATTCTTCAGGGTGAAAACGATGACAAAGCCGATAACAAGAAAGGCAACTGCAGCGAGAAACGCGGCATGATGTCGAGCTCGAGGCTTTTTGTGATAGAGATAGAGGCTGACAACAAGGAGAAACAAGCAACCTGAGGCAGGAGCGTAAAAACGAGTGAGCCCCTGATGATCCCAATATCGGATGCTGACCAAGACCACAGCGGCCGCAAACAAGTAGAGCAGGCCCGCGAGGAATGGATGAATTTGCATCGAAAGGATGCTCTGAATCGGCGGGCGAGTTTGCATCAAACCGCGGTGGCGCAGTTGCAGAATTTCCTCATCACTGCGTCGACGCGTGGGAATCGGCGTTTTTGTCGCAACCGCAGTGTGATCTTCTTCGAAAGTGGGCGGCTCAGGCTCCACAATCTTCACCCATTCCGTAGATAATGCGGATGGTTCCGCGGCAGGTTCAGGGGAATCTGTAGCCCAGGGCCAAAGATCATCAGTGACCTGTGGTTCAGGCTCTGGTTCAGGCTCTGGTTCAGGCTCTGGTTCAGGCTCTGGCTTTGGCTCTGGCTTTGGCTCTGGCTTTGGCTCTGGCTTTGGCTCAGCCTCACAGCGAGAGTGTTCCGCGATGGCAAAATCCGCAATTGATGCCTCGAGTGTTTCAACTCCTAAGGGCTCCGCCAGTGAAGAAACTTCAGGCTCTTGCGGAGATGGCGTCGGCTTGAGTTTCGAAGCTTTATCGAGCAGAAAGGCAAGTGTTGTCTTTTTTCGTTCTTCCAGAGAAAACTTTTGCGCACGCAGAGCGGCGAGCTCTTCGGGAGTTTTTCTCTGCTGGAATTCGGAGCTCATGAATGAGGGATCACTTCAATCTGATCATTGCCGTCGGTATTTTCAAGAGATACCATTACATGATCCAAGCGTTCGGTGGCGAGAGAAATCCCGACATAATCGGCGCTAATCGGCATTTCTCGATGTCCCCGATCAATCAAAACGGCAAGTTCTACCTTACTGGGGCGACCGTAATCGGAAATGGCATCAAGTGCCGCACGGATCGTCCTGCCTGTGAACAAGACATCATCCACCAAAATCACAGTAGCCTCATCGAGTGACACATCGATTTCACTGCCTTGGAGTTTAGGATTTTCGCGAAGGTGACTGAAATCATCGCGATAGAGCGAAATGTCGAGCGTGCCGAGATGGATTTCGCGATCTTCCTCGGCGAGCAGAGTGCAGAGTCGTTCCGCAACCTCATCTCCGCGACTGCGGATGCCAATGATGGTCAACGGTTGACTGGGGTGGCGCTGGCGAATTGCTGCTGCAAGGGATTCAATGGCTCGTGCGATCTCATCGCTTTGAAAGGTGATGGACATGGATGAAAAATGTTAGAAGTGCATGATGCCGATATCAGAACGACGCTGCGAGCCAGGAAACTGAACCTTCGCCGCTTCTTGATGTGCCAACGCCGCAGCGCTGACGCGATCATTCGCCGTGGCGACAATGGCTAGCACCCGCCCACCATGAGTTGTCCAGGTGCCATCTGCATCTCGTTTTGTGCCCGCATGATAAATTCGCGCTTGTGTCACATCATCGAGTCCGGAAATGGGGTCTCCATTGCGAGACGTTTCGGGATAACCTGCCGACGAGAGAATCACCGCCACGCTCCAGCCCGGGGAAAAATCAATGCATTCTGGTCGCAACACGCCACGCGCTCCCTCAAGACAAAATTGCGCAAGGTCACCTTTGACCAAAGGCATGACTGCTTGGCATTCAGGATCACCAAATCGGCAGTTGTACTCGATGACCTTGGGTCCATCGGGAGTGAGCATGAGTCCAAAGTACAAAAAGCCTCGATACGGAAGATTTTCCTGACGTAAACCGCGAACTGTCGGCTCAATGATGGTTTGTTGAATCGTAGCAAGAGTTTCGGCGTCGATCAGCTGTCGGCTCGCCACTGCGCCCATGCCGCCGGTATTCGGCCCCTGATCGGCATCGAGGGCCCGTTTGTAATCGCGAGCTGGCGTGAAGATGAGATAGTGATCATCGACAATCGCGGCAAAGATCGAGACCTCAGGCCCAGTGAGGCAATCTTCCACCAACAAGCGACCTGGGCCAAATCGTTTTTGCACAAGCACCTCTTGCAGGAAGTGATCGGCGCTCGCCTCATCGGGGCAAACTGCGACGCCTTTTCCTGCGGCGAGACCATCGAACTTCAGCACCGTCGGAAACTTTCCAGCAATGGCGTCAAGGGCCTGTTCGCGAGTATCGACGACCGTCGCCATGGCAGTAGGAATGCGATGGCGTAAGAGGAATGCTTTCGAAAATTCTTTGCTCGCTTCCAATTGAGCCGATTGCTTATGAGGTCCCCAACAAGGAATTCCTGCTTTTTCACACAAATTGGCCAAGCCCTCGTCTTTGACCAAATAACTCTCCTCACCAGCCACGCAAAGATCGATTTTTTCCGTGATCATCCATGCGATCAATCCTTGCAAAGAATCAACGGGGACGGACTGAGCCAGCGAAAAAATGGCATCGCTTCCAGGATAACAGTACATTTGAGGGAGGCAGGGCGACTCCGCGAGCGCCCTGACGAGTGCGTGTTCTCTTCCGCCTTTTCCGACAACAAGAATCTTCATGGTTGCGCTGTTTATCCGCAAAATGCGAGCGAGTGACAATCACAAACTGCTGAAGCGCTGGCGATGCGCGACGCAACGCAAGGATCGGCACTGGTAAACAAAGAGTCGCCACCCGAGCGAACGCTGATGTCTGGGAATCGCATGGATGCAGTTTCTTGTAGAAATTTTCCATCTTTTGAGAATCCCATGCCTCATCAGGGAAATGCTGTGTGGTTGATCGCACACGACGATTCAACCACACAGCTGAGGGGCGACTGAAATATGTTGCTGAGGCGGAATAGGTCAATCATCCTCATCCCATTTACGACGAAACGGTGATTTTTTCGACGAAAGTGACATTTTAGACTGCGGTCATTAGATCAATGGCCGACGATTGTTGCGGCGCTCATTGTGACCGAAAAAACTCATCGAGATGGAACAAAGCAATTCTCCCCTTGACGAATCAGCGAAATCGGGATGAGATGCCTAAGTCCCTGCGGGATCTTCCAGTATGAAATCTTTGTCACCAAACGCGTATCAGCGTGCGCTACTCCATTCGCCTTATGCCACGTACTTTCTTTCAGCTCTGCTGTGCTGTGCTCCGATGATGATGCAGGGCCAAGCACTCAATTTCGAAGGAAAAAAAATCACGCAGGTCGAGATTCGTTATCTTGGTAAAAAATCAGTGGACGAGGCCGCGATTCGCAATTCGATGAGTACGCGCGCCGGGCAGCTTTACAGCATCGATCGTCTTGATGCTGACATCAAGAGTTTGTATGAATCGGGCAAAGTGGATGACGTGCGCTGGTTGGCTGAGCCATCTGGCGAGGGTGTGAAGCTGATTGCAGAAGTGTCCACCCGTCCCACACTGGAAGCCGTGGGCTTTGAAGGGAACTCCATATTTAGCAGCAAAAAGTTGGCCAAAGAAAGCAAGCTTAAGGCTGGCGGGATTTTGAGTGATGAGCAAATTCTGACAGCGCGTCGCAACATTGAAACTTACTATCAAGGTTACGGCTACCCTGATGTGACGGTCACGCACCGCATTCAATCGGCCGAATCGGGAGGTGGCTCATTGATTTTCTTGATCGATGAAGGTTTGAAGAATGAGGTTCGCAAAATCCGTTTCCAAGGCAACAACAACATCACGTCCAAGGACTTGGAAAAAGTGATGAAAACCAAAGAAAAGGGCATTTTTTCTGTGATCACCAAATCGGGTCGGATTCAGGGCAATCAGCTCGATGAAGACCTTGAGGAAATTCTCGATTACTATCGCAACCGCGGCTACTTGCGTGTTTCTAGCCCGGGCATTCAGCGGGTGCCGACTCGCAATGGTAAGATCGACTTAATCATTCCGATCAACGAGGGAATTCGTTACAAAGTCGCGGGCGTCGGTTTTGGCAAAATGTCGGTATTTACGCCTGATGAGCTTTACCCTGCATTGACATTGGTCGGGGGAGATTCTTATTCGGCCAAAAAAATGCGTGCGGACATTGACATGATTCGCAGCTACTACGGTTCTCGCGGATACGCTGATGCAGCAGTAGTGCCTGATATCGAGAATGCATCGGGCGATACCGTGCAAATCACCTACCGCATCAATGAAGGCTCGCGTTTCCGCGTAGGGCGCGTTGGCATTACCGGCAACACCAAGTCGAAAGACAAAGTGATTCGTCGCGAGGTGCCGCTCAAGCCAGGTGACTGGTTCAACTCGGTGGACGTGGAAACAACGCGCACGAGATTGCGCAACTTGAACTACTTCAATGACGCCACCGTCACGGCCGTTCCTGGATCGGGCGGTTATCGCGATTTGAATATCCTTGTCGATGAGAAAAAGACCGGCACATTGAGCTTTGGTGTCGGCGTGAGCGCCATCGATAGCTTGGTCGGTTACGCGACCTTAGAGCAAACAAACTTCGATCTCTTCAATCCTTGGAATTTCACGGGTGGCGGACAGCGTTTCACGATGAATGTGCGCGCTGGTGCGCAGCGTCGTGATATGACGATTTCCTTGGTGGAGCCTTGGTTCCTTGATCGCAAGTTGGCATTGGGAACGGAGTTGTTCTATCGTGATGCGTTGTTCTTTAGCAACTATTTCAACCAAACCAACATGGGTGCCTCGTTCTTCCTGCGCCAGCCTCTCACGGAAAATTCGTTTGTGCGGGCGGAGTATCGATTGGAAGAGATCGAGATCGACCCCGATGATGATGGTATCGTTGATACGAAAGACGACTACTTTGCCGAGCGCGCAGGCACTTCGCTACGTAGTTCGGTGGGATTGAGCTACGTTTTTGATAATCGCGATAGCAACCAAACACCTCGTCAAGGTCACAAATTTGAAGCTGGTGTCAACTACGCTGGCATCGGCGGCGATGTGAATACGATGACGTTTACTTCGTCGGGCCAGAAATACTGGAACATGAAATGGGACACCATTTTCTGCTTGTTGGGCGAAGTGGCGTTTGTCGATAGCCTCGATGATGAAGAAGTTCCGTTGTTTGATCGCCAGTTCCTTGGCGGTGCACGCAACCTGCGCGGTTTTGAGTTCCGCGATGTTGGTCCGCGTGATGAGGCCTCTGCTGAGACAATCGGCGGCAACTCGATGGCATGGGTGACGGCTGAAGTGACTGTTCCCTTGGTGGAGCAAGTGCGCGGTGCCTTTTTCTACGATGCTGGTTTCTTGAATGCTGGTGCTTGGGATGCAAGCCCTACGGATCTCTACACGGACTTCGGTTTGGGTCTCCGCCTCAACCTGCCCTTTGGTCCACTGGCATTTGATTACGCTTTCCCCTTGCAATCGCCCGATCCTGCGGCGGACCAAGGTGGCCAGTTCCAGTTCTATCTCGACTATCGTTTCTAATCGAAAAAGATGGCAGAGTTGCAGTGGATCACGTGTCGCGGTGCGGAAATTCATCCATACCTCGCCGCCGCTGCCCACTTGCGATTGA
>JBDLWB010000194.1:0-6184 GCA_039804425.1 Verrucomicrobiota bacterium
ACGTGATCTTGGCGTCATTCTCGAAGTAAGCCCCGTTGTCAGCGCAGATCGCCGCTATGTTGAGCTCGCTCTCAAACCTGAACTCACCAATTTCGATGGCTTTGTCAATTATGGCACACCCATCACTCAACCCGCAGTCGCCAACAACCTCTTAGGCGTGCTGAACAACAATGAACGAGTCATCCTCACGACAAACCGTATCCTGCAACCCGTTTTCAGCACGACTCGTGCTGAAACCAATGTCACTGTTGCCGATGGCAGCACGATCATTATCGGAGGATTGGTCGAGGAACGCATCCAAAATGTTCAAGACCAAGTTCCCATTCTCGGAGATCTTCCTATGATCGGTCGATTTTTCCAGAGCTACTCTCGTCAACCGATTCGCAAAAACATCATCCTTATGGTGCAAGTTGAGCTGCAAGACCCCTCAGGTCAACCCTATCGCCATCGCTAATTTTTTTCTCATACGACCATCATCTCATGCCAGATTCACCAGATCAAACACCTGAGCCAGAGCACTACAGCCTCGAGGAAATGATGGAGCGACTCAAAGAGCGCGGGCATGAAGAAGGTGAATTGGTGACTCGCGCCGATGGCACTGTGGCAATTAAAGTAAGAAAGCGCAAACGTCGCACCAAGCAACCTTTCAAGGAGGAAGCAAAGCGCGCTCAACGGATGCGAATTATTCAAATTGGCACGGTTTTTTTCCTCGCTACCATCGCACTCGGCACACTGGTCGGCATGCTCTTTTACTACAACAGCAATGCCTTCCGCGAGAGCACGCTGAAAAAAATCTCGGATTGGACCGGGGCTCATGCCGAACTCGCCGAATTTTCTGTAACGCCGAACTCCGCGAAAGCCGCGTCGGCTCAATTCTCATGGCCCGCTGGCAACTATCTGCGCACGTTGCAGCTCAGCTCCACCTCCGCCGGACTCGATTTGTCGAGCTTTATCGGCAATAAATGGGGTGGCACCACGGTGCTGTCTAAAAGTGGTAAACTTGTTCTCGGCAATGTCGAAAAAGATGCGCCGATCAGCCATAGCCGCCCTGCAAGCGATGAATCTTTCCCCTTTTCTTTTACCAGTTATCGTTGCGAAAAGCTCGACATTCTAGGACTGCGCGACAATCAATCACCGTGGCTCACCATAGAGGGGACCGAGGCATCACTGCTCAAAACCACTCGTGGCAGCCAAACTCGCTTCACCGGTGGACTGATGAAGCTGCCGGGCTTTCAGAAAATGAAGGTCGATCGCGCTAGCATCTATTTCGAGGGAGGTAGCATGCGCGTGGAAACACTCCGACTCAAGGCCCTCGAAGGAACAGGCACGCTCGAATTGGAAAACAGCCTTGAACTCTACAGCCCTGCCCGTGTTGAAATGCAGCTGAAGCTCGAAAACTTTCCTCTCGATATCCTCATGGGGCAAGAGCTCGATGTCATTTTTAGTGGGTTCGTCAATCACTCGCAAAACGATCTCGACCGAATTTGTAGCTTTTCCATTGGAGATGCCGATTCCTATAAAGTGCAACTCAGCTTTCGTGGCAGCGAGCGTGATTCGCTCACCGTCCGCAATCTTCCCTTTTTGCGTGAACTCAGTACAGAGCTCCAAAATCCCGAGTATGCACGACAGTTTGCCTTCACCGACCGCGTCGAAGGAAAGTTGATTCGCACGGCTCATTCCACCAAGATCCATGACCTTCGCATGGAGAAAAAAGGACACTTTGCCATCCGTGGCAACATGGAAGTCATCGACCGCATCCTCACAGGAACTCTCCAAGTCGGCTTGCCGACCGAGCTCCTCTGGAATGCCGAACAACATGCAGCACTCAAATTGCTGTTTGACCGACAAGAGGATGGCTTTCTGTGGTGTGAGATCGAACTTAGTGGTCAACCGAGCAAACCGATGGACAATTTCACTGAGCTCTATCAGAAAGCATTAGAAAAAACCGCTGCGACTTCACCAAAGCCTGCGCAAAAAAAACAGAAACTCAATATCGAAGAAGAATTGGAAGAATAGCCTTCTTCTGATTTGTTCACAGCTGTTGCTCTGCCCACGACCATGAACTCTATCGGTAGCTCCACTCACCTCTTTCAAATTCTCGGTCGCCCCACTGCTGTGGATGTTCCCAGCATCAACCAGCAGGCTCGTGAAACACTCATCGCGACTTTGGATCGTCCAATCACAGAACTTGGAAGATGCACGCTTCTCTGCGCTCCTCGCGCTGGCTATGGCAAATCACACATTCTTTGCCATGCCCAAGAAACTTTACGACGCAGTCACGAATTGATCGCCATTCAAGCGATCGATGGTCAGCACTTTGATGACGAAATCATACTCGCTCAGATTCTCTCACAAGCGACAAACCATCTACCAGGAAGTTCCGGCATCACGCCACTCGATCTGCTCGCAAGAAGAACTTTGGCCATGGGAATGGAATCACTGGTCCGCTCGGGCGAAATCCCTTGTCAAAATCGTGATAGCGCCCTTGCCTCCATCACCCAGCGCCCCATCGAAACATTTGATTTTCACCATCCATCCGCTGTCACGGCGCATTGGACGCAACAACACTTCGATGTGTTGCTTCCCCGCTTGACCATGGAAATTCATCAGAAAACGGGTCTTCCTCTTGGTGAAGCATCGTTCTGGATTGCCGCCTTATTCGGCTTTGCCTCTGCTGCTACCAACAACTCTGATCGCGTATCTCAACTGATCGAAATTGTTTTTCGCGACCGACCACAGCATCTGCATGTTCGCCTCGCTTCTTTGCTCCATTTGATGTCGCAGTGGCAGCGAATCGTGATCGTAGTTGATGAACTCGAAGGCTTGTCAGCCAATCCAGATGCGGCTCTTCGACTCGCCAATTTTCTCACCACTCTTCGACACGGTGCCGAGAGAATCGATGTTGTCCTGTCCCTCAATGATGATATCTGGAAAAATGCTTTTTTACCCAAACTGAGTGGTGGTCTGCAGGATCGACTCACAGAAGTTTCGATTCGGCTCACACCCATGCAGCAACAAGAAGCGCTCGCTTTGCTGCAAAGCCGCTATCCTCAAGCGACGATGCAGGATCTGAACGCTCTGCCTTTGCAGGGAGACCTCTATGCTCGCGGCATTCTACGCGCTGCCGCGAACCATCTACCCGTGCGAGCTGCTCCACCATCAAACACTCTCACCATTCCACCCGCCGCCCCCACTGAACCGCTGTTACCTCCGAGCTTCGACCGCTTTACCGCGGTTGCGGAGACCGCTACTCCCTCCAGCGATTCGAACTCCTCTTGGTGGGCAGAAACTTCACAGGACTTCTCCGCTACGGACATTTCGCCTCCCATCGTAGAGCATTCTGACCCCGTTTCGGATTTTGCGCCGCATTCACTCAGAAATGAAGATTCCGACCCGGTAGCCGTGCTCTTGCAAAAGATTCGCATCGAACAACAGGCGCAACGCGAAAGTCCATTCATGCCATGAGCGATTCCGCCGTCGACATCTCTTCGCTTCACAAACGCTACTCCAATGGCACGATCGCCTTGCATGATGTGCAGCTCAGCGTCCCTCACGGCAGTGTCTTTGGCCTAATCGGCCCCAATGGAGCGGGGAAAAGCACCCTCATCAAATCACTCCTCACCATCATTCGACCTACCAGCTGCAAGGGCAAGTTGTTAGGCCATCCGATTGGCCATCAAGCGACTCTTGCTCAAGTCGGCTATTTGCCAGAACAGGCTCAATTTGCTTCCTATCTCACCGGCCGACAAGTCATCGAATATGCCGCGGGCCTCGCCCACCAATCCACTTCCCAATGCCGATTGCGTTGCCAGACATTGCTCGAGCAAGTCGGCATGAGTTCTCATGCAAACCGACGCATCAGTACATACTCCAAGGGCATGAAACAACGCATCGGCCTCGCGCAAGCTCTGATCCACAATCCCCAAGTGGTTTTTCTCGATGAACCCACCGATGGCGTCGATCCGGAAGGACGCATGGTGATCAAGCAAATGATTTCTTCCCTGCGCAACGAAGGTCGCACGGTTTTTGTTAATTCACACCTACTCAGCGAAGTCGAACAAGTGGCCGATCACGTTGCGATTCTCTCACAAGGGCACGTTGTGGCCCAAGGTAGTATCGCAGAGCTCACTCGAAAGGATGCGCGTTATGAAATTTCGTTCGTGGGCAAACTGCCCGCTTCGCTCATGAATTGGTGCCTCGAAAGACACATGGAAATCACTCATGATCGCATCACTTGTCGCGCAGAATCAGCCGCCATGGTGCAACCGCTGATTGATCAACTCCGCGCGTCTTTGGTGATCATACGTGAGATCAAGGAGCAGCACTTCTCGTTAGAGCAACTCTACTTGCAAGTCTTGGAATCAACCCGAAAAAACGTTTCCACTGCACCATGACGCAAGCTTTTACCATTTTGTTCGACTCGCTGCGCATGCTCCGCGCCAGTAAGATGTTTTGGATCTCGTTGTGGATTTCCGCTCTGGTCGCGCTCAGCTATGCATCGATCGGATTCACGGAGACAGGCCTGTCTCTGGGATTTGGCATCATCGATTTCCACCTTCCCTTTCTACGCAGTGGCTCCGCAGAAGCGGCTGATTTTTATCGTTTGTTGTTCACGGATGTGATCGTTCGTTTTTGGCTTGGCTGGTTTGCACTCGTGCTCGCATTGATCTCTACTTGCTCGATTTTTCCTCAATTCCTCCAAGCAGGTGCCATTGAGATCGCTCTGTCCAAACCTCTCAGTAGGACCCGACTTTTTCTGCTCAAATACCTGGGCGGCTTGTCCTTTGTTGCCGCGCAAACGTTACTGTTTTGCGTCGTTGCCTTTGTTGCCGTAAGATTCCGGCTCGATGTTTGGGCTTGGCCCATTTTTTGGGCCGTTCCTATCATCACGTTTTCTTTCAGTTTGGTGTTCTGTGTCTCTGCCTTGATGGGAATCTGTACTCGCTCGACGGTTTTTTCTCTGCTCGGCTCTCTGTTGTTCTGGGCCTTGACGCTCGTCGGACAATGGACAGAAGATGCACTCTACAAAATGGCCTATATCCTTCCGGGATTGGGCTTGCAAATGGATTTTCTCGCAGGAGGAATGAATGAAGTCGATCCATCGAAATCGGCTGACTTGCAGCGAACCTACCAAAAAGTCAACACGTTGGTCGCGATCTTACCCAAAACTCGCGAATGCACGCTGATGCTGAAGCGCTTCATCGTGTTTGATCAAACCCATTCCGCTCACTCAGGTCGCGACTTCAACTTGTTGCTCCGGGGCGAATCTGATTCCGAAATGGAAAAACTCATGCAGCAATATGAACATCGACACAGCATCGCCTATCTCGTGGGTAGTTCGCTGGTCTTTGAACTGATCATCCTTGGCATCGCCATTCGAATATTTCATCGACGCGACTACTAGTGAGTCAAAAAAAAATGCAAGGTCTTGCGAAACATCTGCCTCAACCCTATCGTATCCACCCAGTCCGAATTGAGTCACAATCCCTATGAATCCCCTGATCCGCACCCTACTCCTGACCGTCGCCTTCATTTTCCCCGCATCCAGCGCAACGCCCCAAGCGAAAGCTCATTTCGCTACTCTTAAAAATGGCTTTTTCGTCCACTATGTCTGGGCTGGCGGCGGCGGACTGACACTGAAACGCGATGGTTCGGCGCCCCAATCGATTGATGAATTGGCCGATGCTTTTGATGCGGATGGATTCGCACGCGACATGGAAGCTTGGGGAGTAGAGTATGTCATTTTCACCGCCTGGCACGCAAACATCAACCCGCTATTCCCCAGTCAAACGATGAAGCGCTGGGGCATGCCGAACCACAGCTGCCGTCGCGACCTGTTGGGGGATATGATCAAAGCTTGCAAAGCCAGAGGCATTCCTGTCGTGCTCTACACCCACCCACGAGATGGACACGATCTGCGCGGAGAAGATCGCATCAAAACGGGCTGGGGTGCCACTCCTGGACAACAGCCAGGTGATCCAAATTGGGCCGAGTTTGATTATCAAAAATGGAATGACTTTACGAATGAACTATACGCAGAACTGATCGACCGCTATGGCAAGGACATCATCGGACTTTTCTTGGATGAAGGCAGCTCTGCTGGGGATAGTCAACGTGTTGTCGATTACCCGCGACTGCGCCACACCATCAAATCCCGCGCGCCCCACATTGTCATGCAACAAAA
>JBDLWB010000195.1:0-27158 GCA_039804425.1 Verrucomicrobiota bacterium
GCAATTCTAAGCCACGTCGCCTCTCTTCTTGCTGAAATTTTTGCCTTACCTCTCGACGCTTGCGTTCCGCCTGCTCGGGCGTCAGATCACGACTTGCAGCTCGTTGTTCGCGGATGGCCAACATTTTTTCACGGGCTTCTTGACGTACTTTTTCAGGATCAGCCCACTCTAGCGCGGGAATTTCTTCTGGCTTTGCTCGCTCTGTCAGCAATTTTTCAACAGCTTTCTCACGTCCGAGCTGATGCCACCGCATGACCTCCTCGGGATTGCCCCCAAATCCTGCACGATTGAGCAAATGTGCGGCTTCTTGCCAACTCCACGTTCCTTGAGCTTTGGGTAACATTGCCATAAACTTGTTTTATGCTCAAAAACCACTGATTCACAAAAGTTGCGCTCTTTTCACCAGCAGACTGTCGAAAGATTTTCGCTTGCAGCCATCTGATTCCTGAGGCAAGTTTGGATCATGCAACACGTCGCTAACCAACTCCGGTCTTTTCTTCAATATTACGCCGTTCAGTTGATCGAGCATCCTGATAAAGCCCAACTGCGCGTTGCGGAAGTTGGGCCAAACCGCTTACGTTTCCGACTCATCCTCGAATCATCGGATGTTGCCTTGCTCATCGGACGCAATGGCTTTACCGCTTCCTCGATTCGCAGTGTCATGAAAGCTGCCGCTGATCGCGAAAATGTTCAGTTTACCCTGCAAATCCACTCCCACGAAGAGGAAGCAGAACGCGCTGCTCGCGAAGATTCATCAGGATCTTGAGGCCTGAATCGATTTTTGCGCAAAAAAAACACAAATTCCGCGCTTTCCGGACGTAGCTAGACAGATGAGAACTCTGCTGCTATCCCTGTTCCTGATCCCGTTGATTCATGCCGCACCATTGGAACTTTGGTACCGCAAGGAAGCCCGAAATTGGCATGAAGCTCTGCCCATTGGCAACGGCCGCCTCGGTGCAATGGTCTTTGGGGGCGTCGCTCGAGAACGAATTCAGTTCAATGAGCAAAGCTTGTGGACGGGCGATGAAATCGTAATGGGAAGCTATCAACCGTTCGGCGATGTCTTTCTTGACTTCCCCCATCAGGCCGCAACCGAGTATCGACGCTCACTTTCTCTCGACGAGGCAGTGCAACGCGTCAGCTATCAACACGATGGCACTCGCTATCAACGCGAAATCTTTAGCTCCTATCCCCATCAAGGGATTGTTCTTCGCCTCACCGCAGATCAGCCAGCCAAGCTGAGCTTTACTGTTCGACTGAAATGCGCTCAAAAATCTGCGACATCTAGCAACAAAGAAGCCATCACCACACGTGGATCACTTGCCAATGGACTTGCTTTTGAAGCACAAATTCGCAGTCGCATCAAAGGCGGTTCTCTCGAGCCGACAGCTGACGGTTGGAAAATCGACAATGCTGATGAAGTCGTTCTTTACCTGAGCGCCGCTACTTCATTTTTCAATGATCCCACCAAGCAATGGCGTGGCGATGCGCCCGAGAAAAAAAATCAGCAAGTTTTTCAGAAGATTCTTGCTGCTCCCTACGACACCATCCTCTCTGAGCATCGCAAAGATTACCAAAAACTGTTCCAACGTTGCTCTCTCGAACTCCCCGCTCATGCCTCCGATCTGCCCACCGATGAACGACTGATGGCCTATCAGAAAAAACCAGAGCCTGCATTTGATGCACTATTTTTTCAATATGGCCGCTATCTTTTGATCAGTAGCTCACGCCCCGGTGGTCTTCCTGCGAATTTGCAAGGAATATGGAATGCCGAAATGAAACCAGCCTGGTATTGCGGCTACACCACAAACATCAATGTGGAAATGAATTACTGGCTCGCTGAACCAACAAATCTCAGTGAATGCCATCAACCCTTGCTCACTTGGATCGAAAATCTCGCTAAGGTCCGCAAGAAAAATCAACAACGCGATATCGCGACAAAGCACGGCTGGATCATCTACAGCACCAATAATCCCATGGGCGGCAATTCAACATGGGGGATCCACCGCCCGGGCAGCGCATGGCTGAGTCAACATTTGTGGACTCACTACGCCTACCACAATGACCTCGAATTTTTGCGTAAACGAGCCTACCCCATGCTCAAGGAAATCACGCAATACTGGGAAAACTATCTGGTCAAAGAGGATGGCAAGTGGATCACTCCTACAGGCTGGTCACCCGAACATGGGCCGGTGAAGGTGAAAAATCGCATCGTGATGAAGGAGGGCGACCGCACCCCTCGCCCAGGGGCCTCTTATGACCAACAAATCATCTGGGACCTTTTCACCAATTACATTGAGGCTTCCACCATTCTTAATGTCGACCCAGCTTATCGCGAAAAAATCATCGCCCTACGCCGCGACCTGCTCGGGCCGCAAATCGGACGCTGGGGACAATTGCAAGAATGGCGCGAGGATGTTGATGATCCGAAGTGCCGACATCGCCACGTCTCCCATCTTTTTGCGGTCCATCCCGGACGACAAATCAGTCCCGTAACCACTCCCGACCTTGCCAAAGCTGCCGCCGTCTCACTCAGCGCTCGAGGTGACTCTGGCACGGGCTGGAGCATTGCATGGAAAATCAATTTTTGGGCACGACTTGCCGAGGGCGAGCGCTCCCATCGCCTGCTACGCAATCTGCTCACCCCTGCCACGAAAGGCGGACGGGTGTATTTCAATCTGTTCGATACCCACCCTCCATTTCAAATCGATGGCAATTTTGGCGCGACCGCCGGCATGACGGAAATGCTCCTGCAAAGTCATGCTCAGGAAAATGGCCTTACCGTGATTGATTTATTGCCCGCTCTGCCTCCCCTGTGGAAATCCGGCAGGATCCAAGGCCTGCGTGCTCGTGGCGGTTACAGCATCGACCTCACTTGGGCCAATGGCAAACTCACCAGTGCGACCATTCGCTCTCTGAGCGGCAAAACCTGTCTCGTTCGTTATGGCGCAAAAAAAGAAAAAATCACCATAGCGCCGGGTCAGTCGATTGTTTGGAAGTAGCTCACATGGTTGCAAAAAATAAGATCGACTTTTTTTGAATATGATTCGATGCTATCCGTCGAATAAGTCGATGAAAACAACATTCTTCTGCATCTCGCTAGCCCTCTCTTTGTCGCTCCCAACACTCGGTCAAACCAACCGCGAAATTGTGCGCGATAGCAGCGGCCGTTTGCTTCAGACCATTGAAAGGCAAGTAGGACCCAACGGACAAATCACGAGCACCACTCGCGACGCCTCTGGTCGATTGGTCCAACGATCAACGACACAGGTCTCCCCCACCGGTCGCGCCACCACACAGTATCGCGACGCCAGCGGTCGTCTGACAGGCACCGCGCAAAGTCACGCTTTCGGACAATCGCACAACACTCAGTTTCGCGATGCCTCTGGCCGCCTCACCGGCAGCGCCACGACTCGTTTGCCATCGCAGCAAAGCACCCAAACCCAATTCCGCGATGCCTCAGGGAGACTGACTGGGAATGCGCAAACGCATCAATCAGGTCGCTCTTTTTCAACACAACAACGCGACGCCTCTGGGAGACTTTCTGCTCAAAGTAGTGGAACGGGAATCGTTCCCGGCCGACCACCAATCCCACCCAATGTTCCCAAAAAATAATTTTTCTCTCATCTTGCCATAATTCGATAAATTCATCTCAATTTGGGCGTATCACATCCCTACTATGATCAAAAAAATGCTTATCTTCAGCAGCGCCCTTGCGAGCTTTACTTTCGCACAGGCGGATGTCGAACCTCTCAAAGTGCTTCTCGTCATTGGTGGCTGCTGCCACGATTACGCAAAACAACAATACTTGCTCGCAGAAGGCATTGAGTCTCGCGTTCATAGCAAAGTAACCATCGAATATTCCGCCGATGGATCCACACGACCACAATTTGCCATTTACCAAAAGCCCGACTGGGCAAAATCGTATGACGTCGTGATCCATGATGAATGTGCTGCCGACATCACTGATCCGAAAATCATTGATCACATCGTGAATGCTCACCGCGATGGAGTTCCTGCTGTGAATTTGCATTGCGCCATGCACTCGTATCGCAGTGGAGCCTTCCAACAACCCATGACTCCTGATGTTCCGGAAGCAAAGTGGTTCAATCTTTTGGGTCTGCAATCATCGGGACACGGACCACAAAAGCCGATTGCGATTACCTACACAGCAAAAGATCATCCCATCGTCAAAGGACTCTCAGATTGGACCACCATCAATGAAGAGCTCTACAACAATGTTCATGGTCTCGAGGGCAATGGTAAAACTTGGCCCTCCACCACGCCACTCGCCTATGGCAAACAAGACGCGGGAGACCAACCAGGTGTCAACCACGCCATTATCGCCTGGACCAATGAATTCGGCCCCAAGAAAACGCGCATTTTCAATACAACTCTTGGCCACAATAACGCAACGATCGAAGACGATCGCTACATGCAACTCGTCTGCCGCGGACTTCTTTGGGCATGCGGAAAACTCGACGAAAAAGGCCTCGTTGCGCCGGGCTATGTATCCCGCCGCTATCAAAAGAAGTAAATCCCCTGAACCTATCTAAGAAAAAAACAAGCTCCCATCTCTGGGAGCTTGTTGCGTTTGAGATGCGTGACCACTTGACTCAGCTCATCATCTCCGCATTCAAGTCGAGCGATGCATATTCACCATCTTTGCGACGATAGATGATGGTCAAACAGCCACGACGTGCTGACTTGTATAGAACAAAGGGACGGTCTCCGAGTTCAAGCTCCATGATCGCGTCTTCTTTGAACATCGTCCGCAATTGATACTTATCAGGATGCATGATAAAGGGCTCGGGATCATGCGCCGAATCTTCAGGATGATCCATCGCCTCTTCTGTGAAGTAACGCTCATCGAGATAACGGATCGATTCATTGCGATGCGGGCGATTGCGTTTGAGCAAACGCGTTTTCTGCTTACGCATCCGACGAGCAATTTTTTCAATCGTCTCATCCATGGCCGCATACATGCTGCGATCTTCACTGTGAGCTTCAATGGTAATGTGATTCGCACAAAACAAAATGATTTCCGCAATGTGGCGGTTTTTCTGCACATCCAAAATCACCTTTGCCTCAATGATTTTCGGGTAATCCAGATGCAGACTCTCGATTTTCTTCTCAGCATATTCCCGCAGTGCTGGAGTCAACTCTTCGTGACGCACGGTAATGGTAATTGGTGGATTTACGTTTGCAGTTTGCATAATGTTTTCTTCTATTGTTAGAGAAATGAAACCATTTCATTTCAATCATTAGTATGCATGAAAACACAAGAATGGCGATGAGAAAATAAGACAATTTTTCTCACGGCGATCTAGCTAGGGAAAGCCATGCTCGATATGGCAGACAATGGGGAAACCGTTTTTCTCCATCGAGGGAGGCCGAGGGGCACAATTTCAGAATTTTTCAGAATTTCGCCATGGCCATCATCCCATGATCCACCATTCCGATCTCTCTTCGTTTAGGATTTCCGAATATTGGTTCATTACCTTCTAAGGTAATTCGGAAAGTTCTGACATTCTGTCAAAACCAGCCTCGATTGCCAATTGGCTTTCCTATCATCAAAGATTCTCTCTCTCGCTTGATCGCCCTGCCATTTTTCTAGGGCAATTTTGGGCCACACCCCCACTAGCGAAGACGCTGCTGAATGGCATCGCGAGCATTCTCAAAGCTCGACTGCAATTCCAAATCTTTTTCCTTTGCAATCAGCTCTTCCAGCAAATCTAAAGATTTTTTGCCTCCCACACGACTGGCAATACGCGCTGCTGACATCCGCAACTGCTTGCGATTCTCCACCAAATGCGGCAGCAACCGTGCTTCAGCAGGCTCACCCGATCTCATGTAGATCTCTTCCCATACGACCGGCTCCTGTTGCCACAAGTCGTCAAGAATGGGATACACCTCTGGCTGTCGCCATTTTGCCAAAAACGCCACGACTTCATGCGGCAACATCGAATTTTTAGCGTAAAATTCCAATGCCTTCTGCGTCGCCACCTCTGGAGCACGATCTTTCCCATTGCTCCATACCATCAAGGCTTTGCAGACATTGATCAACATCTCTTTATCGCTCATCGCTAAGAGTTCGATCAGCCGCTTCACAATATCGTCTCGTGATTGCACAGGCTCAGCCATGGACAATCGAATCAATGCTTCATTGATCCGACGCAGATCGATGCCCTGCAATTCGCGAAGATTCAATTGATAAAATGTTCCATCTTTTTTGTCACTTAGCTTTCCTATCGGTTGCTGCACGAATCTGTCGTTTTCCACCGATACGTCGATCAAATGCAAATCGGGCCAGTGCTGTTGCACGACGCCAAGACGAGCACATTCGTTGATCATCAGCTCAGACGACAATTGCGGATTGTTCAACACCAAGAGATAATGCTGTTTAAGACGAGGATACAAATGTGAGTTCTCGTCTGCTCCACTCACGCGCACTAGAAAGTTTTGCACTAATTCGACATTACTCTCACGGAGTCCTCTCAACCAAATCGCCAATACTCGACCGCTGGGGCCCGCTTCTACCAACGCTTTTTCCACGGGCGCATAGCCCACTTCAAGCTTGATGGACGAAACGCCATTCACTGATGCCATAGTACTTTCTTGCTCGTTGGCAGCAGTCGAAGCAGCAGGAGCTACCTCGATGACTTGTGAGCCATCGGTAAAAAAAACTGGTACCAAAAGCAGACATCCTGATGCCAGAAGCACGAAAAATGTCGCTTTCGCACGCGTCTTTGGATTGGCATAAATCAACATAGCTCCTCCCACGATCGCAGCAAAACCTCCCATCAAAAGGCGGCGCTCTGTCGTCACTCCGCTAAGCAATCCATTTTGTGAGGCACCAGTAATCAAGATCAATAGAATGATTGCCATCAGCGAGCCACCCGCAATGCCCACCAATATTTTGGAGAAAGGAGTTGGCTCATACCGAGGCGAATCTTCCGGCTCCTCATAAACAGAAGGGGTGACCGCCGTAGGGTTTTCCTGGGCCACAGGACGCGAATAACGATTCAACATCGGATCTTTGCGCTCACCGGGATAAAATTTCTTTGTTCTCGACACCGTCTCGTCATCCACCCGGAAACGATGTTCGCACGCTCCGCACTCGACCATGCGACCCCGCAATTCCCCACCCACCAAAAACTTCTGGGCGCACTTGGGACAACGGATCTGGATCTTGGAATGTTCTTTTTCCCGCATACCTGCCTAAGATCTACCCCAAAATCAGGATTCTGGCAATCATAAGCTTCGCACCGATTTTCGTTCCCTAGGCTTGCTCTCCATCACCATCGCGTGCATGCTGTTCGCATGTTACCTGTTATCGAAAAGCTATTGATCCTCCAAGAACGCGATCAGAAATTACACGCCACTCAGCGTGATTGGGAAAAAATCCCTCGCGATGAAGCGACAGCGAAAAGTCGCTTGGCCGACGATACCAATGCCGTTGCGCAAGCCGCCGATGCTGTTCGGCAATCCGAAGTCGCAACTCACAAGATCGAACTCGACATCGCCACTCGACGCAACACCATCAATCGACTCAAACAACAACAGTTCGAAACTCGCAAGAATGAGGAGTTCACAGCTCTCGGCAATGAGGTCATTCGCTACGAAAAGGAAATCGACCAACTTGAGACGGAAGAGCTGGAGATGATGGAAAAAACCGACGCACTCCGATCCAAACTGCAACAAGCAGAAGAAAAACTCGCGCGATCGAAAGCTCTCGTGGATGAAGACCTGAAGGATCTTCAAACAAAAAAACAACAACTGAGCATCAAACAATCTGAGCTTTCCTCCGAGCGTCAAGAGTTAGCTACGGGCATCGAATCCGATCATCTTTCGCTCTATGAACGCTTGATCAAAACCAAAAATGGCACTGCTATCGTTCAAGTCTCGAATCAAATGTGCGGTGGTTGTCACATGAAACTGGTTCCCACGACTTTAGTCAAGGTCACAGCGGGTCAGGAAATCACCCAGTGTGAGAACTGCGGTCGCATTCTTTACCCAGAATAAGTCAATGTCATTCAATCTCCGTAGGCTGCCCGAATTTTTTCGGCCCAGCTTATGGCGCGCTGTTCATACGTTCGCTCATCCCCCGCATAGAGAATACCGCGCGATACATTGATGACATCCTGCGCTTGTCTCTTGGCTGCCACTAAGCCTGCCAAGTCGCCACCTTGAGCGCCTAGCCCCGGAATCAGCAATGGTGCATCAGGCATTTTTGCTAATACCCCAGACGCATTGGTCAATCCCACAACGTATCCCACTTCCGTCTCGCTCTCCGCTTGCCTCGCTTTTTCTCCCAGCGCTGTCACAAGTTCAAAGACAGATCGACCGTCGGCAAGCAGTTGTCGCTGAAAATCCGCTGACCCAGGATTGGAGGTCACAGCGAGCAAATAGATTCCTCTACCCGACCAAGATAAAAAGGGCTCGATCGAATCGTATCCCAAAAAAGGATTCAACGTCACGGCATCGACATTCCAATGCGCAAAATAACTTTGTGCATAATACTTTTGCGTCTCTCCAATGTCACTGCGCTTCGCATCCAAAATGATTGGCACTTCTCGAGGCATCCATCCCAAGAGTCGATCAAGAATTTCGATGCCTCGCAACCCCATCGCTTCAAAATACGCCATGTTCGGCTTGAATGCCGCAGCATGCTGCCACGTTTGATCAACCACTTCTTTCAAAAAGTCTTCTACCTGACCGACCCCATCTGCTACCGGACGGGGATCCAAGCCCACACAGAGTCGCGATGCTGTTGCGTCGATTCGTTGCTGCAGTTTCTGGGAAAATTTCACGCACCAAATCAAGGGAATATTCGGGAATAAGCAAGCATTTCCCCCGACTGCTTGCGGATTTCCCGACTCCTCATTGCGTTTTACCGCGGTTTATGACATGCTGCCCGCCTACGACTATGTCGGATCTTTTTCATCAACCTCACGCACCTCGACCCGATACCGAGCCGCTTGCCTCGCGGATGCGACCTCAGCATCTTGATGAAATTGCCGGTCAACAACACATCCTGGCACCAGGCAAGCTGCTGCGTCGCGCGATTGAGTCGGACCGCTTTACCTCCCTGATTTTTTACGGACCTCCCGGCACGGGTAAAACTTCGCTCGCTGCGGTCGTCGCCCGGACGACCGGCTCACGCTTCGAATCGCTCAATGGCGTCGAATCCAATGTCGCCGAAATCCGAGCAAAGATTGATCAAGCACGACATTATCGCGACATGCGCGGGCAAAGTACGATTTTGTTCATCGATGAAATCCATCGCTTTAATAAAGCCCAACAAGATGTCTTACTTCCTCATATCGAACGAGGTACCATTCGCTTCATTGGCGCGACAACACACAATCCTTTTTTTCACATCAACTCACCGCTGACTTCTCGCTCGCAAATTTTCCCGCTAGAACCCGTAGGCACCTCAGAACTGCTTGTCGTCCTCGGACGAGCCATAACCGATCGTGAACGAGGACTGGGGTCCATTGCCATCGAAGCAGATCCTCGCGCCCTTCATCACATCGCCGAAAAATCGGATGGCGATGTCCGCAAAGCTCTAACCGCTCTGGAACTCGCCATTTTGACGACTCCTCCCTCAGCAGATGGTTTGATTCATCTAACCATCGAGATCGCCGCGGAATCAATCCAGAAGAAGGTCATCGCCTATGATGATGACCAGCACTACGATACCATTTCCGCCTTCATCAAATCCATCCGCGGTTCCGATCCTGACGCGGCCCTCTACTGGCTCGCCAAAATGCTTCACGCGGGCGAGGACCCACGCTTCATTGCTCGACGCTTGGTGATCCTTGCCAGCGAAGACATCGGACTAGCCGACCCCGCAGCTCTGCGCATCGCCATCGATGCCCATCACGCTTTGGAATTCATCGGCATGCCAGAAGGGCGCATCCCCCTCGCTCACGCCACCGTGTATTTGGCCTCTACCGCAAAATCGAACGCTGCATACATGGGCCTCCATCTCGCCATGAAGGATGTCGAGGAAGGTCGCACACTCGCAGTGCCTGAACACTTGCGCACACCCACAAGAAAATCTCTCGCACAACGCGGCGGTCGAGATGCTGCGGAAATGGAATATCTCTACAGTCATGATTACCCCGAAGGCTACGTGCCTCAAGCCTATCTGCCAGAAGGCAAACGCTACTATCATCCAACGAATCACGGCCACGAAAAGAAAATCAAAGAGAGACTCGATCAGTTGCGCCATCTCTTTGATCAAACGCATTCCAAACAACCGTAAGTCATCACATCCAATCAACCATTGCCCCGGAATCAGGCTTGACACGACTAATCTCTCCTCTCCAAGATTCGCCCATCGATGGGGCAAGAGATGAAGCATGAAGAAACGATCATTCAAGGCATTCCTGTCTCACCCGGAATCGCCATTGCCCCCATCCATGTCACCGCCCGCGGGCTCTCGGCTCCTGAGGTTTATGAAGTCGCTGAGGATCAACTAGCGAACGAACACCAAAGATTCAACGACGCCATTCTGCGCGCCAAGAATGACCTCGGTGAAATCCAAACACGCCTCGCAGAACTATCTTCAGAAGAGGAATCACAGATCTTTGAAGCACACATTATGGTGCTCGAGGATCAAGCTCTGCTCAAACGGGTCCACCTTGCGATTGATGACCGCAAACTGAATGCCGAATACGCTTTCTATGCCGTCATGCAAAATTTTCTCGAAGCCATGCGTAGGATTCCTGACCCCTACCTACGCGAGAGAACTGCTGACCTCGAGGATGTCTGCGAACGTGTTCTGCACTGCTTTGGCCACCAACAAATACGCAAGTCCGTACGACCTGATGACCGACACATTCTCATCGCTTACGACCTGAACCCCTCGGATACTGCGACGATGGATCGCAACCTAGTCCTCGGCTTTGCGACGGAAATGGGCAGCGTCAATTCTCATACCGCGATCATCGCGCGCTCGCTGGGCATTCCCGCTGTCGTCGGACTCGAAGAAGCGGTGATTGACATCAATTCTCTCACTCACGCGATTCTCGATGGCTATACCGGAAAATTGATTCTTTACCCGACCGAGTCCACGCTGACGAGCTATCGCATCATTCAACAGAAAAAACTCAAGGCACGCACCGCCCTGGATTCGATCCGTGACGAAGCCTCGACCACTCGCGATGGACGCGCCATCACATTATCCGCCAACATCGGCCTCATCGAGGAGTTGCCCTCTGTCAAAAATTCTGGAGCCGCCGGCATTGGCCTCTATCGCACCGAGTTTTTTCTGCTGAACGAGGAACAAACCGATATCCCCAATGAAGCGGAACAAACCGCGATCTATACCCAAATCACCCGTGCCGTAGCTCCTCATCCGGTGATCATTCGCACGCTCGACTCCGGTGGCGACAAGCTCCCCGCAGAACCTCTCAGCGAACCAGAACCCAATCCTTTCCTCGGTTGGCGCGGCATTCGCGTCTCTCTCGATCGTCCCGAAATCTTCAAACCTCAACTGCGCGCCGCACTGCGAGCATCAGCTCACGGCAAGGTCGCCCTGATGTTCCCTCTGATCTCTGGCCTTGGCGAGGTGATGCAGGCGAAAAAAATCCTCCACCAATGCATGGAGGAACTCTCGCGCGAAGGTGTTCCTTTTGATGCCAATGTGCCTGTCGGCGCGATGATTGAAATTCCCTCCGCAGCACTACTGGCCGATGTCCTTGCAAAGGAAGTCGACTTTTTTTCCATCGGCACCAATGACTTAATTCAATACACCCTCGCCGTCGATCGAGTGAATCCCTATGTCGCCGAGCTTTATCGACCCACCCAACCTGCCGTCATTCGCCTCATCCATCGCACCATCCAAGCAGGAGCACAAGCCGGCATCTGGACTGGCATGTGCGGAGAAATGGCAGGAGATATCCTCCTCACCCCCCTGCTGATCGGACTCGGCATCGATGAGTTATCGGTCGGCCCACAACAAGTCGCAAGTGTTCGTAAGGCCATTCGTTCGCTGTCTCATGCTGAATGCGCTGCCATGGCTGACGATGCTCTCAAGGCTTCTTACAGCGCTGACATTTTGCAAATGTCGAGCACCCTCGCGAAAAAATACTACGCCGATCTTTTCGAATAGCTTCCCCACTGCGCTCGCATCATGAAATGGTTTCCCATCTCTTTCACGCTGTCTCTCGCATGCGCTCATGCGCAGAACATGAAGAGTCTGCCCGACCCTGAAGACGCCGCTTACCCAGCCCTAGAACGAATGGTCGAGGTGATGGAAATGGTTCGCAAAAAACATCCCGATCTCGATCGACTTTCTTACGACCGACTGGTCAATCGTGCACTAGAAGGCATGCTTTCTTCACTGGACCCCCACTCCTCTTTCATTCATCCAGAAATGGCCGCAGCGATGCAAGAAAATCACTCGCTCAACCCGCACATCGCCTCTCTCGGCATCACCATAGGACTGCGCCAAGATGGACCCTACATTTCTGCGATATCCAACAATGCTCGCTCCACAGAACTCCGCAAATTACTGAACGCGTCGATTCTCACCATCGATGGCAAGAACGCGACATCATGCACATTGGCTCAAGTCCTCCAAAGACTCTCTCAAGCCCCGGGCGAAGAATCTGTGCTGACGCTCAAGTCGCCACTGGAACCCAAGCCGATCGAACAACGACTCATTCATCATCGGGTGCAAGAAAAAGCTCTGACTCACGCTCACTTGCTCGCCAATCACCCCACTGTCGCCTACCTACGTCTTGCTCAATTCAGCTCAGATTGCCATCAACTGGTCGAGAACGCTGTCGATGATCTGGAAGACCGCGGCGCGCGCGCACTGATCCTCGATCTGCGTGGCAATGGGGGCGGTGACCTGCACGCAACTGTCGCACTCCTCGGCCTATTTCTCCCGCCCGAAACGACGGTAGTCACGGTTCGAACACGCGATGCAGAAACGGAAAAACTGCGCACTCCTCGCAATCAACGACGCCAACGAAACTACCCCATGGTCGTTCTCATCGATCGCATGTCAGCCTCCGCTTCTGAACTCACCGCCGCCTGCTTGCAGGACCTCAAACGCGCCACCATCATCGGCGAGGTCTCTTACGGAAAAGGCTCTGTCCAAGAGATCATCCCCATGTCGCAACAAACTGCGCTTCGCCTCACAGTCGCTACCTATCATAGCCCATCAGGAAACACTCCTCACAATCGCGGCGTCACCCCCGATCACTTGATGCAACTCAGCGATGCCGATCGCAACAATTTCGAACTCCAGCTGATCTCTGACACACTACCAACAAATCAAAAAGATTCTCTCCGCTCATGGCAGGACCCCTGCATGAAAAAAGCGCTATCGATCATCGATAGCGCTCCCAAAAAATGATTCGATCCCTTCGGAATCTGCAACCTTAGGCCGCAATCTCGTAAACTTCGGCAATCTTTTGAAAAATGCGGTCACGGCGTTCACGCGCCTTTTCCACGTCTTTGGTTTTGAGAGAAAAACGCATTCTCTCCGATGTCGCATCAGGCTTATGAATTGTCACATGACACCACCAAATCCCTCGATTGTTCCAGAGGTGATGGTTCTCATTTCCATCGTTGATTTTCATCACGACTTTCGAGGTTTTTTTCATACAGGCACGACGCTAACGGCTTCGTCCGATACCCGCAACTAAAAAATGACAAAACGAAAGGTCGCAAATTGGGCAAAGGGTGATCTCTCTGCGACATTCAACCGCCTGAGCATTCAGAAGCAGATCATCACGCCGCGCAATGCGGTGCCTCGCGCAGTTGCTGAAAAATTCGATCGCGGCGCAGTCGCGCCTTCTCGAGCTCACGCGTTTTCAAAGAAAAGCGCATGCGCTTGGCCGTGCCATCCGATTGATGAATCGTAAGGTGACACCACCAAACCCCTCGATTGCTCCACAAATGATGATTTTCGTTTGCTTCATTCACGCGCAGTGAAAGCTTGGTAAACTTCTTTGGAGTGCTGCTCGGATTCATAATGTTTGCGAGAACAACTTACCTGCAAACAACCTCATTCGCCATGTGACATTGCGCAAAAAATTTGTGATTTTGCGCAATAAAGAGACGATTTCACAACTGATCCAAAGCGTCGCGAAATCCTTGGCAAATGGCCTCTTGACCCTCTATCCCCACGCTCACACGCAGCAAGTGGCTCGGCACCCCACAAGCGTCGGCCCAATCCAGTTCATGGTAATGGGCGAGCAACGTGTAAGGTGACAATAACGTAAAGGTCGTGCCGAACGATGGTCCTTTACAAAAAGGCAGCGCGTCATAGAGCTTCGCCGTTTTTTTCGCTGCTTTAAGGGTAAAGGAAAGCAGTCCACCGTAACCACCGCGTGGCTTCTTCACGGCATCATACTCAGCCCGACACGTGACGGAAGGATGCCATACTTGATCGACCGCAGGATGATTCCGCAGCATTTCGACCAATGCCAAAGCCCCCTGATTCGCTGCATCCCACAGCGGTGCACTATCCCGGAGATTCGATAAGAGCGCCAAACTATCGCCTGGATACAATGGCGCACACTCGGACACCTCCCCTGCGAGCGCTACCGAAAAATCAGCACTGAAGGGACTATCTTCGCGCACACAGGCCATGCCAGCCATCACGTCACCGCCGCCCGAAATCCATTTGGTCAAACTAGTTGTGACTACGTCAGCGTAACGCAATACATCGACATTGCCCGGACACGCCGTCGAGTCATCGACAATCAAGGGCGTTCCACTTAGTCGGCATGCCTCTGCCACCAAAGGCAAATTGACCGTACGCAACAAGGGATTGCTAGGAACCTCGAGAAACACTCCAGCAAATTCACCCTGCCTCACGCGATGCAAGGCCTCGTCCAAGGATTCACCCTGACCTTGACTCAAAAAAACGACGCCATTGCCGAAGACTTCCTGAACCTTCAAGCAATCGACATATGGAAACTCAATCTGCAAGGTCTTTTTCCCCATGCGCAATCCCGGCAGACTGCGCAAGACCGATGTGCATGCCGCCATGCCACTGGAGAAGACGAAGATCTGGTCTTTTCCCACGCCGACAATCTTGCCAATTTTTGCTCGCAAAATTTTGGATCGACCTGAGGGCGGTGTCTTGCCGTCCAGAATGTCCATCGCTTGTCGGCTGCTCACCACTTCTCCTGAAAAACGCCAGTAATTTTGCGCGATCGGCAAAGCTTTCTCTGGCATGATCAGGGCCTGCACACCATGGAAACTCGCGATTCTCGCTGCAACTTCCGCCTTGCGCTCCACAAAGCGCTGCGCGCGCTGTGCCGATACTCGAGAGGGAAACAGAACCACCGCCTCGCCTTCGCGCGCCAGCTCTTTGCGAGCCATATCAAACAAGCGTTCCACGGTAGGGTGACGGAAAAATCGCGGATACCCCGCACGCATTTTCCGCACGACACGGTCACGACCTTCTTCGTAATCCACCACGGCCTTCCAATTGGGAAGACAGACCGATACTGCGTGCAAAGAGTCGGGCAAAGCAATGCCGAGATCTTCTTCATTCCATGCCGGTGATTCTACGAAGTTGCGCATCAGTGGAGGGCGAGCATAACACTAGGTGGAAAATGTGCCAACTAAAATCGGAATGATGGACTGATGAAAACGCTGTTACTCCCGACGACCGAGAGCTTGCATCAAGTAATACATCAACATCGCTGCCGAACCTACCGCCGCCGCCACGTAGGTCATCGCAGCCCAGAATAACGCGTTCTCCGCGCGATCGTTTTCCATTGCATTCGCTAAGCCACTGCTTTTTAACCAGACCATCGCCCGACGGCTGGCATCGAACTCCACCGGCAGTGTCACCAAGGAAAAGGCTGTAGTCACTCCAAGACAGGCGACGATGACCCAGATCAGCGAACCGTTGCCCAAGGCAAACATCCCAAATACGCCCAAAATCATCACCACGTTCATCAACTGACTCGCCAAATTGACGATGGGCACCATTTTGGAGCGCATGCCCAACCACGCATACGCTTGCTGATGCTGCACTGCGTGGCCACACTCGTGCGCCGCAACTGCAGCCGCCGCTACGGAGTTCATGTGATACACGGATTCACTCAAATTTACGGTTTTTTCCGTCGGATCGTAATGGTCGGTCAAGTGTCCCGGCACGGAGATCACCCGCACGTCGCGAATCCCATGACTGCGCAACATCATTTCTGCCACTTCCGCTCCCGTCACGCGCAAGGGAATTTGCGAGTATTCCGCAAAGCGACGCTTTAAGGTCGATGAGATCAAAAAGCTCAATAACATGGTGCCGCCCATCACCAACCAATAGCCCATGCCTATGCCCATGAACCCACTCGCGGGCACTTCTGTCAATTGCATCAAAATCGGTGTCATCATATCGGTTGCTGGTAGCATAACGCAGTCGTTCCATCACTGCAACTTTTACAGCGGTGGAAAATGGGCGTTTTTTTCTAAAAACACGCTTTTTTGACCATCACTTCACGTCCATCAATAAGGCATCTGCCGAGAGCTCAACGAAGGACCCAGGCATGCCTACATATTGAATCTTGCGCTCGTGATCCAGCACGTAGCAGATCGGCCGCTTTTGTACGCGATACTGCTTGGCCATCTCCCCCTTGGTATCGAGAAAGTTGCGCCAGGTCACCACGCCCTCCGCCTGCATGGCACGCACGTTGGCGAGCGGATCGTTGGTCACCCCAAGCAAGACAAAGGGTTTGCCAGCCATTTTTTTCACCATCTGTCGCTGGATTTCAAGAACGCGCTCTTGATCGACCATGGTACTGTTCCAAAACAATAATACCACCACTTTCCCGGCATACTCAGAAAGTTTGCCCGACACCCCTGCTACGTCGACGCCCTCCAAATCGGGAGCCACACGGTTTTTCGACAAGTATCGAATCAAATACAGCTGATCCTCTGCCATTTTTGCCACACTCACGCCATCGATCTCAACGTGCGCACTTTCAATGATCGCTTTGCGAATCAAGGTCAGCCGACGCTGCATGATGGATGCATCATCACTAAGGTCTTGCAGCAACATGGAGATTGCCAACGCAGCAACTCCCTGCACTTCTTTGCTAGGGTTTTCTTTTTCGATGCGCTCTAACAATTTCAAACTATTGGAATCTCTCGTCGCATACAATCCAAGGCACATGGCTGCCATTTTGTCACTGCGTAGATGATATTTCTGTACATCGGCTAGCACTTGACTCACCACTTCTTTGCGCAGCGCTGCCCATTCTGAACTCATTCCTTGAGCTGGTTGACTGCACAACAGTTTCAACAACCAAGCCGCAGAATCCAATGATGAATCCTGAGCCAAAGAAGGTCGCAGCGCCGTCCACATTTTGCCCGCATAGAGCAACTCATCAGGTCGCTCGGCCCAGCGCTTCTGCTGCTCCTCTACAGTGCTTGCGGCTTGCATCGAGAGATTCCAGACTTCCATCTTTGCCAGATATTCCTCACGAACACCCGCCACAACCGCCGGATTCGCCTTGAGAAAGGTTGATGCCAGACCCGCAAGAATCAGGATCAGAATGAGTTTTCGCATAGCAATATCCTAAAAAGCCCGCCGCATCATGGCAAGCGCTCTTTTGCAGCATTTCCACGTCGACAATCTCCCCCATGCAGACTTAAGAAATTTCGATCGCCCGAAAAAAGAAATGCTCAGCCTGCAACGCAGCGGACTCCTCTACCGCGTGAATCCTAGCCAAGACCTCTCCCTTTTCGACTCGTTGCCCGACTTTGACCAATTGATCGAAACCCACCCGATGATCCACTGCCGCGTCGGCACGACTTCGCCCAGCCCCCAGTTCTCGCGCGATTTGCCCAAGATCTCCCGCATCCAGCTTGATCACGGTGCCCGTTGTACCCGCTATCACTTCGCGAATCACCGGAGCACGTTGAGTTTTCGCAAGTTTTTCCAACTCCTCGACCTTCCCCCCTTGCGCCTTCACCATCTGACAAAATTTGTCCCAAACCATGCCGGAATCCAAGCGCTTCACAATCTCTTCTCGGGAGAGTTCGACGATCATGGCGGTTTGAGAAATGACCAACTCGCGCACATCCGCAGGCCCACCGCCACGCATGAGCTGCATCGCTTCGATCACTTCGAGAGCATTTCCCACAGCATGCCCCAAGGGCTCATCCATGGGATTGAGTTGCGTTTTCACCCTCACACCCATTGCCGTGCCGACGTCCGCCATCGCCTGCGCCAGCGCTTCTGCGTCCTTTCGCGATTTCATGAACGCTCCTCTGCCATACTTCACGTCGAGCACCAATCGATCGAGATGTTCCGCCAGTTTTTTGGACATGATCGATGCTGTAATCAGAGGCATCGATGCCACTGTCGCAGTCACATCGCGCAAGGCATAAAGCTTTCGGTCCGCTGGGCAAAAGCGCTCGGTCTGCCCCATCATCACCACTCCAATCGCCCGCAATTGCCGCTGGGCTTCGTCGATGCTTAAACTGATCCTAAAGCCAGGGATCGACTCCAATTTATCGAGCGTGCCACCTGTGATGCCGAGCCCACGACCCGACACCATCGGAATCCAGCAATCACAACACGCCACCAACGGCGCGAGGATCAACGAAATTTTATCGCCCACTCCGCCCGTGGAGTGCTTGTCCACGACCAGCGGATGCTCGCCCTGAAAGGAAAATTGCTCGCCACTCTCAAGCATCGCCATGGTCAGAGCCGCGGTCTCCGCGACATTCATTCCGGAAAAATACACCGCCATGGCCCACGCAGACATCTGCGCGTCTGTCACATCGCCGACGGTATAACGCGCGATCAATTCACGAATTTCCCACTCCGCCAGTTCACCCCCATCGCGCTTTTTCGCAATGAGTGTGGGAATGTGAAGTTTGCTCATGATCAATGCTTATTTCAGCAAGTGCTGTTTCACATAATCCTGGTCGGCTGCGGATAAGCGCTTCACATCATAAAGAACCTCGCGCCCACTTTCCATCAATAAGCGCACTTTGAGCTTTCCACCATCGATGGTCACCCCCAATCCTTTCGCTTGGAGCTTTTTGCCCTCTGCATTCACCCACTCGCGCATCGACGGTTCGGTTTTGCCCGCAGGTGCTGGAGCAATCGTTGTCACCTGAGGTGCGGTCTGCTCGAGCTTGGACTGAATTTTCTGCTTCGCCTCATCGAACACATCGGAAAAATCCCCTTCACGCAGTCGCTTTTCCATCGCCTCTTTTTGCAAGAACACCTCATCCAACCACACACGAGGCGGCGGATTGAGCAAAAAGAACACCACCGCCACGGTCAAAATTAAGCCCCAGAGTTTCGCTGGCAGCAGCAAAAATTTGTGCGAAAGGGTGATGATTTTGGTTTCGCCTGTCTCCTCATCTTCGACCTCTTTGATGTCGGTCTGCCCTAAGGTCACGGAAAAGATCCACACCAAAATCGTTCCGAGCAAATGCCCCACCGTCACAATCCACTTGTCGGGCACGAAACCATTGCTGAAGTGATTCACCCAATAAAACACCACAAAACCCATGATCCACAAAATCGGAATCAAAAATCCCCAACGAGTCCAAATCAACATGTCCCTCTGCTAGCAAAGCACACACCTGCTGTAAACAAGAAAAGGATCCGTGATGATGGCGATGCAGGCAATCGGGCCAATCTCGCTTTTTCTTTGTTGCCATCGAAAATCTTACCCTAACAGAATCGTCGTGCGATATCACCTAGCGCCGTAAGTGTGCAATGACTCAGCCCGATGCCTATGGATATTTATGACAATTTCTGCCGAAAGATCAGTGAGCATCGACTCGTAATTCGAGCTTTCGTAAATCACACTTCTGTTTCACTGCTCTTCTTCACTACGTATTTGATCGAACTTCCGCATGCCCTCTTGAGTTGCTATTTGTGATCATGATCACCCGATAGCATCCTACCCAGTCTGATTTGCTCATCAACAAAAGCAAATCGGCTAAGCCCGATGTTTCTCACCGGCGTTCAATTTCTTCTCACCATGAAACCAATCGTCTCTTGTCTTCTCGCCACAATTCTTTCCATCACCGAAATGGTTCGCGCAGACGATCTCTCTTGGCTTGATGCCTACAATGTTGCATGGACCAGCCCTTCTCAAAACTCTAGCGAATCGATGCCCTGCGGCGGCGGCGATACGGGCATGAATGTATGGGTCGAAAATGGCGATCTCCTCTGCTATGTGCAACGCAGCGGCTGCTTTGATGAAAATAATCAATATCTCAAGCTCGGCCGCATCCGCCTCAATCTCCAACCAAATCCTTTTGCCGCAGAAGGCACGTTCCGCCAAGAACTAAAACTCCGGCATGGATGCATCGAGCTGATTGGCAAATCTGGCGATCTCATAGCAAACATCCGCGTATGGGCCGATGTCTTTCGTCCCGTTGTTCACGTTGAGGTCGAATCCAATCAACCGCTGCAAGCAACCGCATCTTATGAGAATTGGCGGCAGTCCGATCTCGATCTCCCCAACGACGGACGCAGACCACGCTTCGCTTGTCTTGGCTGGGATGGCTACCCTGGCAAAATCACTCGTTTGCGCGACGAAGTGAAATTCCTCAGCAATTCCGTCTTTTTTTACCATCGCAACCGCGATGAAAACTTGCTTTTCGACTATACCGTCAAACAACAAGGGCTCGAACCCGTCAAAGATCAACTCATCAATACTCAGAAAGGCCGCACCTTTGGCGGGATCCTGCGGGGCGTGAACTTCATTCCCGACGGCACCTCGCAAGGCCGCTATCTTGATACCGATTTCACTGCATGGAAATTGTGCTCAAAACACGCTACCACCAATCACCACATCGAACTTGTCAGCCACATCGGCCAAACAAATACGCTCGCCCTATGGCAAGATGGTTTGCGGAAAGCGCTAAACGACAAAACACCACTTGCCGTCGCCCAAAATCAGTCCCGCCAATGGTGGGAGGATTTTTGGAAGCGGAGTCATATTGTCATCCATCCAAGCAAACCAGACCCGAATAGCAAACCTTGGCGTATTGCCCGAAACTATCAACTCTTCCGCTATCAACTCGGTTGCAATGCTTTTGGCGAATACCCCACCAAGTTCAACGGCGGTAATTTCACCTTCGATCCTTCACTGGTAGAAAAAAAGCGCACGCTCGATCCGGACTGGCGTGCTTGGGGTGGTGGCAGTTTCACCGCCCAGAATCAACGCCTCGTCCACTGGCCCATGCTGAAGTCCGGCGATGCAGAACTGGTTAAACCACAACTCGACTACTATCGACGAGCGCTTCCCAACGCAATCGCCCGCGTAAAAACCTATTACGGCCACAGCGGCGCTTTGTTTGCGGAACAGTTGGAAAACTTCGGCCTACCCATTTCCGCCGGATGGGGCTGGTCAGAACCCAATGCCAAACAACGCCAACGTGGCAAGGAGGTGCCCTTCGGCGATCCTCGTGTCGATGGCACCCACGGGCCAAATAGCATCGTCGAGCGCGGCGAGCAGGCGAATGCCTTCGTTTCTTATCACTACGAATCACAACTCGAGTATTCCTACATGGCCCTCGAACACCATCGCTTTTTCGGCAATGATCTTCGCCCCTACTTGCCACTCATCCGCAATGCCGTGCGGTTCTTTGACGAACACTATCAACTTCGACAAAAAATGCGCTCCGGCAAACCTCTCGATGATCAGGGAAAGCTCGTGATTTTCCCCTCTACTTCCTGTGAATCGTATCGCGGCGCGCGCAACCCGACGGATGTCATCGCCGGTCTGCAAGCCTGCCTCGATGGACTGCTCGCTCTCGATGAATCTCTCATCCCCACCACCGAGAAATCCTATTATGAATCGTTCAAAAAACGCTTGCCCGATTTCACTTACGGCACGGAAAAAGGCGATCGCATCCTGCTGCCTGCTGAAAGCTACGCCCGCTATCAAAATTTCGAGTGCCCACAGTTCTATCCACTTTTCCCCTTCAACCGCTTCGCGCTCGGGATGGATGACATGCTCATTTTTCAAAACACTTGGAAGCACGGAAAATTCACAAAAAACATGGTCGTCAGTTGGCACCAAGACGGCATCTTTTTCGCGCGCATGGGCATGACTAAGGAAGCCGCCGATTTTAATACCCGAAAACTCGATAATAGCCCACGCCGCTTCCCCACGTTCTGGGGTCCGGGACACGACTGGGCACCAGACCACAATTGGGGTGGCAGTGGTATGATCGGATTGCAAGAAATGCTCATGCAAACCATCGGTGATCGGATCCTACTGCTCCCCGCTTGGCCTAAGGATTGGGACTGCGATTTCAAACTTCACGCCCCCCAACAAACGACCGTATCCGGAAAAGTCCGCAACGGCAGAGTCATCGACCTTATCGTGAAGCCCGAATCACGTCGTCATGATGTGGTCACAAACTCTTCCACGATGATTGATAATCCCTAGCATTCAAGCACCGCTCTGGTCACACATCCGGTGCCATTGCCGACGAAACCAATGCAGCATGGCATGAGAGATGGAGTCTGTTCTTGCCCCCCTAGCTGTCTGAGGATTTTTTTTACCTTTGCTGTTGCCGCTAGAGGTTGATGCGACTATCCTTTCCGTGCAATGAGCAACTGCCACGGACCGAAGATGAACATGGACCCGTCTCTGCACCAAGAGCGGAAGCCTGATTGGATCAAAGTGCGACTGCCCAACAATCCGCAATTTTGGTCGACGAAGTCTCTCATCACCGATTTGAAGTTGGTGACGGTTTGTGAGGAAGCCCAATGCCCGAACCGCTGGGAATGCTGGGGCCAAGGCACCGCCACCTTCATGATCGCTGGAGAAAAATGCACGCGTGCTTGCGGTTTCTGTGCGGTGAAAACCGCTCGCCCTGACGCGCTGGAGGAGGATGAACCACTCCGCGTGGCAGAAGCAACGAGACGCATGAAACTCCGTCACGTGGTCATTACCGCCGTCGCACGCGATGACCTTCGCGATGGGGGAGCTGAGCATTTTCAAAAAACCATCGAGGCTGTCCGCGCGATGAATCCCGGCATCGTCATCGAGGTGCTGGTGCCTGATTTCAATGATCGCGACTGGGCGCTGCAAATGGTCATGGATGCTCGACCCCACATTTTTAACCACAACCTCGAAACCGTCGAACGCCTGACGCCACTGGTTCGCTCGCGGGCGAAATACCACCGCAGTCTTGCCGTCTTGAAAAAAGCTAAGGCCATGGTCCATGGCAAAGTCGCAACGAAAAGCGGCATCATGCTTGGACTCGGCGAGACGAGAGAGGAAATTCTCACCGCCATGGATGACTTACGCGCGGCAGATGTCACGGTGCTGACGCTGGGTCAATACCTCCGCCCCACCCCACGACACTTGCCCGTGGTCAGCTACATCCATCCCGATCAGTTTGCGGAATACAAGGAAATTGCTTTAGCCAAAGGCTTCCGCCACGTCGCTAGTGGCCCATTGGTGCGCAGTTCCTATCACGCGGCCGATTTCCGTCCGGAACTCGACATCCTCGAAGATGCCGAGAAGCACGTTGCTCCCGTTCACGGTCTGGATCTGCAGCCCGAGCACCTGGCACTACCGCCAGCGAATCGAGACATTTTGCGCAGCAGCATTTTGCCTTAAGAACAAACCTCGCTGCTCGGCACGTCACAACTGCCCACTCTCGCGAAAGGAAAAATAGGGAGAACGCCCGGCCGCGGGAGTGCCGATGATGACGTGATCAATGAAGCGAATTTGCATCAGTTCACTCGCCTCGCGCAATCGCGAGGTCAACTGCACATCCGCCCGGCTTGGTTGCGGATCGCCGGAGGGATGATTGTGCATGAGAAAAAACGCATAGGCATTGCGATTCACCACCGGATGCAAAATTTCGCGAGGATGTGCCAGCGTCTCACTGACCGTGCCTTCACTAATGTCCACAGATGCTAAGAGGTGCAATTTGGCATTAAGTAAAGCGACCACCAGTCGTTCTTTGGTCAAATTCTGCAATTGCGGCGCGAAATGCTGGTAAATCACCTCAGGGGAGTCGAGTGCAACCCCATGCGACTGCGAGCGCGCCACCCGCACGCCCAACTCGATCGCTGCCTTCAACTCACATGCTTTCGCGGGGCCGATGCCTTTGATTTTTTTCATTTCCGCCAGACTCAGCTGACCAAAACGACTCAGCGAACCCGCCTGCTGCAAGAGCTCTCGACCGAGCTGTATCGCACTTTTGCCCCTCATGCCCGTGCGCAGAAAGATGGCCATGAGCTCTTCATCCGATAGCGCCCGCTCTCCCAGACGCTCCATTTTTTCGCGCGGTCGTTCGCTCTGACTCAATTCTCGAATCATTGGTTCCATTCTTGCGCTCTAGCAAGATCCGGACCGAAAATCCGAAGACCATGGTGAAAAAATATCCGGCAAAGGAACAAAACGTAATGCTCAAACAAGAATCAGAGTTGTCAGCCATCACCGCGAATGCTTGCATGCACGCATGCCGGACATTGTTACTCTCTTTGCATCTCGCTGGCTGATTCTGCAAAAAATCGATCACTGGGAATTCGTCCGACGTCCCCACGCGAATGCCGCGGTGGGCATCTTGGCGATAACCCCGGAAAATCAGATCATTCTCGTTGAACAATTCCGCATCCCCATGCAGCGCGTGGTGATCGAAATTCCCGCCGGCCTCGTCGGCGATGAGCCCGACCACGCACACGAATCACTCGCTGAAACAGCCCGGCGAGAACTCTTGGAGGAAACAGGCTACCTCGCACACCACATCAAGCCCTTGCTGGCCTCCCCTACCTCCGCTGGCATGTCATCGGAAATGACACATCTTTTTCTTGCGACAAATCTGGAGAAAATTCACGAAGGCGGTGGCACGGATCATGAGTCCATCACCGTGCATCTCGTGCCCCTTCAGGACCTTCCTGCATGGCTGGCAGAGCAAACTCGCTTGGGGAAACTCGTCGATTGCAAAATTCACGCCGCTCTTTACCAAATGTCGCAAATCTCTGCTGATCAGCAACCCGATTTCTCTTCTCCCACGCCATGAGCTCCGAACGTTTTTCCGGCATCGCACGCCTCTATGGTGAGCGCGCGCTCGACCACTTTTCCCAATCACACGTCGCAGTCATTGGCATTGGCGGCGTCGGCTCATGGGCGGTCGAAGCCCTCACTCGCGCAGGAATCGGACATCTCACACTGGTCGACCTCGATGAAATTTGCCTGAGCAACATCAATCGACAACTCCACGCGATGGATGGACAAATCGGTCGTCTGAAAACCTCCGCCATGGCCGAACGCATGCGGCTGATCCATCCCAATATCTCCATCACAGAAAAACAAACGTTTTATTCAGAGCGAAATTCGGAGGAAATCCTGAGTGCTGGGTTCGATGTTGTGATTGATGCGATCGATGCCGTGCGGCACAAGTGTCATTTGATTGCCGCATGCCGTGAACACCAGATTCCGGTCATCACCTGCGGTGCCGCCGGCGGCAGGAGGGATCCAAGTCGGATTGAAGTAGCCGACCTCGCTCACACCCACCAGGACGCACTTTTGTTGCAAACTCGTAAGAATTTGCGTAGCCGCTTTGATTTCCCAAAGGCGAATCCAGGGAAAAAAGCGAAAAAATTTGGCGTTACCGCCATTTTCTCCACAGAAGCTCCCGTTTTCCCTCAATGCGACGGTTCGGTTTCCACGCAGCGCCCAGAAAATCAAGACATGCGCCTCAACTGTGCCTCAGGCTACGGCACAGCTTCCCCCGTTACAGCGACATTTGGCATGATTGCCGCAGCACAAACTTTGGAAATTTTAGCAAAATCCCGCGCTGAATCATAAATCATCCTTGACATTTTCAAGGTTTATGTTTGCATCGCGTGGAATTCTTTTACCCGTCACTCGCATTGCGGGGCGTGCGACCTTCCATGTTGTCGACATCTCGGCGCGTGGCTGATGTCGTTTTCTGAATTTTTCGTCACTCATCACATTTCCCATTTTTTCCATGTCACTTTTTAATCGTTTTTTTGGTCATTGGCTCTCGCAAGACATCGGTATCGATCTCGGCACGGCCAACACTCTTGTTTGCGTAAAGGATCAAGGCATTGTCCTCCGTGAACCATCCGTCGTAGCCGTTCGCGCAGGCACCAATGAGGTCCTCGCCGTCGGCGATGATGCGAAGCGGATGCTGGGACGTACCCCCGGCGATATCGTCGCGATTCGCCCTCTGAAAGACGGTGTCATTTCTGATTTCCGTGTCACCGAGGCCATGCTGCGTCACTTCATCAAAAAGGTGAATACTCGCCGCCGGACCAATTCTCGCGTGGTCATTGCCATTCCCTCTGGCATCACGGAAGTAGAAAAACGTGCCGTCCGTGAGTCCGCTGAAATGGCGGGTGCGCGCGAAGTTTACTTGATTGAAGAACCCATGGCCGCTGCGATCGGCGTTGGTCTCCCAGTGCAAGATGCCGCGGGCAACATGATCGTCGACATCGGCGGCGGTACCACCGAGGTCGCTTTGATCTCACTGTCGGGCATCGTCTATGCTCGCAGCGTTCGTGTCGCAGGTGATGAATTCGATGAATCGATCATCTCCTACATGAAGCGCAATTACAATTTGATGATCGGTGAGCGCACTGCCGAAGACATCAAAATGCGCATTGGCTCTGCTGCCGCTCTCCCCAAAGAACTGACCATGGAAGTCAAAGGGCGCGACCTAGTCGCTGGTCTGCCGAAAACCATCACGATTACTTCTCAAGAAGTTCGCGATGCGATGTCGGACCCCCTGTCTCAAGTCATTGATGGCATTCGCACCACACTGGAGCGTTGCCCGCCAGAACTTGCCGCCGACCTCGTCGATCGCGGCATCGTGCTCGCTGGTGGTGGAGCTCTACTCAAAGGACTCGATCGATTGATCCGTGAAGAAACGGGATTGCCCGTGCACATCGCGGAAGATCCATTGAGCGCTGTGGCTGAGGGAACAGGAAAAGCACTGCAAGAAATGAGCCTGCTGCGCCGCATTTCCAATCTCGATTGATCATCGATTTTTCTGCCATTCACGGGTCTTTTCTGACCATGAAGCCGCTCAATCTCATTGCCCTTCTCTGCTTTCTCGGTGGTGCCACTTGGGCACTCACTCGCAACGAACGCAGTGTGCGGGAAATCCAATCATACTACTACTCAGCGCTGATGCCTTTTCTCAAG
>JBDLWB010000196.1:0-4292 GCA_039804425.1 Verrucomicrobiota bacterium
AACCGTGCCTTGGACCTCGGTCACTTGATCGGGCAGCACAAAGCCATCGGGCACATGCAAGCTCGCTCGATTGGGCGGAAGCTGACCTCGCTGCATGAAGTCGCACAAGATGACCGTTTCTAATAAAGAACCCGCGCCGATGCCGTGACCGAGATAAGGCTTGAGCAAGTGCAAGCTCGGTCGCAGGCCCTCGCACGCGTCGCGCAGGCACGACGGCTCTGCACGCGCATGAGAAGCCGTGCCCGTAGCATGCGGACAAATCGCGACAGGGTCGCCCCATTCTTGACGAGCTTGTCGCAACAACGCCACCAATTGTCCAGTCCCAGGCGCGAGCGCAAGGGCATCTTTGGCATCGGAGTTCGCTCGATACCCCAGCAACTCCACTCTCCCCGAACGATCACTGAGTTCAAGAGCCATCGCCGCCGCAGCTTCTGCCGGAAAAATTCCGCCCGTCTGCGGGTGATAGGGGTCGTTCATGCCATTTCGGGATAAAATGCCCGCCGCATGATAACTGTCCATCAAGCCTGCGACCAGAGGCAGATCCACCGCGACCACGAGAGCTCGCTGAGCCATGCCACACTGCACATGCATCATGGCCATGCCCAGGGCATCCAATCCCGCCGAGCAGCCGGTGGAAATCACTTGATAAGCCCCGCCGATGCCGAGTTCGATGCTGACCGCCGCCGCTCCCTCGCCATGCATGGAGTTGCTCACCTCCATGACAGGGAAACCCCTACGTCCCGGCCATGGCTCCAGCCATCCTGCCAATCCACCGCGCGATGTGCCAAACAGCAGCACCGCATCGCGCAATTCCTCCGCACCCCAGCCCGCTGCCGCAATGGCTTGCCGCGCCACATGCAAGGCCGCCATCGAAGCTGGCGACCACTTCCGATGCGACAACGCCGCGCGCGATGGGATCCACGAGGCGGGCACTTCTGCGGCTTTACAGGAAATCAACTCACCGAGCGGACGAAACGCCTCCTTGCCCGCGATGATCGCATCACAATGCTCGCCCACGCTCTCTCCTAGTGCCGATAAAGCACCAAGTCCGCTGATCCTGTAACCCATTCCCACAGACCGACTAGGTGAAATCCACGCGCCGCTGTCAACTGAAACCCACCCAAATCACATGCGCGACAGCGGCAACCCGCTGCTTGAGTGACAAATGTGTCACAGAGCGGCAATTCAGAATCTGCCAGCATTCCACTAAGCATGACGCGCCCCTGCGTGCGACATGCCGCGCAGGAGATCTTTCTCTTCCATGAAGACCATTTCCCGATTTTTCTTTCGCTTCGTTCAGTGCAGCATTTCTCTTTGCGCGTTGCTCACGCTGCCCCTGCTGCAGCCCGCTGCCGGCATGGAGCTCGAGCTCGTAGAAGAGTGGGGCTGGTTCCCCGAACGCGCAGGCTTGCTTGCGGCTGAGTCATGGGGCATCAAGCCGCAATGGCAGGGCCGAACCATTTCTGAATCATACGCCGTTTTGCGTCCCGCTCCTCTGCTACTCCGCGTTGCAACACCGTCCCATGCCCCGCTGAATGCGGAAACCATGTTGCTGCCCGAGCCCTCCACGCTGCCTCAGGTGCCCGCAGGATTTACCGAAATTCTCGGCGAGGTGTCCGATGAAAAACTCGATCCCGTCGGCGGCGCTGTTGTCGAGATCCTCGGCACGGGAAAAACAGTAGAAACAAAGGCCGATGGCAGCTTTGCTTTTCCTGCCATTGCTTCAGGAAATCTCACGATCGAGGCCTCCAAGCTCGGTTACTCCAGCGATACCCAGACAGCAACTGCGATTCCGGGGCAAAAGCTCACCATTCGCATGATGCTGAAAAAGAAAGCCGCCGATGTCGCCTCGGAAGAGACGATGTTGGAGGAGGAAACTGTCGTCGGTGAATACACCGGCGATAGTCAAACAGGACTGATGATGGACATACAAACCACGGCATCGGTCTCGGCAGGGATCAGCAAGGAGGATTTCACCCGCGCTGCCGTTTCGGATGCCGCAGGTGCCGTTTCGAAAATCTCCGGAGCCAACATCGTCGGTGGTCGCTATGCTGTGATTCGCGGCCTCGGTGACCGCTATTCGAACACCACTCTGAATGGCTCTCTCATCTCAAGTGCCGATCCTTCACGTAAGGCCGTGCAGTTGGACCTTTTCCCCTCTCACTTGCTGCAGTCGATCAAGATCAACAAAACCTTTTTGCCAAACATGCCCGCAGAATTTGCCGGCGGACTCGTGGCCATCGAAACACTGCGCTTTCCCGCAGAGCCGGTGCTGCAAGTCAAGCTCGGCCTCGATGCCAATAGCAACCTCCGCAGTGGCGATGACTTTTATGCCATCAAGGGGCGCGACCTCGGCTTTCTCGGCAATAGCAAGGAAGGCGCTTTGCCTAAGGATGGCTTGCGTCTTCTGTCCGCCAATAGCGGCGCATCGAATGCTCAACGCAAGGAGGTCATGGAGGCCATTCATAACTCTCAGGGATTTCGTCCCGACAAGGTTGCTGCCGATGCCTTTGCGCCATCGATGGAGCTGACCTTTGGTCGTGCATTTGATCTGAATGAAGGTGTCAAACTCGGCGTGATGGCTGCCGTCAATCATGAGCGCGGCGACGAAGCCGTCACGGGATATGAGGTCGGTCGACGCTTCAGTGCGCTGCTTGGCGCACCTTCACGCAATTTCGTCAAAGATGAATACACCCGCTATGTCGAATGGGGATCGCTGTTGGGAGCAGGCCTGAAATTGGGAGAACATCATGAGGTGGGATTCACGTATTTTACCAATAACAACTCAGAAGATACCGTCACGCGCGCTTCGAAGGTCAATACGCCCGACACCGCCGACATTGTCACGATCGATGGCAACGTGCTGATTCAGCCAAAAATCATCAGCACTCCCAACTCGATCTACGGCCCAGCTTACGCGATCTATCGGGGCTTCGACCAAATCAATCCACTATCGCGCGGCATGGATGCTCATCAGCTCAATGGTCATCACGCATTGGGCGAAGATGGACGTGGCGTAAAAATCGATTGGTCAGCATCGTTTTCGGAAGCTCGTGAGGAACGCCCCCACACCAGCACCTATTTCTTTTCGCAACTGGACTTTGCCGATCCCCGCATTGCCTCCAGCACTTACACGCAGCGCATTCGTAATCCCAATGCTCCTCCTACGTTCATCACGGTCACGCGTCCCGATCGCTTTGAACCAGATCGTGGTTTGCAAGAAACGGCCGGTGACCCACTGCTGCTGATTCCTCCCGATGTCGAAAGTTTTCGTGAGTCTCTCAGCACCGTGGAAACAGCCGATAACGCGAATTTCTCACTCACTCTCCCCTACTATTTCCGTGAGGATCGTGATGATCGCGCAGAACTCAGCTTCGGCGCTGCGAATTTCGCCAAACAACGTCAGGTCCGCGGTGACTTTGTCGTTTATCGCTTTTTGCCGCAGTTCAATAACCAGTATCTCAACCCAACAAATAATGGACAATTCGGCATTGATGATGCCGCGAACATTGACTCCACTACCTTGCCAAACGGAGCAGATCGTTTCAACGGCAGCCTCAACTCGAGTAATGGCCCGTATTACGAAGACTTCACCGGTCGCGGCTTTACCGAGCGAAATGTCAATGCCACTACCAATGTTGATTCGATTTTCCTGATGGGCGGCTTCCATCTCAATCAATGGGAAATTTCAGGCGGCCTGCGTCGGGAAACCGAAACACGTGGCTATGAACTCCTCAGCGAAACAGGCTTGCTGCGCCGCTCGGATAGCCAAACCAATGCGAATGATCTCATGGGTGTCACAGCCATCCGCCGCTTCGGGGCGGATGATAGCCACACCACGCAGTTCGCCTTCGGCCGCACGATCGCACGTCCTACGTTTTATGAGTTTGCTCCTGTTTTCACAACGGACCAAGCAAGCGGCGACTCGATTGCGGGAAATCCTGATCTTGTCGACTCGATCATCGATAACCTCGATCTCGGTTACAGCTATGCGCCAAGCCCTAAACAACGCTACGCCATCAATCTCTTCCATAAAAAGGTCGGCGAGCCGATTGTTAAGGTCATCAATCCGACGGGTGAAATCACCTGGATCAACGCCCTCAATGGAACCATTCAAGGGATCGAGCTCGAAGCATCACGCCAACTGACCACGAACTGGAATCTAACAACAAATTACACCTACATCACCTCAGAACAACAGGTGAGCCAGTTGTCCGCAGGCCGGGTTCTGGAATACGACTCCACATTTGAAGGCCAACCTAGCAGCATTGCGAACGTCATTCTCGGATATG
>JBDLWB010000197.1:0-6031 GCA_039804425.1 Verrucomicrobiota bacterium
CAGTTCCAGTTCTATCTCGACTATCGTTTCTAATCGAAAAAGATGGCAGAGTTGCAGTGGATCACGTGTCGCGGTGCGGAAATTCATCCATACCTCGCCGCCGCTGCCCACTTGCGATTGACGGTGTTTCGGGAGTTTCCTTATCTCTACGACGGCACGCGGGACAACGAAGAAAAGTATCTTTCGCACTACGCACAGAGCGAGCAATCCTTCTTTACGTTAGTGCTGAATCAGGATCGTGTTGTGGGCATTTCTACTGGGCTTCCGCTGGTGGATGCGGATGAGTGTTTCCAAGCGCCTTTTATCGAAAGAGATTGGGACTTGGAAGAGGTCTTCTATCTGGGTGAATCCTGCTTGCTGCGAGAATATCGTGGTCGTGGCTGGGGGCATGCGTTTTTTGATGCACGAGAGGCTTTTGCGCGTGAGCTGGGAGCGCGCAAAACCGCATTTTGTTCGGTTTTGCGCCCACAAGATCACCCGCTCAAGCCGTGGGATCATCGCGGCAACGAGGCTTTGTGGGGCAAGCGAGGGTATGAGCCGACGATCATGACGGCCGAGCTCGCATGGCGGCAAATTGATGCCGAGGCAGAAGTCACCAATCGCTTGCAATTTTGGGTGCGCGATTGCTAAGAAAACATTCCAATTAGCTCTGAGCTGAAGGCGGAACGATTTCTTGCCAACGCTTCTTGCGCAACGCTTCCAGTGCCGCGCGGATTTCGGCTTCCTTTTTGCTTTTGCCGCGCCCTTGTGCGAGAACGACGTCGCGCCAGGATACTTGTGCGTGAAACACCTTACGATGGTCGGGCCCGCTCTCGCCGGTGATCACATAGCGTGGCGCTTCTTGACCGAGAGACTGCAAAATCTCTTGGAGTGATCCCTTGGGGTTGCCGTCCTCGTTGCTCTGAGCGACGGTGCCGATGCCTTCTTGGAAAAGCCGCAAGACCAAATCGCGCGCCGAGTTGTATCCGGAATCGAGGTAAATCGCGCCGACGAGCGCTTCCAGAGCATCCGCCAATGTCGACGAGCGCTTCCGTCCGCCGCTTGCTTCCTCACCTTTGCCGAGAAGAATGTAATGCCCCAGTCCGAGCTTTGTCGCAAATTGTGCGAGTGCCTGGCGCGAGACCAATTGCGCGCGGAGCTTGGTCATACGACCTTCAGGAGAGTCCGGAAACTGGCGAAACAAGTGCTCGGTGAGCACCAATTGCAAAACGGCATCGCCAAGAAATTCCAATCGTTGGTTATCGAAATGCGCCTTTTGCGATTCGTAAGCGAGGCTCGGATGAGTCAGCGCCTCCGCAAGCAAGAGAGGATTGCGGAATTTGTAGGCCAGTTTGACTTCGATGCTTTCCATGCCGAGCGAGAGGTCCTTTTTCCTCGCCCGATGCGCCACAGTGCGATCCGATGAGAAAAATGGGGTGATCGACGGGATTCGAACCCGCAACAACCAGAATCACAATCTGGGGCTCTACCATTGAACTACGACCACCATTTTTCGTAGGGGCGCGGATGATTCGCAAAAATGGGCGATTTGGCAAGAAAAAAATTCCATGCATGCGGAAAATGAGATTGACGCGGGAATCCGTCGAGAGCAGCTTAGGAAAGTATGAAAACCCTAGCATGCTACTTTGCTCTGCTTCCCAGTCTGCTGCTGGCGGTCGATTCTCCCGGTCAGCGGAAAGATACGACGGCGCTGAAGCAAGCCGCGCTGAAAGTCGATCAGGCGGTGGCGAGTTTCTATCGCCAGAAAAAATTGCCTGTGCCTGCTGTTGCCGATGACGCCACCTTCCTGCGTCGGGCCTTTCTCGTAAGCGTCGGGCGGATTCCGACGATGGAAGAAGCGCGTTCTTTTCTGGAGATCGATGATCCGCAAAAGCGGGAAGAGCTCGTTCATTACCTATTGCGCTCGAAAGGATATTCCAGTCACATGACCAACTGGGCCTTTGATTTGCTACGCATCGCCGACACTCGCAATGGCACCTCTGCGACCAATGAACCGTATCGTCATTGGGTTCGCACTGCCATTCACGAAAACATGCCATGGGATCAGATGGTGCAACAATTGCTCGCTTCTCAAGGAGACGGTTGGAATCCCAAGACGGCGGCTGTTGGCTACTACACTCGTGATCGCGGTATGCCTTTGGACAACTTGGCGAATACCATGAGAATTTTCCTCGGGTCACGCATGGAATGCGCCCAATGCCACGATGATCCCTTTGGCAAAACCGAACGACATGATTTTTATCAACTCGCTGCGTTCACCCACGGTCAGGGCACGGTCAATCAAAACTACATGTCGCCCCTGTGGGATGAGCTGCGCGAAGATCGGCGCGATAAGGGACAAGACTACAACATCGCACAAATCCTCTGGGATAAAATCTACGGGCTCAGTCTCTCCGGCGGCGGTGCAGGACGCATTGCATTGCCCTCGGACTATCAATATCGCGATGGCAGCCCTGGAGAATTGGTCGGCGCCAAAACGCCCTTTGGGAAAGGTGTGCGGATGTCCGAGAAAAAAGATCGCGACGATGGACGTGAAGAATTTGCCAAGTGGGTCACGACCAAAAACCCTGAGCAATTTCCCTCTGTCATTGCGAATCGCATGTGGAAACGCGTCATGGGGAAAGGATTCTACGAGCCGATCGATGAATTTGTACCAGCGAAAAATACGCATTCGCCTGAGTTGATGGCGCATTTGGTCAAAACCATGGTTGAGCTCAAGTACGACCTTCGCGATTTCCAGCACGTGCTGATGCTCACAAAAACCTTCCAATTTGCCACCAATCCGAATCCTTCTACCGTCGAGACGGGGGATGATTTCCATGGTCGTAAAATCGAGCGACTTTCCGCAGAGCAAATTTGGGATTCGCTGATTACCCTAGCCGGCGGCGATCCGGACCTGAAGCCCATGCGCTCGCTGGATGATCGCATTTACCTCAACGGCCGTCCCGTCTTGGTGGGCAAGAAAACGATGAGTCAACTCTCGCAAGAAGTGCTCGCGCTAGATTCGGAAAAAGAAGTGCGTGCCTACTTCACTAAGTTCGCCGCAGAAGTCAAAAGCGGCGGTGGTGGTGGCAGCGGCGGCGATTCGATGATGGCGATGGCTCCCGTGCAGCGCTATGATCGCGATGCGCAAGTGCGTGCATCAGAGCTTCCTTCGCCCGCTCCGCGCTCGCATTTCCTTTATCTCTTCGGGCAATCCGAAAGAGACGTTGTCGAAGGAGCGAGTCGCGACCCGAACGTGGGTCAAGTGCTTTCATTGATGAATGGCTTTGTGCAACGGCAACTCGTCAATAACTCCGATGCACATCTTTACAAAGGGCTGAAGGGCGCGAAAAGTGATGAGGAAAAAATTCGTCGCATTTACATCGCGATTCTGAACCGTCCACCCACCACGGAGGAAATGGGCTGGATGAAAGAAGAAATCGAATCCGCTGGCGATGATGGCATACGCAACATCGTTTCCGCTTTGGTCATGTCTTCCGAATTCCTTTTCTTGCAGTAATCACCAAGCAAACATTTTTTCACTCGAACTGTATTATTCTATGGACCCATTTTCCAAGCCTGATGAATTCACTCGCCGCCAGTTTCTAGCAAACGCGGCGCGCACATATCTCGGCGTGCATTTGTTCCCGATGTTTGGCGCAAGCATCGCCGAAGCTGCTCCTGCGAGCGCCTCGCAGGTTGCCAAGGCCAAGCACATCATCTATCTGTTCATGTCGGGAGGCATGAGTCATCTCGATACCTTTGATCCCAAGCCCAAGAAAAAAGATGTCATGGGCAAAACCACCACCATAGCCAGCGCTGCCGATGACATCCAGCTCGGGCATTATCTGACTCATACCTCGAAGGTGATGGATAAAGTGGCCGTGATCAATTCCATGACGTCGATTCAAGGAGCTCACGAACAGGGTGCCTACGTCATGCACACCAGCTACAACATGCGCGGCACCATCAAGCATCCTTCGCTTGGTTCGTGGGTGATGAAATTGGGCGGCCGCATCAATCAAGACATTCCAGGTTTTGTTTCGATCGACACCCCATCGGATCACTCCGGCGGTGGATTTTTTGGAGCAAAATACGCGGCCGCTCCCATCGGTAGCCCGCAAGAAGGACTGCAGGATTCTCAGCGCGTGGGTGCGGTTTCGAAAGAAAACTTCGATCGTCGACTCTCCCTAGCTGACAAACTGAATCAAAAATTCCACGGACGTTACGCCAATGCCGATGTCAGAGCTTACCAAGATCTCTATCAAGAGGCGATTCGCTTGATGAATTCCAAAGATCTCAAAGCCTTTCATCTCGATGAAGAATCCGAGGCAACGAAAAAACTCTACGGCCCTGGACGTTTTGCGCAGGGCTGCTTGCTCGCACGTCGACTGGTCGAGCACGGTGTTCGTTTTGTCGAGGTCCAACTCGGCGGTTGGGACACACATTACGACAACTTCACGGCGGTGGAAGGTCGTTGTCGCGAATTTGATCAGGCTTATGCCGCCTTGATCACCGACTTGGAAAAACGTGGGAAATTGCAGGATACCTTGGTCGTTGTGGCGACCGAGTTTGGGCGCACTCCTGAAATCAAAACGGAGCACAAAGAAGGACGTGACCACCATCCGAGCGCTTACACTTGTTTGCTAGCAGGGGGCGGTATCAAGGGCGGCTACAAACACGGCGAGACCGATGCCACGGGCAATCGCGTGAAGAAAGATCCGGTCACCGTGCAGGATTTCAATGCCACCATCGCCAAGGCCATGGGATTGCCACACGATCTGGTGATCATGTCACCTTCCAAGCGGCCTTTCAAAATTGCCGACAAAGGAACGCCTGTCGACGATGTCTTTGCCTAGAGGCATCAGTCGACTGGTTGGTGGGAGCATCTTGCCTAGCCAAGAGTCGCGAGAACTTGGGCGAGGTGTTCCTCGGGTTTGACTTTGCGGAAAATGGCTTTCAATCGACCTGCGGGATCGATGATGAACGTGCTGCGTTCCGTGCCCATGTAGGTTTTGCCATACATGCTCTTTTCCACCCAAGTACCATACGCTTCGGCAAGCGCATGGTCTTCGTCGCTCAGCAGAGCGAAGGGCAGGGAATGCTTTTTGAGAAATTTCTGGTGACTTTTGATCGAGTCGATGCTGACACCAAGAACGGTGGCTTTGGCAGAAATTTCTGACCAGCCATCACGCAGCGCACAAGCTTGTTTGGTGCATCCAGGGGTATCGTCTTTGGGATAAAAGTAGAGGACCACATGCTGGCCGCGGAAGTCCGCAAGTGAGACAATGCTCGGTTCGGCATAAGCTCCGCCGATGGCAGAGACGGTAAAGCTCGGGGCGAGGTCGCCAGGTGAAAGGGTCGAATTCATGGTGCGATAAGATCCACAGATTGGCGCAGATCGCAAGAGCGGGATGGGAAAAAAGAAAAAAGGGTGCCGTTTCCCTGTAAGCCGGATTCTGTCCCGGAAGCGCGGGGCTTCCCTCGACGATCATTTCTCTTCCCACTTGCGTGGGACCCCGCTTGCGCGGAGTGCGACTATTACCCGGAGATCAAAGCGGGTCGCTCTCCCCTGTTCTGTCTTGCACCACGTGGGGTTTGCCCTGCCACCTCAGTTGCCTTCGGCGCGGTGGGCTCTTACTCCACCATTTCAACCTTACCTGATTCCTGCGAACAAGACCATCGGCGGTATTTTTTCTGCGGCACTTTCCATCGAAGAATCCTCGCGAATTCCCCGTCCTCACTTTTCACGAGGCACGTTACCCTACGGTGTCCGGACTTTCCTCAACCGAGCTTGCGCCCGACTGCGATCGTCCAGGAAACGGCGAGATCAATGCACCACGATCCACCCCAGAACGCGAGAAAAAAATCGAAAGCCTTGCGGGGCGAGAAAAATCAAACATGGGGACACAGACAAATGATGGCGACACGCGAACCTGCATTGAATGCTTGGACGGCGGAGAGGATTGCGCTAGCATCGGCGGACATGGAAATTGTGGTGACCATTCCTCATGACGCTTTACCGAGCACGATGCGTTCGGTTTTGGCG
>JBDLWB010000198.1:0-3407 GCA_039804425.1 Verrucomicrobiota bacterium
AGGATCCGCGCAACTACATTGCGCAGCCTGTCGTTTCTCTTTCTCAATCGCCGACTTGGTCGGGCGAAGAAATGTCGGGTCGTCATGTCGACTTACGGCCCTACATCATCTACGGCGAAGATGTGAAGATTGTTCCTGGTGGGCTGACGCGAGTCGCTCTCACCAAAGGGTCCTTAGTGGTGAATTCCTCCCAAGGTGGCGGCAGCAAAGACACTTGGGTGTTGCGTAGTTAAACCAAAACATTGTTAGATCCGGTGAAAAATACCATGTTATCACGAGTAGCGAACACGCTGTATTGGATGCTTCGATACGTTGAGCGCGCTGACAACTTAGCACGATTGATCGATGTGAACGAGCAGTTGTTGTTAGATTGGGAGAGATTGGACAGCGAGCGACTGCGTGACTTTTGGATGCCCATTGTCTGGAGTGCGGGAGATGATGCCCTCTACAGCGAGCTTTATGGCAGCGGTCATAGCGCCGATGTAATTCGCTTTTTGACCGACGACCGACGCAATCCGAATAGCATTGTCTCCTGCATTTTTCAGGCGCGTGAAAATGCTCGGACAGTGCGAGATCAGTTGTCCGATGAATTGTGGGAGGAGTTGAACTCACTCTATCTGTTTCTCAACTCCGCCGATGCCGAACGGATTTTACGCGATGATCCGCCGAAGTACTATGGCCTGATTCGTCGTTCGGTCTTCACCTTTCAAGGGATCGCCTCTTCGACGATCGACCGTGGTTTGGGCTGGGACTTTATGGATTTGGGTCGGCACTTGGAGCGTGCCGACAAAACAACGCGATTTTTGGACATCTCGACCTTCTTGCCTCCGACCGCGCCCATGGCGATGCATTGGAATGCGATTGTTAAGTCCTGTGGTGCGATGGGAGCCTATCGGGCGATGCATGCGGGCATGATCGAGCCGCGCAAGGTTTGTGAATTGTTGATTTTTTCTCGGAGTTTTCCTCGCAGTGTGCGGTATTGCATGGGTCGTGTGCAGCGTAGTCTGCATTCGATTTCTGGATCGTTGATGGGAGATTACAGCGACGATGCTGAGCGCATTACGGGTCGTGTCATGGGACAGCTCAATTACGGCGTGGTTGATGAATTTTTCAAACAAGGTCTTCATGAGGCCTTGGATCGTTTGCAAACACAATTCAATCGCATTGGAGAAGAAGTTTTTGAGAGTTACGTATTGATGCCGCATGTCATTGCGACTGCCAATCCCAGCAAGCAAACGACCACGACGATGAGAGCGTGGCAATACCAACAGGAGCAAGAACAGCAATGACATGCTGTTGTTGTTTCGTGATCGATGCGCTTGCGCAGGGGCCACTCTTCCCTTAAAGGTAACGCCATGATTGGAACGAAACTGCAAGTCACACACTCGACCGTATTTGAATATGCGGCGCCCGTGGTGGATAGTTTTAACACATTGCATTTGGAGCCGAGGACCTTTCCTTTTCAAAAAACGATTTCTTCGACCATACGCATTCTTCCTCCGACAAGGGTGAGGCGTTTTAGCGATTTGTTTCAAAACATTACGCATCATTTTGAGATTCTTCAACCGCATCAGAGGCTTGAAGTGCAGAGTCGCTTGCGCGTCCACAATTTGCCATTGGTTGTTCCCGATCGCAGCATGGAGGCGACCAAAGAGGATCTGAATGATCCATCGACTCGTGAGCGGACTTGGCCTTTTTTACAAGACAGCAATCTCGTCAGTCATCATTCACAAATCTGGCGACTGGCGATCGATTTATCCTATGGAGTGACCACTCTTCATGGGCAGGCGATGGCCTTTATGAACTGGATCCATGAAAATTTTCATTATCAACCTGGTGCGACAATGGCGAACACTCGTCTTGAACAAGCATTCGAGCTTCGAGCGGGGGTATGTCAGGATTTTACTCACATGATGGTCGCCTTGTGTCGTGCGGTGAAACTTCCGGCACGCTATGCTTCGGGGTACATCTACAATGGTCCCACGGATTTGTTGGTGGGGGCACAGGCATCTCATGCGTGGTGTGAAGTGTATTTGCCCTATGTGGGATGGATCGGCTATGATCCTACCAATGCCACCATGGCTGATGAGCGCTATGTGAAAGTGGCGGTTGGACGTGATTACGATGATGTGGCTCCCGTGAAAGGAGCGTATCGTGGAACATCCCATTGTGCGATGACGGTCAAGGTGTTGGTGGAAAAAGTGGAAGTCTAGTCATTGGATGAGAAAAATTCTCATTTGGCCGCATTCTTTACTTGCCAAAGTGCGTAGGCTCTGGTTTTCTTCGCGCCCCGTTCCTTGAGTTCGGGCTGTAGCGCAGCCTGGTAGCGCACTTGCCTGGGGGGCAAGGGGTCGTGGGTTCGAATCCCGCCAGCCCGACCACTACAAAACCACCTTCGTATGAAGGTGGTTTTTTGTTGAGCTGGTATTTGTCGCAGAGGTGGTGGTCGCCGTAGCATTGCAGAGCCATCGCAATCGACATCATTTTTTTTCGATGAGTTCAATCCGAAGATGTTCTTGCCCTTGTTTGGGCGTGATTTGTTGGACTTGTTCGCTGTGGAGCAGGAGGACTTGGTAGCGGACGGCTTGGGGCACTTTGATGGTGAGGAATTGATTGAGGTCATCAGATGCCGAGGGGCTGTCGCCGCGGGCAATGACGACGTCGCCTTGGCGGACTTCGACGGGGCGTATGATACGTTGACGTGTGCCATCGGGCTGAGCTTGGGTGACATCGATGCGTAGTTCGCAGATTCCTGGTGCTGTGATTTCTTTTTTACCGAGTTCGAGGTAGCGCTGAGTGACATCGACAGCGGGCACACTGGTATTGTTCATGTTCCAGATCATCGGGAAGTGGTATGCGGTTTTTCGCCAAGAAGTTGCATAGATGCCATGCAGGAGCGAGCCTGGTATGGCGCGGGCGGCATCGGCGAGGAACCAACCGTGGTCGAGTCCGTGTTGATCGCGATCGTATTCGGTAGCGACCCATGCTTGGCGCTCGGGTAAGTAGATTTCATTCCAATTGTGATTGCCCTCCTTCGTCGTCCACTGGGCGATGCCGACGATGCGCGCGGGGAGTCCCACCGAGCGTGCCGCATCGGCGAGGAGAATCGAGAGCCCGGTGCAGGTCGCCATTTTCCGTTGCATCGATTCAAAAGGCCCTTGGTTCGGCGCGCGACGTTTGGTGTTGTAGCGGACATCGAGCGTGGGTGTGATGGCTTGATGAATCAGTTCCAGAGCTTCTGTCGCAGTTTTGGCAGGAGCGACGACCTTACGAAAGGTGGAGTAGAATTTCGTTCGCCAAGCGTCGCGTGCTTCATCGAGCGACGCGTAGGGCAGCACGTCGTTCAGAAAAATTTCCTCGGGGATGCTCTGGCCCCAGGGGAATTCGCGTCGAGCGCGGTAGGCGAG
>JBDLWB010000199.1:0-9944 GCA_039804425.1 Verrucomicrobiota bacterium
CTTCCTGGCTGCTCGATTTGCTTCAGAGTATTTCCGAAGGGTCGTTGATGCTCATGACCTTAATCGTTAGTGTGATGATTCCATTGATCTTCATGGTTCGTGGGTTGGCGGGTTATCTTAATACATATTTGATCAACAAGTCTGGATTTCTTGTATTGGAAAAGGTGCGTGCTGCGGCGTTTGAAAAGTTGCAACGGTTGCCGATGAGTTACTATCACGGCAATCGATCGGGGGATTTGTTGTCGCGTTTGACATTCGATGCTGAAGTCATTCGCAACGCCATTGCACAGGGTAGCAACGATTTGATCAAGCAACCAGCGACTTTGATTGCAGCGTTGTCGTATCTGCTTTCTGAGGCGTTAAAGCAAGACAGCATGGCGATTGCGATGATTGGATTGTTCACGATACCGATGTGTGTGCTGCCGATTTCTCGTGCGGGCAAAAAAATCGGCAAGCGTAGTCGTATGGTGCAGTCGCAGATGGGCGACACCGCATCGACCATCAACGAAACGTTGCAATCGCCGTTGGAAGTTCGCGTCTATCAGTTGGAGAAAAAACAGGCGTCGATTTATCGCCAGCAAATCAATGCAGTACTGCGATTGATGATGAAGGTGGTGAAATACAAATCGATGATCTCACCAGCGATCGAAGTCGTGGCATCGGTTGGTTTCGCGTTTGCGTTATTTTTGGGAGTTCAGCGTGGGATGTCCTTGGAGCAGTTCATGGCTGTCGGCATGGCACTCTACATGGCCTATGAGCCTGTGAAAAAACTTGGGGCAGTGAATGCCTTGCTGCGTCAAGGTGGCGCGGCTGCGGAGCGTTTGGAAATGATCATGCAAGCCGAGGAATCGGTCAGCGAACCTAAGCCCGAAGAGATTCAAAAAAGTGGCTCTGTGCGTGGTGATCTCGAGTGGTCGCACGTGTCTTTTTCCTATGAGGACGAATTGGTGTTGCACGATGTTTCTTTGCAAATCAAGCCAGGCGAGTTGGTGGCCTTGGTAGGTCCGAGCGGTTCGGGGAAAACGACAATGGTGCACTTGTTGCCGCGTTTGTTTGATCCTCAGCAGGGTGTGGTAAAGATCGATGACTGCGACTTGCGTCATTGGTCGCTGCGAGACCTGCGTCGCAATATTGCCGTAGTTCCGCAAATGCCGGTGTTGTTTCAATCCAGCATCTGGGAAAACATCCGCGTTGGTAAAGAAGGGGCAAGTGACGAAGAAGTCATGCAAGCGGCCCAGAAAGCGCATGCGCACGAGTTCATCATGCGTCTGCCAGAGGGGTATGATACGGTCTTGGGCGAACGTGGAACGGGGCTTTCCGGTGGTCAGCGTCAGCGCATTGCAATGGCACGCGCCTTTCTGAAGGATGCGCCGATTTTGATTCTCGATGAAGCGACGAGTGCGCTCGATGCTGAGAGTGAAGCAGCTGTTGCCGAATCGCTTTTGTTGTTATCAAAAAATCGCACAACTCTCCTGATCGCGCATCGTTTTTCCTCGATCCGCATGGCTCATCGCATCGTGGTCTTAGAAGGTGGAAAAATTGTTGGTGATGGCACCTTTGAGGAGCTCAAGTCACAACCGGGAACATTCCGCAAACTGCTCGAAGCTGCTGGTGAAGTTTAGGGCGATGTTTGCTTTCGGGAAATGCCATAGGCGTGCCAGAGAAAGGCGCAGCCAGCGATGATCATGAAGAGCGAGTAGAATTGTCCTTTCGTAAGTGAAGCGATGGTTGCCGAATCGGGTTCGCGATAATGCTCCACGAATGTTCGGAAGATGGCGTAGAGGATAAAAAAGATCCCACAAATCATGCCATGGGGAGCTTTAGGATAACGGTGCCGTAGAAACCACATGAGCCCGAATAGCACAGCGCCCTCGAGCAGACCTTCGTAGCATTGTGAGGGATGTCGTGCGGAAAGATACTCCTCACAAATTTCGCGCACGGCGTCGGACTTTCGTGCGGCCAATGCCAATCCTTCGTTCGTTTGCGCGAAATTGGCCCAGTCGGGTGCGCGTTCGGCGCAGGCATCGAGAATTTTTTCCTGCACGACAAGGGATTCCTTGTCGAGTGCTTGCGGAAATTTCACGGACCAAGGCACGTTTGAGTGAACAACTCTTCCATACAGTTCACCATTGATGAAATTGGCGATGCGTCCAAAAAGTAGTCCTAAGGGCGCGACGATGCAAATGCCATCGCCAATGGCCGTCCAAGATAGTCGATGGCGCTTTGCATACCACAGAGTAAATAGTGCCACACCGAGAAATCCACCGTGGCTGGCCATGCCTCCTTCCCACACTCGAATCAGCACGAGTGGATCTTCTATCAAAAGTTTCCAGCCATGTTCCGGCACCATATAGAAAAGCACATAGCCGAGTCGTCCCCCCAGAAAGACGCCAAACATCGCGAGCAATGAAATGAAGTCGCCGATTTTTTTCTCTTCGATCACCCACAACTTTTGTCGGGAAAGTCGCACCAGCAAAAAATAACCCGCCATGAAGCCGAATAGATAGGCGAGGCCATACCAGCGAAGTTTGATGAAATCCCAAATTTCCCAGATCACAGGATCGAGATGATGCACGTAGGCGAACATGCCGTGATCACATCGCAAATCCTCTGACTGGTCAAGCTCGTGCTCGATGGCGCGAGGGGCTTACGCTGCGCCGGGCTCTTGTGCTGGGTGACCTGACTCGAAACGCATCAATGGCGCCACGAAAGTCAACGGGATGTCGCCTGTTTCGCCGTTCCGGTTTTTTGCCAAATTGAGATCGGCGACGCCTTCTTCTTCTTTGCGCTCTTCGTTGTCGTTGGCATAGTAAGCACTCCGATAAAGCAAACCGACTAAGTCGGCATCCTGTTCGATCGATCCCGATTCCCGTAAGTCCGACATCCGCGGTTTGCCACCGGTTCGACCTTCGGGACCACGATTGAGCTGAGCGAGTACAATCACAGGAATGCTGAGTTCCTTCGCAAGAGCTTTTAAGCCCGAAGAAATTTCCGCAATTTCCCGTTCGCGTGAGTTTGCCGCTTGTTTGCTTAAAGAGCGCATCAACTGAAGGTAGTCGACTGCAATCAACTGAATGTCTTCATCGCGCTTTTTGCGTCGTGCTTTCGCTCGCAAGTCATTGATGGTGATTCCTGCCGTGTCATCGATGAACAGTTTGGCATTGGTAATTTCCTCTGAGGCTCGGCGAATGTTGAGCAAATCTTTTTTGCTAGGCGTGATGCCTTTCGAGAGATCCGACAGGCGATAGCGGGCGCGCGAGAAAAGCAGACGTTGCACGATTTGTGTGGTTGTCATTTCGCAGGAAAAAACCATCGATGGCTTTTGTTGATCGATGCAAATGTGTTCGACGATGTTCATCATGAACGATGTTTTACCCATCGAGGGACGTGCCGCGATGATGAACATTTCACCAGGCTTCAGACCACCGCACATCGAGTCGAGTAGTTCATAACCAGTCAGCACGCCTTGGGCTTTGCGTTCACTGCTGCAAAGTTGCGCAAATTGTTCCATCACTTCCTTCACCGCGAGGGGAGTCGTCAAGGCGCGATTGACCTCAGAGTTTTCGCGAATTGCTAGTACCGAGGTCTCGACGGTATCGAGCAGCATGGGCACATCCTCTGGGTTGTCGTAAGCACTGGTAATGGCTTCATTGCACGATTGTATGATCGAGCGGAGTGTGTACTTGTCTTTAACAAAATTGAGGTGCGTGAGAAAATGGGCCGCATTGGGAGCATAGGCATAAAGCTCAGTGATCGCGGCGGGGCCACCGACACTTTCTAGCAAATTTTTATCGATGAGTTTTTGGACTAGGGCGACGACTTCGACCTGTAAGCCTTTTTCAAAAAACTCTAACAAAAGGTCAAAAATGATGCCGTGTGCAGGAAGATAGAAGTGCTCTTTGGTCAGCTTTTCCTCAATCGCCGTACTGACGTATTCCAGTGGGTTTTGCAGCATGGAACTGAGAATTGATTTCTCAGGTCCTAGGGCGTGCGGCATGGCGCGCATCACATCGTCGACTTGAGCGTCGCTCGCTTTTTGAAGCGCGATTTTTGCATTGCCAGGTGGATAAGACGAGTCGTTTGCCATGGTAGGGGCGAGGAGTATGAGTCATAATGTCGATACTCGTCAATCTGTTGCGTAAGGATGAGGAAATTTTTTCGTAAAAAGTCTTGTGCTTGCCGCGGGAGAGTAAAAGATAAGCCATTCCTTATGACTCCCCTTGTTGTTTCCTGTGAACATGCGACATGTGCTGTGCCCGATTCTCTCAAAGAGGTGCTGCACGATGATCTCGAGCGTATCACGACACCCGAAGGGTGGGATCCTGGGGCGCTCAATTTGGCGCAAGCGATGGCCATGAAATTTCGGACGCCTTTAGTGCATTGTGAGGTCAGTCGTTTGATCATTGATTGTCATTTGCAAGACGAAGATCCGCTGAGATGGAGTGATTGTTCGATGAAATTGACGGAGTTGCAGCGAGAGAAATTGCACGAAAGGCAGTTGATTCCTCATCTTTCCGGCATTCGTCAACGCGTTGCCTCTGAACTCGTGCGGAGCCCGTCGGTATTGCATGTATCGGTGCATACCTTTGATCCTACATGCCATCCCGACCTGCACATTGCTTTGTTGCATTCCGAAGGTCGTGCTGGGGAAGCGGCAATGGCGATGCATTGGTTGTCGATTTTGCAGGAAAAATTCCCACAACTGGAAATTCGCAGTAATGATAGTTTTTATCCCGACAATACCAAAACCATACTCGATACCTTGCGCAAAGAGCGGTCCTCTGCTCAGTATCAAGCGATCGAATTGCAAGTCAGCAACCAATTTTTTCTCGAAGGCGCCCCGATGAAATGGGACCAGTTCAAGACTGCTCTCCTTGACAGCCTGCGGTGTTTGCTGGAGACAGCCCCGAATTCTCCCTAGGGCGCGATGGCCCAGACGCGGGCTCCCATGGCGCGGCAGGCTTTGTTTGCGAAAAAACCGTCTAATCCACGTCGATGCATTAAATCTTGCATCATGTTTTCTGCACGATGGAAACGCCAGCGAAACCCTGCTTGTTGCAAGCGCAGGGGCTCCACCCATCGGCTTTTGAGAATCAGCTCCGTTTCGGTGCCCAGCAGCCAAGCGCCGCATTCCAGCATCCAACGGGTTGCGGGGAGCCCTAATGGCATGGCTAAAGCCTCGCGCAGAGATTGTTGCCATTCACTTTGCGTCGGCGCTTCTGGAGCGGTCAGATTAATCGCGCCATCGAGGAAAGGATCTTGCACGATGAAATCGAGTGCAGCGAGCCAATCTTCCATATGAATCCAGCTAATACGCTGATTGCCATCACCCCAGTTGCCACCAAGCCCGCAACGAGTCAGTTGGCACAGCACCGCAAACACCGACTTTGCCTCGTGGGCCATCACCATGCCCGTGCGCAGAGCGACTTTCCTTGTTGCCGCAGGTGTCATTTCACCAAAAAAGGCTTCTTCCCAGTGTCGTGCGACGTCCACCGAGAATCCTTCGCCGGGCTCGCCCTGCCATTCGTTTTGCGGATGATCTTCAGCATGCCGATACCATGTGGCAGTGCTTGCGTTCATCCACAGTGCAGGGGGCTTTTGGCATTGGCGGATTGCCCGCGCGATCGCGCGTGTGCTATCGATGCGCGATGCCAAAATGCTGCGGCGATTTTCCTCGTGATAGCGGCAGTCGACCGAGCGACCGCAGAGATTGACCACCACACTGGCGCCTTCCAACGCGAGTTCCCAAGGGCCGGCGTTTTTGCCATCCCAGGGCAAAAACATACCATCGCCACTCCAGCCCTCGCGGTTTCGGGCCACCGCTACGACTTCATAACCCTTGCGCACCCAGTGCCGACAAAGGTAACGCCCCAAAAATCCGTTGGCTCCAAAAATGACAGCGACTGGTTTCATGATGTTTTGTAGATTGGTGTTTACGGTTGATATTGTTTTTTCAGAAAAAAATGAAAATCGTGAGCCAAAAAACTAGCCGAGTAGCTTGGCAGCAAGTTGCAGTGCGAAGCCGTGTTTCATGCCCGAAACTTGGTCGGCGACTTTTGAGGCGAAACTGACAAACTCTTCGAGCTGTCGGACCTGTTGATGAAAAGCCTGAGCTTCGGCACTTTTCCAGGTGCTGCTTTTTTCCACGCATTCGCGCAGCACTCCCAGTGCCGGTTCGATTTCGCGACGCTTTCTTTCGCGGGCGACCGTGCGCGCAATTTCCCACACGTCCTTTTCCGCTTCAAAAAACTCCTTGCGTTCGCCGCGCACCACGACCTGGCGCACCAGACCCCATGCGACGAGCTCTTTGACATTGCCATGCGCATTGCCGCGGCTGATCTGCAGCTCGTCCATCAATTCATCGGTCGTCATCGGCTGCTCCGAAATCATCAACAGAGCATGAATTTGAGCCATCGTGCGACTGATGCCCCACTGCGAGCCCAACGCGCCCCATTGCGAAACAAATTCATCACGCGCCTGCTTCAAAGCGGCTTTTTCGGTCTCGTCGGTAGGCAAGTTCGCTTTCATATTTTTCAGTTTATTCTGAAAATTCAGAAAATCAACAAAAAAGACGATTTTTCTCTGGAGCAAGAAAGTTGACGACAGGGGATGTCGCTGTCAGGGTTTGAGGGCATGGACGTGGTGTGTGGAATCGTGGTGCGCGAAGATGGGAAAATTCTCATTTGCCAGCGAGGGGAAGGGCGCGCTTTGGCTGGTTTGTGGGAATTTCCTGGAGGCAAGATCGAATCGGGAGAAAGCCCGCAACAGGCTTTGGTGCGAGAACTGCGCGAGGAGCTTTCGATCGAAGTGCGTGTAGGTCCTGCGCTGACTGCAGTGGCTTGGTCATATCCATGGGCGGAATTGCGATTGCTGCCATTTTTGTGCGTGCACATCGCTGGGGAGATGGAGTTGAGAGAACACCAAGCGATGCAGTGGGTGGCTCCTGAGTTGGGGAATTGCGACAACTGGGCACCGGCTGATGAGCCGATTTGTCGCGAATTGCAGGATTTGGCGTACAAGCACGGAAATTTGCTCGACATGTGTCAGCGTGCGTAGTGTTTTGAGCCGATATTTTTTCATCACAAGTATGACACTACAGAGAAAACTACGGATGGGAATGGTCGGCGGCGGACGCGGAGCATTCATTGGTGCGGTCCATCGCATGGCGGCGAATCTCGATGGCCAGATCGAGCTGGTCGCAGGATGTTTTTCCTCCAACCCCGAAAAGTCGAAGCTCTCTGGCGAGGATCTTTTCCTCGATCCTTCTCGCGTCTATGCCAGCTACGAAGAAATGGCGACCAAAGAAGCTGCCTTGCCACTCGGTGAGCGCATTGATTTTGTTAGCATCGTCGCGCGCAATGACCTGCACTACAAAGTGGCCAAGGCCTTTCTCGAAGCAGGCATTCACGTGATTTGTGAAAAACCGCTGGCTTTTTCGCTCGCAGAAGGCAAGCAGCTGCGCGAAATCGTGCGCAAGAGCGGATTGGTCTTTGCTTTGACGCACAACTACACGGGTTATCCGATGGTGAAAGAAGCCCGCGCGATGGTGCGTGAAGGCAAACTGGGTCGGATTTTGAAAGTTGTGGCAGAGTATCCTCAAGGCTATGCCATCACCGCGCTCAAGGAGCAGTCCGATGGTGCGATCTCGAACTGGCGCATGGATCCGAGCGTTTCGGGCATTTCGAACTGCATTGGCGACATCGGCACACATGCCGAAAATCTGGCGCAATACATTAGTGGACTGGAATTGGAAGAAGTGGCTGCGGAGCTCAACACCTTCATCCCGGGTCGACCGCTCGATGACGATGGCAGCATGCTGCTGCGTTTCAAAGGCGGTGCTCGTGGTGTGCTTTTCGCCTCTCAAATTTCTACGGGCGATGAAAACAATCTGAACGTCCGCATCTACGGCACCGAGGCATCGATCGAATGGCACCAAGAGCATCCGAATGAGTTGGTGGTCAAATTCGCCGAGCAACCACGCCAAATCTGGCGTCGGGGCAATAGCTACAATGGACCAGAAGCGGTGAAAAACACTCGCACACCTTTCGGCCATCCCGAGGGATTCATCGAGGCGTTTGCCAACATCTATCGTGCCGCAGGCGAAGCGATCAGCGATGCCATTTTGGGCAAACCCGCACCAGCGGAAGGCTACGATTTCCCGTCGATCGACGACGGCGTCACGGGCATGGCCTTCATTGAAGCTGCGGTGAAATCTTCACAAAACAACGCGGCTTGGACCAAGCTGGATGTTTGATGGTGAGGTTTTTCTGAAAAAAACAGCCGTCGTTGGTCATTGTTGCCAACGGCGGCTTTTTTGTGGGCGTAAAAAAAGCGAGACTCAAAAAAGAGGCTCGCAAGAAAGGAAAAGAGAGATGGTACACGGGGACGGGATCGAACCGCCGACCGACCGGGTGTAAACCGGTTGCTCTACCGCTGAGCTACCCGTGCATGGGTGGGCGCGTAGAATGAGGGAATAATGGGCATATGGCAAGAAGGAAATTGCATTTTTTTCTGCCAGCAGTTGTGTGGCGGTATGAGACCTCCCTCCGTCATGCGGGCGGGTTCCATGGGTGCTGCGCGCGGCCTATTTCATCAGACGAAAGTTTGCGTCCCCGGATCAGCGCTGCTGAGAAATGGGAATCTTTTCATAAAACAGCTGCCCTGCTCGCTCGATGTGCTCTTTCAGTTCGGCGTGGTCGAGTTTTTCGAAAATCGATAAATCGATCATGTAAGGCAGCAGCAAGTCATCCAGCTCCATCGCAATGTCCATCATTTCCGAGTATTCCAGCCCTTCGCCGAAAAGCGTGAGATCAATGTCGGAGCCGATTTTGTAGTTGCCCTTGGCACGGGATCCATACAGCAACGCCTTCACCACCCTGGGGTGCTGGGCGAGGACGCCATGGATGGCTGCTATCGTTGCTGCTGAAAGTCCGCTGTTCATACTCCTGGCTCGCTTTCAGGTGCAATTTCGGTGAAATGACAGGCTAACTCGAGGAAGGCGGGGAAAAAGCATGTGAGAATGTCTTTCACAATTTTTTCGGCGACATCTTCGTTGTAAGTATGGGAGGTCAGATTTCGAGCCTTGATCATGTCCATCCAGACCTCACCCTTCTTGATGATGCCGTTTTTGAAAGCTTCGCGGGTAGCGTTTTTGGAGCCGATGATCCCCACAAATCCTTGTTCCTCAAGATAATCCTTCAGCACATTCCATGCGAGTTCATGAGTGAATTCAAATCCCTGGATCAGACCCTGTTGCTCAAGCTCGGAAAGAGGCCTCTGTGCGGCTAACTCGACCGCACGACGCAGGCTTTGCAGCGCTTTGCTGTAATTCTGAAAACGCTGCTTCCAGCGGATATCGGGCGAGTTCATGGTTCGATGATAGGGGAAAATGACAAAATGGCAAAACATTCAAAGTTTTCCAGAGGACGATGAGGGCAGCAGTTTTTTCAAGGGATGAAGGGATCGTCAATCGATGCGTGCGTTGTCTCAGTCCTTAATGAACACTTCGCGGGCCTTAGCGCCTTCGCCTGGGCCGATCAAGCCGCGGCTTTCGAGGATGTCGATCATGCGCGCGGCACGCGTGTAGCCGAGGCGGAGGCGACGCTGCAACAGCGAGGTGCTGGCTTTTTGCTCTTGGCGCACGACCTCGATGCATTTGATGACCATTTCTTCGTCGACGTCTGATTCGTCGTCATTGCTGTCATCGCCGACATTGCCGGTATCGATGGCTTTCTGGATGTCGGTCTCGAAATTCGGTTTGCCGAATGCGGCACAGTGTTCAACCAAACGTTCGACTTCGGCATCGGACACGAAGGCACCTTGCGAGCGTTCCAGTTTGGCGGAGCCTGGGGGAAGGTAGAGCATGTCGCCTTTGCCAACGAGTTTTTCTGCGCCTTTGCTATCAAGAATCACGCGAGAATCGAGCTGCGACGATACTTGGAAAG
>JBDLWB010000200.1:0-3176 GCA_039804425.1 Verrucomicrobiota bacterium
GTAAACGTAAAGCCATCGATGCGTGGCGTCACGGTTAGTAAACTCGATTCATACGCTGGCATCGAAGGCGAGCTCACCAGCGCAGCATCCTTTTCCGCAGCCGACTCCACGCTCTCCAGCGATAACGCTTTCCGCAGTTGATGCAATAACCAACGCTTTTCCCGATGTGGACGCGATATCCCTAACGAAATTGCCTTACCTGCCCGACGCATCAACTGAATGCCATACACGGGCTGATCATTTTTCTGATAGGTGGATGCCAGCAACGCATCACAGATCTCGCTTTTCGGAAACGACTTCGTGCGCTTCCAGCCGAGCAAATTTTTCGTGATCGTGATGTCACGCAAACCGACCGCGAGTGTGATGTGTTGAAAACTCGTCGCCAGCGCCGCATACAGCACCCCGATGCCTATGGCCAGAAAGGGCAGCATAAAGAGAGGCATCGCCCACAGCAACCAAGGATTGTCTTTGACATCCTGCGTGGGAGTCCCGACGAACATCCCATAGACCATCAACACGGTCATCGGCCACGCAATGCCATTCCAGAACAGCGCAAAAAGCCAAAAGAAATTCGGCCGCTTCGAGCCAGAGATTTGCCAGCGATACTCCCCTTGATGATACGTTTCCTCAATGCCACAGCGCTCCGGCTTGATCGCCAGCGGTTCCGTGCTGTCCCGCATTTGGCCAAGCCAAGTTTCCCCATCCGACACATCGCCACAGGCCGGACAAACCACTTCCGCGATTCCTCCGTCCGCATCGTGATTGACTTGAGGAAACACCATCTTCTGACAAGCAGGACACTCAATCTTACGATTCAAAGCGACACCCATCGCCTTCGAAGTGATTTTACCAAAAAGATTCTTCATCATAAAAGAGATAGGAAAAAGCATCATGCCAAAAACACCTCATCAGCACAAACGCAACAAACCAACCTGCCCAAGCCTAAAATCAGAAGCAAGGATAAAGAAGGAAGAGATAAGACATAAGACAACGCCTCTCCCTAATTTCACCATTCACTCTTCACCATTCAATGCCCCCCGTGGCGGAGGCGTCCCCGCCTCCCAGCCTTCAAAAATCCCTCCATCTTCCCTCCTTCGTGTCTTCGCGCCTTCGTGTGAGACCCCAATCCAACATCCAAAACTTGTCCTTCGAAGCTCAACGAGCGAAGTAGGATCAAAATTCTTCCCCCTTTCCCATGTTGACTCAGGCGCGCCGCCCGCGCCTTCGGCCCTCCGGGCCACCTCGCATGCGCTCGTGTCCAAAACGGCTACAAGCCTTCACCGTTTTTCACCCTTCAAAAATCTTCCCTCATTCCTATCCAGTTTCTTTCTTCTCTTCTGTTAGCCTTCTCTGTAGATGCCGATTTCGGAAAAAAGGTTTACGATAAAGCGAAGAAACTTGACTTTGTTAAGACGATGTGAAATCGTGCAAAAAATACTGATGAGCATTCGAATTCTTCATACTGCCGATAACCACATCGGCACTTCTTTTGCCCAATATCCGGAAGATGTCCGCGAGCGCTTGCTTGAAGAACGTTTCACGGGTTTGGAACGGATTGTCGCCACCGCAAACACCCGAAAAGCTCATTTTCTCGTGGTGGGCGGCGATCTCTTTGACAAGCAGACGGTTACCAAAAAAATGGTCGAAAGGGCGGCGGAGATCCTCGCAAAGTTTGATGGTGAGCAAGTTCTTGTTCTCGCGGGCAATCACGACTTTTACGAAGGCGACGATAACAAGCTGTGGAAGTGGTTCAGCGATGCATCAGAAGGCACCCGCATCGTCCCATTGTTGCAAGCTGGAACGAAGCGGTTCGCTTGCGAGGACAGTGAAGTCTATTTCTATGCCTGCCCATGTCCAAGCAAACACGGGGAAAATCATGTTATTGGCTGGGTGGCCGATGAGCACAAGCCAGAAGGTGCCATTCATATTGGGATAGCCCATGGCAATGTCGAAGGGCTTGGACTCGATGCCGAACAACGCTACTTCAATATGGCAGAGAAAGATCTACGCGCTGCCGGCGTGCATACTTGGCTGCTCGGACACATTCATGTCCCTTCGCCCTTGCCCGGGACCACGGGGCGCCCCTTGTTTTTCATGCCGGGAATCCACACGCCAGATTCCGTGAAATGCACTCACTCCGGTCATGCGTGGTGGATCGAACTGGAGGCCAATGGATCATGCCGACACGAGCTGCTCACGACTGGTGCCGTGAGGTTTGTCCGTGTGCGGCGGGAACTACATGATACTCGCAGCACCGAGGCTCTGTCCGCCGAATGCGCCGCGCTCGACGCGAAGAATACGATCCTCGACCTCCAACTCAGAGGCCGTCTCAAAGAAGAACAGATGTCGGACCTCAGACAATGGCTCGCGCAACTCAAGGCCGAGTTCCTCCATGTGAGCCACGATGTGGACATTGCAGAGGTTTTAGACGCCGTGGCCATTGCTGCAAAATTTCCTGAAGGCACTCTGCCGCACGCCTTGCTCCACGGTCTACTTGCTGACGAAGACTACCCGGGCGATGCCCACCTTGCCCTTGACATCATCGAATCCCTCAAACGCGCATGAAGATTCTTAGCATCCAACTGCATCCCTTCGGAGGCGTGAAAGAACGCATCTTTCGCCTTCATAACGGCTTAAACGTGATCGAAGGCCCCAATGAATTTGGCAAGAGCACGCTCAACAACGCCCTGTGGCATGTTTTATTCACTCCATCTAACCTGACTCCTGGAAAGCTGAGAGATACGATGGGGCCATGGTTTCCGAGGCCTGCCGGAGATCACGCCCGCGTCACTTTGGAATTTGAATCGCAGGGACAAACATGGACGTTACAGAAATCGTGGGGAGCAGGTGCATTCTCGTCACTCAAGTCGACGAACGCCGCTGCCATTGCCGATCCAGACAGTGTGCAAAAGCGACTCGCGCAATTGCTCCACCGCAATCAGGCCACTTGGCGTCACGTGCTGTTTCTGAACCAAGCACAATTGAACCAGACGATCCATGACTTGCAGGAAAATGCTAGCCGGATCGATGAGCTTCAGCCTCTTCTTGCAGGGGCAAATGCCATCACGGGAGACATCGCCGAGGAGAAGCTCGCCGCTGCGATCGATGCTCGGATCGATCACCATTTTAGTCGCTGGGACAGTTCTACCAATGGTCCGGAAAAGGGCCGCGGCATT
>JBDLWB010000201.1:0-4395 GCA_039804425.1 Verrucomicrobiota bacterium
AACAACGCCGTGAGGAGATTTTATCCGCAGGCCAATGAGGGAGGGGACAAAAGGGTGAGCGATTCCTTCACCGTGCGCACCCTCCGTTATTATCAAACTCTTGGATGTCTCGATACGCCCGACAAGGATGGGCGACGCGCGATCTACGGCTATCGGCAATATCTGCAGGCGCTAATCATCCGCAAGCTGCTCTACCTCCGTTACGCGCCCGAGAGCATTCACGACGCGCTGCATGGCAAGAGCAACCGGGAATACAAGGAGATGCTTTTTGCCGAATTTCCCACATCAAGGACTCATGGCTCCGGTCATGTGCGTGCATCGATGGGTGAACATACAGATGTCACATGCGCCCATCACGAGGTGTGGACCCACATTCATCTGGCGCCAGGAATCGAACTCCGGCTAAAAGGCCAAACAGGAGATTTGAGCAAAAGCACGAGAATGAAAATCCTCAAGCTGATCGATCAGGAAATCAGAAACACATAAAATCGGATGAACGAAGAACAGCATAATCAGAAACGAACGATGGCAATGGTTCCACTGCAACCATCGACCAAAAAGGATCTGATGAAACGTGGCTACATGGATCACTCAGAAAATCCGATCGGCGCTGGTATTCATCTAATTCCAGTGCTTGTGGAAACTCTCAAGAGCGTCAGAACCATGATGAATTACCAATCTGCAATCATAGACGGTGATGAAGATCGCATGCAAGAGTTAGACATCCAGGCGTTCTTCCAATCATTCCATTCCAAGCTAACGACAACGATGGAAGCCTTATCCAATGATGGCTATCAAAATCCGATAGAACTTTATAGTGATGTTCTACTGCCTCATATGAGCTGGGCATTTTGTATGCAGTATTGCGGTTGGATGGCGCGACAGATGCCCATAGATCTTTTGAGCAAGGACATTAACGTGTTTGAGGAAGATCACCCCGAAGAAGGTTTTCAAATCATCCGCTTATTCCGAGAAGTAGCCCAAGAAAAAAATGCTGCATGGGCTCTTAGAGTCGCAGACAAAACAATCGAAGCGATTGGGCACCTAATGGATTGATGCGCTTCTGGATTGGTCATTTTTGCCAAACCGCATAACTCTTAGCTCATCGATTTCAGAATGAGCGAACGTGATTCGAAAAAATAACACATCTCACCTCACTCCGCATTGATATCTTGGTGCGCATCCATGCCCCTTGCCAGTGGGAGGACGCTTTCCACGAAATGGGTGACGCAGCCATAAGCGATAGGAGCGCTCTGGTTGCGAGTCTTGTCGCGCTTTTGCAACGGCATTCCGGAATTCTTCTGACGCAGAGATCCACCGCCAGAGGGTTTGACGATGAATTCCGACGGTGGAGGCAGCCTCAGCATAAGTCATGCCTTCGCGGAGTTTTGTCAAAATTACATTTTGATACCAATTCATAGATGAAGGGTAACAAGTAAAAAATAGCACGTCAATTCGACCTTTAGCGGGAGCAAAAAATGCGGAGTCTAATGGTGATTTCTCATCAAAAGCGAAAAACTGCTTCACGCGCCCGTGCGCGTGGGGAATGTAACACGGCATTATTTCAAATCGAAGTGTTCGATTTCCGGGAAGATGCAAAAATCAGACTTGAGGTGACTCGGAGATGGCGACGTAACCCGGAGAAAGCATGTCCATTTTGAGATGATTTACAGTGCAACGAACAGTGCAATAGAATCAGTTTTTTCGTGCATTTTGTTGCACTGTGACGCATAAAGTGATCTTGTGAAATTAGCGTAAAATTGTCGATAAACCTTTAAACATCAATGGTTTTTCGGGTTTTTTGCTCTCTTGCGAAATGGTGCGCGGTGCAGGTTTCGAACCTGCGACCCCCACCGTGTCGAGGTGGTGCTCTACCACTGAGCTAACCGCGCTACTGTTTGCAGCGGGGCGGAATGTAGTATGCACTGGGGGCTCGTGGCAATCCTTTTTTTCAGGAATTTTTCTTGCTTGGGTTTGTTGGGGAAAGTGGATTTTGGATGGGAAGAAGATGTTGGAAAAACGGCGAAGGCTTGTAGCCGTTTTGGGCACGAGCTAAGCGGGTGGCCCGTAGGGCCGAAGGCGCGGGCGGCGCGCCTGAGTCAACATGGGAGATGGTCTCACACGAAGACACGAAGACACGAAGGATGGGAGATAGGAGATAGGAGATGGGGAGGAATTTTGGATTTTGAATTTTGGATGCTTGTTGCTGGGCTACGGGTTGTGCTGGGTCTTGGACTTTCTGGACGTGGACAATGCTTTCCTGGCGAAAGGCGTGAAAAGGCGTTGCGCACGGGCACGGGATGAAGTATCAAGCCGCGTGATTGCAAATGTTTTAGCCGAACGCTACGCCTCCGCACGCATGCAGGCGATCTGGTCCGCCGAGGGCCGCATTTTACTCGAACGCGAATTCTGGATCGCGGTGATGAAGGCGCAGAAGGATCTGGGCCTGGATGTCCCGCAGGAGGCGATTGAGGCTTATGAGAAGGTGAAGTCGAACATCGATGTCGCTTCGATCATGCAACGCGAGCGCATCACGCGCCATGATGTGAAAGCGCGCATTGAGGAATACAATGACCTCGCCGGCCATGAGCATGTCCATAAGGGCATGACCTCGCGCGATCTGACGGAAAATGTGGAACAGCTCCAGGTCTATCAATCGCTTTTGTTGCTTCGTGACAAATGCGTCGCAACCCTGCACCGACTCCGCAAGCACGCGGAAAGCACGCGTCACTTGGTTTTGACCGCACGCACGCACAATGTCGCAGCGCAGCCGACGACCATGGGCAAGCGCATTGCGATGTTTGGTGAAGAATTTCTGCACAGCTTGCGCCAATTGCAGTCGACCATCGATCAATACCACGTGCGCGGTCTGAAGGGCGCGGTGGGCACGCAGATGGACCAGCTTTCCCTGTTCGATGGCGATGCCACGAAAGTCGCAGAACTGGAACAGCGCATCGTCAAGCACTTGGGGATGTCGGGCGTGTGGCAAAATGTCGGCCAAGTCTACCCGCGATCGCTCGACTTCCGTGTCGTGTCTTGCCTCACCGATTTGGCATCGGCTCCTTCGTCGTTCTGCAAAACCCTGCGTTTGATGGCCGGGCACGAGACCGCGAGCGAAGGCTTCGCGCCAGGGCAAACGGGATCCAGCGCGATGCCGCACAAGATGAACTCGCGCTCCTGCGAGCGGGTGAATGGCTTTCATGTCATCCTCAAAGGCTATCTCGCCATGGCAGCGGGCCTCGCCGGTGATCAGTGGAACGAAGGCGATGTTTCCTGCTCCGTGGTGCGCCGCGTGATGCTGCCCGATGCGTTTTTCGCTTTCGATGGCTTGCTGGAAACTTTCCTCACGATTCTCGATCAGATGGAAACCTATCCAGAAATGATCGCTTCCGAAACGCAGCATTACTTGCCTTTCCTGATGACCACCACGGTGATGATGGAAGCAGTCAAGCACGGGGTCGGTCGCGAGACCGCGCACAAAGCGATCAAAGAACACGCGGTGGCGACGGTGCAAGATCTGCGTCGTGGGAAAATCCATCACAACAATCTCATCGAACGACTCGCCGAAGATGCGCGTCTGGGACTCAGCAAAGTGGTGCTCGAGGGCATTTTGAAACGCGGTGAACAAGAGACCGGCGCGGCCGACCCACAGGTCGATTGGTTTTCCTCTGCGGTGCAAGCGCTCGAAGAAGAATTTGCCGATGCCCTTACCTACGTGCCCGGCGCGATTCTCTAACTTGCTCCAGCCATGTCCACAACACCAGCCATCGTTTTGCTCAGTGGTGGGATGGACTCCGTCACTGCGCTCTACCACGCTCATGTCACGGGCGTGGTGAAGCGTGCGGTGAGTTTCGACTACGGCTCCAAGCACAACGCCTGCGAGCTACCGATGGCGGCGTGGCATTGCGCTCATTTGGGGATTCGGCATGAAATCGTGAAGCTCGATTTTTTTACGCAGCTTTTCGATAGTCACCTACTGCAAGGCGGCGGAGAAATTCCCGACGGTCATTATGCCGAAGAAACCATGAAACAAACCGTCGTGCCATTTCGCAATGGCATCATGCTCGCGATCGCGGCGGGGATTGCGGAAAACGATGGCGCGGGGCGTTTGGTCATCGCCGCCCACGCAGGCGACCACGCGATCTATCCGGATTGTCGTGAGACCTTCATGCAAGGCATGGCCCAGGCCGTGCGCGAGGGCACCTATGCGCAGGTGGAAATCGATCGACCCTTCATCGAGCTCGACAAAGCTGCCATCGCACGACGCGGTCACGAGCTAGGGATCGACTATCGAAAAACCTGGTCCTGCTACAAAGGCGGAGAAATCCACTGCGGCACCTGCGGGACATGTGTCGAACGCAGAGAAGCGTTTCTGTTAGCGGGCGTAGCCGATCC
>JBDLWB010000202.1:0-3475 GCA_039804425.1 Verrucomicrobiota bacterium
CTTTCTCCTTCGAACCGAATGGCGACTGAGGCTCGATGTATCGAACTTTTCCGACGATGCTCGCCAAGCTGCTGCCATTGCCTTTCCAGTAGGGATAGCCATCAATGAAGCCGCCTTTCCAGAGGTAGCGCAAGCGACATGGCCCCGCATCCCAGCATAAGGAAAACTGGTCGTCGACCGCGACAGCAATGGCGGCAGGGCTCGCATCGGGCAGAAAAATGCGCTGCACCTGCGGACGCTTGTTGAGTACGGCGGATGCCGCAAAGGGATCGCTTTGCACTTGCTGTTTCACGACCACGCCCTCTGCCACTTTCATCACATGCGCATAAATGGCACGCAAACCTTCGTCGCCCACATGCACCATCGACGGCATTTCGATCGCTCCCTTGCGCTTGTTTTGCGGAGCCACGCACCATTTGACAAAGTCATCGGGCTTACCCAAATAAATGCCGCGAATCTCTGCGAGCGATGGACCCACAACCATTTGATCGAGCTGATGACATGCCGCGCAATTATTGGCGAAAAGCTGCGCGCCATCAGGTGCCGCATGCACCCATGCTGCTGCGAGCGACGCGATCGCAAAAATTCGTAATACAGATTTCATGAAGATAGTCGTAAGATACGTAGTGGAATGAAAGAATCTCTCTTGAAATGGGATTTTGTCAAATTTCCTCACCACAGCCCATATTTGCCATAAGCCATGATGTAGCAACCCATGAGAAAGTTGGCCGTCGCATGCATGATGACGCAGGCTCCGAGGTTTTTGCTCCAAACGCAAAGACCGTAAGTGAGCAGTCCATAGACCAAGGCTCCCGCATAATCCACAGGGGCATGCGCTAGGGCAAACAAAAGGGTGCTGCCAAACAAACTCACCATATGATGCCGACCAAAGGGCTGCTTCCAGTAGTCGCCATCCCGATCGGCCAAGTAGCGCATCAGATATCCGCGCCAAAAAATTTCCTCCATCAGCGCCACCACGACGACGGCTCGAAAGAAGCGCATCCCTAACGAAAAGCCATACGCCAAGGGAGTTTGGAAAACGTTCGGATCAAAGCCATCGGTCCGCGACTGAATGCCAAACCATTTTTTCCACCCCTCTGTCTCGCCACTCAACTGCCAAGCATCGTAAAGAGTTGTCGGCAAGAGCCATACCCCAATGCCGATGGCACCAGCGATCACACCCACAACAGTCCATCGCAGATTCCAGTCAAACTCGTAGTAACGCCAGTGGCGCACGAGGTAACCCATGCACACCACACACTGCAAGGGATACACCCACTGCTCCGGCCATCTCCGCCACCACGGGGATGCCGGATGATCCCATTGCCACATCGGACTGGTGAATTGCAATAAGAGCAACAATGCCATGAACAAGGCAAAGGGCATCACGTGCGCGCGCGCCCAAGCACTGGGATCCTTCAAGCGCCACTCTGCCGTTTTGCTCATCTCACAGTGTCGAAACAAATTTCTCCATCCGATCCATCGCGATTTTCAGATCATCGAACGCCGTCGCGTAACAACAGCGCAAGAATCCTTCGCCCGATGCCCCAAAGGCAGTGCCTGGCACAGCAGCAACGTTTTGCTGTTCGAGCAATTGCATCGCAAACTCTTTGCTGGTTAGCCCAAACTTGCTAATGTCGGGAAAAACATAAAACGCACCACCGGGCGAGTGACAGTCCATGCCGATTTCATTCAAGCGCTTGACCATGAAATCCCGACGCTGATGGTAGCTCGCACGCATCTTCTCCATCGCCGGCCCGCCATTTTCTAATGCTTCCAGAGCTGCATTCTGACTCATGATCGGCGCACACAACATCGCGTATTGATGGATTTTCATCATCGCTTCAATGATCGGCTGCGGCGCACAGGCATACCCCAAACGGAAACCCGTCATCGCAAAGGCTTTGGAAAATCCATGCAACAAGATCGTTCGCTCACGCATGCCCGGCAAGGCAGCGATGCTCACGTGCTCGTCTTCTTCATAGCGCAGCTCGCTGTAGATCTCATCGCTCATGACGATCAAATCATGCTCGATGCACAACTTCGCAATCCCCTCCAAATCCTCTTTCGCCGCACAGGCCCCCGTCGGATTGGTGGGGAAATTCAACATCACCACGCGCGTGCGCGGTGTGATCGCCGCCGCAAGAGCCTCAGGCTTGAGAGAAAATCCATCTTCTTTTTTCGTCACGACCGATACCGGTTTGCCATAAGCCATGACGATGCTCGGGCTGTAGGATACATAACATGGCTCATGATAAATCACTTCATCACCCGGATTGATCAAAGCACGTAGCGCCAAATCAATCGCCTCACTCACGCCCACAGTGACCAAGATTTCTTTTTCTGCCTGGTAATCGACATGGAAAAAACCACTGACATATTTGGCAATCGCTTTGCGCAAACTCAACAGTCCGAGATTCGATGTGTAGCTCGTCTGACCTTTTTCTAACGAATAAATGGCCGCTTCGCGAATGTGCCATGGCGTGGCAAAATCGGGTTCGCCGACACCGAGGGAAATGACATCGTCGCGCCCCTGCACGAGCTCAAAGAAATCACGAATGCCCGATCGCGGAATGGAGGCGATCTGTTTGGCGATGATGGAGGAATAATCCATGATGTTACTCTCAAAAATTAGGGGCTTACCACAAGTCGCTCAACCACGCCTTCACCCTCGAAAAGGAATCCGTTTTGCTTGTAGGTCTTCAACAAAAAATGCGTCGCCGTAGAAAGCACCCCATCGAGCGAACTGAGCTTTTCTGAGACAAAGCGCGCCACTTCTCGCAAATCGCTCCCTTCGACAACTACCATCAAGTCATAACCACCACTGGCCAGATAGCAACTGACCACTTGCTCGAAGCGGGCAATGCGCAACGCCAAACGGTCGAAACCACCGCCGCGCTCAGGTGTCACTTTGACCTCGATGAAAGCCTGCACACTTTGATCCCCCATTTTTTCGGGATTCACTACCGCATGATACCCCAAGATCGTGCCGTCTTTTTCCCAAGCAGCAATGCGCGCGCGCACTTCTTCCGCGCTCATCGCGAGCAATTCCGCAAGTTCTTGATGCGTGTGACGCGCTTTGCTGCGCAGTAATTCCAATAAGGGATCCGTGGACATGGCGCGACATTCAAGCAGAGAATTGCCGCCTTGGGAATCACGAATTCCCGACAATCTCGCCATTCGAGTCGATTTTCCCGCATCGAGTCTCCATCACTCACCTACTGCATCCTCGCCTTCGAATAAAAAATATTCATAGTAAAAGCGATCGATGTCACGAGCCGCTTCCCCTTTTGTTTCAGCAAAAAATCGACCTTCCCGGCAATCCTCCCCCTCGATCAGAGAATCCACTCTCAAAGTTGGCACACGCTCTGCTTAACCTCGTAGCAACATCAAAACGAGAAGTCGATCTCACTTTGATACAACCCGTCGAAACATATGAGTATATCAAACAACCAAATCATACCGACCAAGCTGC
>JBDLWB010000203.1:0-8427 GCA_039804425.1 Verrucomicrobiota bacterium
GAGCCCACCGTGATGGCATAATTTCCAGCGCTACCCGCACCACTGCCAAACACAGCAAGAGCACCGCTGGTCCAGCTTACGTTGCTCGTGCCATTCCACCAATTGGTGACTGTGCTATCCCAGACCCCGTTGCCATCTTGGACCCCTGAGGTGTTTGGATCAGCATCCCATGTCAAAACAGTTTGCGCATGTGTATAAGACATCACGGCGATCAAAGAATGGAGCGAGATCGCCAGTAAGTTACGGAAGCATGATGAGCGTCGGGTTTTCATAAATTCAGAGTAGAGGAACTGGAGTCAGAAATCAATGCTGTAACAAATCGTTTGCATTTACAATAGATTATCAGTTTTAAGTGTCAATCAAAAAATCGAAATCCAACTAGACCAATAAGCTGGAGTGAACGTAAGTCAAGACATACCATGCGGATGACATATCGGACTAAAGTCCAGGAACCTCGTTTCAAAATGAGTTAATTCGCAAGAAAAGTTCTAATGCTGTGGAGAATCGCTCTAGTTCCATCATGATGTTTTCATAGCAAATCCCGACTTCAAATTTTCATTGCGCACTCCACCTCTGGCCAAAGTTCAAAAAAGTAAGAATTGTGCAGGGCTGGGGTGACACTCTGATCTGCCGAAGAGTGAAGAGTGAAAACGGCTGAAGGCTTGTAGGCCGTTTGGACAGGAGCGAAAGCGAGGTGCCCGCAGGGCGAGAAGCCGTGAGGCGGCTTCGAGTCAATGGTGAATGATTCAGTGTGGGCTTTACATTTTGTTGGGAAGGGGGCAGTTTTTGGTGCTCTTACTCACCATGTATCTCGTCACCATCGGCCTCGAAGTTCATTGCCAAGTCAATACGCGCACGAAGATGTTTTGTGCTTGTGCCACGTCGTTTGGTGATGAGCCGAATGTGAACATTTGCCCGACCTGCCTTGGTCTACCCGGGGCGTTGCCGGTGTTGAATCGGGTGGCGATTGAAAAAACGGTGTTGGCAGGCATGTTGCTCGGCTGCACGACTCCGCCGATTTCGAAGTGGGATCGGAAAAATTACTTTTATCCGGACATGCCGAAAAACTACCAGACGACGCAGATGGATTTGCCTCTCTGCATCGGTGGCGGCGTTCCGCTGTATGATCATTGTTACCCCTCGGATGCCCAGAAGTCGATCAAGCATCCGGGCAAAGTGGTGCGTCTGAATCGCATTCACCTCGAAGAAGACGTCGCGAAGTCGATGCACCTCGGGCAGTCGTCCTTGATTGATTTCAATCGCGCGGGCACGCCCCTGATGGAGATTGTCAGTGAACCGGATTTGGAGACGGCGGAGGAGGCTTTTGCCTACTTGCGGAGCTTGCAAATGATCATGGTGCAAGGTGGGGTGTCTGATGCCGACATGGAAAAAGGTCAGATGCGCTGTGATGTGAACATTTCCTTGCGCAAGCATGCCGACGATCCCTTGGGCGCAAAGGTCGAATTGAAAAACCTCAACTCCACCTCGGCGGTGCGACGGGCGATTTTGTTCGAGATCGAGCGTCAGACTGAAGAGCTCAATGCCGGCATTGCGCAAGTGCAATCGACGCGTCGCTGGGATGATGATCGCGGGGAAACGCAGATGATGCGCACCAAAGAAGATGCGCACGATTACCGTTACTTTCCATGCCCTGATTTGTTGCCGTTAGAGACAGCAGAGATTGTCGAAAAAATGCGCTTGGTGGTGCCCGAGCTGCCGCATGATCGGGCGGCGCGCTATCAGCGAGAGTTTTCGCTGACCGTTTACGATGCCAACGTGTTGTCCTCAGATTTGCCCTTGGCCTTGTACTTCGAGTCGACCCTGAGCGACGCTGTTCCAGCGAAAAAAACGGCGAATTTCTTGATCAACAATTTGCTCGGCGCGATCAACGAGCGTGGTCTGGGCATTCAAGAATGCGTCGTCACGCCCGAGCGAATGAAAGGACTATTGGCCTTGGTCGAAAATGGCACCTTGGCGGCGAATCAGGCGCGTGAAGTGCTCAATGCGATGCTCGATGACGCAGAAAAATCTGCCGCCGAAGTGGCGGATGCGCTCGGCTACAAGCCGACCGATACGGGAGCGCTCGATGAGATTTGCGATCAAATCATTACGCAATTCCCCGACAAAGTGGCCGAGATCCAGGCGGGCAATGAGAAGATTCTCAACTTCCTCACGGGTCAAGTGATGAAAGCATCGCCCAGCAAGCCGAATCCCAAAATGGTAACGGATGTGCTGCGGGCGAAGATTTTGTCGTAACTGTCAGCTGCGATGGATTTCGATTGGAATTTTGTTTGATTGGCATGAAGGTATCGGCATGAATTCACGCATGCAACGGTGCTGGAGACGGATGGTATCAGGCGCAGCCCTCATCGTGTCGGTGCTAGGTGTGGTTTCCTGCATTAGCAGTTCCGTGACGCCTCCGGCCGTCGAAGCGAAGGATTTGCCGAAGGTTTATCAAGCGAATGCGCAAGCCTACGTGCGCACGGTGCAGAGTGGGTCCGATACCTTTTCCGTGCAAACGGCGAGTCGTGTCTTTCGTCGTGCGGGCAGTCCGGAGATCGAACTCGTTGGCGCGATGCATGCGGCAGAGTCGAGCTACTATCAATCCTTGCAGAAGCGCTTGAGCCGAGCGGATTTGGTGCTGTATGAACTCGTCGTGGATGAGCGCGATGCAAAAGAGAACCACGATGCGATGCAACGTGCGGAAGAAAAATCTGCCTTTTCTCGATTGGCTGCGGCGCAGGGATTGGTTTCACAGAACCGAGGCATCGATGTGAAAAAGAAAAACTTCCGTCGCTGTGATATGACTTTTCAGCAAATGATTGCAAAGTTGCAGGAAGAAGCCAAGCAAGGTGCGGGGCAGGGAGGTCAGGCCAAAGAGGCCAAGCGTGAGTTTGCCAAATTGGGTCGTGTGCTTGATGGAAGATCGTGGATGATGAATGCCGTGGTGCGATTGGTGGGAATGAATCACGGTTTGCGCGAACGGGTAAGGTTCATGCTAGTGGCATCGGGGCAAGCGAGTGATGAGGATGACTCGCTTCATCCGCGATTGCAGCAGTTGATTTTGGAAGATCGCAATGAGTTTGCGATGAACGAACTCGCGAAAGTGTTGCGTCGGGAAAATCATCAACGCATCGCGATTTTTTATGGTGCGGCGCATTTGCCGGATATGGAAAAGCGTTTGGTGCGTATGGGCTATCGCGCGGCGGGAACGCGGCAGTGGAATGATGCGATTGTGAGTCATCCGTATTCCTCGGGGATTAGTGATGACGAGGTGCAGCAGATGCTCAAAGAGGATCGTTAGAAAAGTTCGTCTTGTCCGGGAAGAAGTTTGCGGAACGAGGCAAATGACATCGGTGGGGTGCCTTGATGGAGTTGATGCTTGCGGCAGAGGGTTTGAAACAGCGCTTTCCACTGGGCGGCGGCGACACCCGTGCCGCGCATGCGAGAAACGGCATCGCTGCGATTCAGGGCGCCATCGTGCATGGCGCGGATGCGATTGAGAATTTTTTCCTTCGCCATCGGCTGGTGTCGATCAAGCCATGACGAAAAGACATCAGCGACATTTCCTGGGAGTCGCACCATGGAATACGCGGCAAAGCTGGCACCATGAGTGGCGGCGGCTTCGAGCAGAGCGGGCAACTCTGAATCATTGAGCCCAGGGATCAAAGGTGCGGCACTGATGCCCGCAGGGATGCCGTGATCGGCGAGGGCGCGGATGGTTTCCAAGCGCGCGCGTGGACTCGAGGCGCGGGGTTCCAAGGCGCGCGCGAGGGCGGGATCGAGCGTGGTGATCGAGAGATAAACGACTACGGCAGAATGACGTGCGAGTTCGCTGAGATGATCAATGTCGCGTTGGATTAGGGCGTTTTTCGTGATCACGATGACGGGGTGCCGAAAGCGCGCCAGCACCTCCAAGCAGCTGCGGGTGATGGCGAGCTTTTTTTCGATCGGCTGATAGCAATCCGTGGCTCCAGAGAGGCTGATGAGACCGGGTTGGTAACTGGGCTTAGCGAGAGTTTTTTCTAACAGCTCTGCTGCATTTGCTTTGACGAGGATTTTCGATTCGAAGTCGAGCCCCGCCGAAAAACCGAGGTATTCGTGAAACGTTCGGGCGTAGCAATAGGCGCAGCCGTGTTCGCAGCCGCGATAGGGATTGAGGCCGTAGTCGAAGCTGAGATCGATGGCATCGTTGCGACTGAGAATGCTTTGCGAGTCATCGCGCAAGAAAGTGGTCTTGAGCGGACGCGGGTCGTCATCGATCCACGCGTCTTCATCGACTTCGAGATGAAATGTTTCGAAGCGATTGACGGGATTGTGATCAGCGCCGCGTCCTTTGGGAGTCATGGTGAGGGGAAATGTTTGCCGCGTCGCAGGCGGATGGGACCCTTGGCGGTGGAGGGATCGACGATGTGACCTTGTTGGGTGATTTCAATGATGCCTTGGGCGGTGAGGCGTCGTGCGGCTTGACGGGTGCGTTCCATTTCCGAGGACCAAGTGGCAGGAAAAATGGCGCGTGCTGCCTCGCTAGGGCAAATGGTCGCGGATGCGGCGCGTTGCTGCAGTAGCGACTGGATGCTTTGTTCCAATGCGTGATCTTCGGCATCGAGGCGTTGTCGACGGCAGGCATCGGAGCAGTAGCGGATGCTGTCCCAGACGTCTTTCCATTTCCGCCGCCATTCGATGATGCGACCGCAGCGTTGGCATGTGCGTGAATCGTACAAAGTCAGGGAAGATGGCATCGTTGCCAAAATCTGCAAGGGATGAGCTGAGTCAGAGCGCATGTTTTGCGAGCCATGTCGATGTCGTGGTCGTATCGAGCTTGACGGAGATCCTCGGCTTTTTCTACAGAGTGTTCATGAAATTCCCACACGAAGATGTTGCGATGCAATCTGAGCTAGCACGATGGCTGCAAAGTCCGCCGCCGCGCCAGTTGACATCGCGGTTGCGCAAGCATCTTGAAAAAAAGTCGAACACCTGGGTGGTGAGACTGGTTGGCTTATTCTTCGCGGCTTTTGGATCGATTTTTTGTGCGATCTTTTTGCCCTGGGATTGGCCGAAAGAGCTTTCCTTGGATCGCTCCCGGCCCGACCTCGTGGATGGCATCGTAACGAAAACGGAAGCGACCAACCTAACGATCAACGGGGTGGTAGTATGGCGCAATGAAGTGACCTTTCAAGAAAATGGCGAGTCGATCGTCAGTGTCGGCTACACTACTGGCAAAGAGGTGCGAGAAGGTGAGTCAGTGAAAGTTCGTCTTCATCCCGAGGACCTGATGCTTCACTGCCCGCAGAACATGAGGATGTCGAAAAGCTCTCTCGATACCGCGTTTGTTTTGCTATTTCCGGTGTTGGGGATTTTTGTGATGATCACTCCCTGGTTTACGCGAAGGAAGCAATGGCGTCTTTATGAGCACGGTTTGGTGGCGGACATTCGTGTGATGCATGTGAAGCCCACCAACATGCATGTGAATGAGGAACGGGTGTTCAAGGTAGGCGTACAGTATCCGAATTTTCCTGAAATGGTGGAGGCGAAAATTCTCAACGCGGATGACCTATCGCGCCTCAAAGAGGGGCACGAGTTGGGTCATCCGGTGCGTTTGATTTATGATCCGCAAAAGCCGAAGCAGTTTGCGGTGTTGTAGGCTGGGGGGGATGTAGGCTGGGAGGCGGGACACCTCCGCCACGGCTTAGATGATCATGCCGGCGCCGACGGTTTCGTTGGTGCCGGGGTCGATCAAAATGAAGCTGCCTGTTTGGCGATTGCGGCTGTAGCTATCGTGAATCAAAGGAACTGCAGTGCGCAGAGAGATGCGTCCGATGTCGTTCATGCTGAATGAGTCTGGTCCTTCGATTTTGTGGAGTGTGTTGATATCCACGTGGTATTTTACCTCTTGCACGACCGCTTTGGTTTCGCGGGTAGTGTGGCGGAGAACGAGCTTGGCGCGAGGAGGCATGGGCTTGCTGGAGAACCAGCAGATCATGGCTTCGATGTCCTGCTCGACTTGTGGTGGATTGTTTTCTTTGACGATCATATCGCCGCGAGAGATGTCAATTTCATCGGTGAGAGTGATGCAGACCGATTGAGGTGCGTAGGCTTCATCCTTTTCGCCGTCGGGCGAGTGGATGGCTTTGACTTGTGTCGAAAATCCGGAAGGCAGCACCGTCACGCGATCGCCTGGTTTGAACACACCGCCAGCGACGCGACCGGCGTAGCCACGGAAGTCGTGCCATTCGTCACTCATCGGACGAATCACCCACTGCACCGGGAAGCGGGCATCGACGTGATTTTCTTCGCCGCCGATGTAGACATTTTCCAAATGGTAGAGCAGCGATGGGCCTTGATACCACGGCATGTTCGTTGACTTGTCGACCACGTTATCGCCATTGAGTGCCGAAATCGGAATGAAAGTGATATCGACGATGTTGCCGAGACGAGAGGCGAGTGAGCGATAGTCTTCGACGATCTGTTGATAGACTTCCTCCGAGTAATCGACGAGATCCATCTTATTGATCGCGACAACAAGGTGCTGAATGCGCAGCAGATTGGCGATGAAGCTGTGGCGTTTGGTTTGTTCGATCACGCCTTTGCGGGCATCGATCAAAATGATCGCGAGGTTCGCGGTTGAAGCCCCCGTCACCATGTTGCGGGTGTATTGAATGTGGCCGGGGGTATCGGCGATGATGAACTTGCGTTTTGGCGTGGCGAAATAGCGATAGGCGACATCGATGGTGATGCCTTGTTCGCGTTCGGCCTTGAGGCCATCGGTAAGCAGTGCCAGGTTCACATTTTCATCGCCGCGTTTGCGCGAAGATTCCTCGACGGCTTCGAGTTGGTCCTCGAAGATCGATTTGGAATCATAAAGAAGGCGTCCGATGAGAGTAGATTTGCCGTCATCGACGGAACCGGCGGTGGTGAAACGTAGTAAGTCCATATGAGTCTGAAGGTCTGAAGGTCGGAAGGTCTGAAGGTCTGAAGGTCGGGAAGGTGTTAGCGCTTTTTACGAAGATAGTTGATGAGTGTTTGGATGGCGCGACTGAGTTGTTCGGAAGTTTCTCGTAATGTGGTGGAAACTTCTTGAGTCGTGTAGCCTAAGTCTTCTGATAGATAAATCATACTGCGGAGTTCGCCGTTGGAGCCTTTGGCGATAGTGAGATAGTTGGCGAAGTCAGCGTCAGAATGTTTTTCGAATCCTTCGGCAATGTTGTTCATCACAGAAACGGCCGCTCGCTGGATTTGATCTTTGAAGCTGTAGTCTTTTAAGTTGCTGAAAGTTCGATAGATGGTGATGCATTGTTCGCGAGAGTTTTGCCAGATACGGAGTTCTTTAAAACGATCTGCTTTCATGAAGGTGATTGTTCGAGAATTTTCCGACTTTCGACTTTATGACATTACGACTTTAGACCGAAAGAAGGATATTTTTGACTTCGTCAAAAATATCCTTCTTTCTTCCGGTCTTCCATGGCGGTTTCGGAGCGCTTGTCATCGGCGCGGGTGCCGCGTTCGGTTTGGCGGGCGGCGGCGACTTCGGCGATGACTTCATCGAGATTCGAGGCATGCGACTCAACCGCTCCGGTGCAGGTGGCATCGCCGATGGTGCGGAAGCGCACGATGCGTTTTTCGACTTTCTCGTGAGGCTGTGGTTGCAAGAACTCGGTGACGGCGAGCAACTGGCCATTGCGTTCGAAAATTTCGCGCTCGTGGGAGAAATAGATCGAGGGCAAGGGGATTTCTTCGCGCTGGATGTACATCCAGATGTCCATTTCGGTGAAATTCGATAGCGGGAAAACGCGGAAGTGCTCGCCGGGATTTTTGCGACCGTTGAACAGGTTCCAGAGCTCGGGGCGCTGATTTTTCGGATCCCATTGACCGAAGTCATCGCGGTGCGAGAAAAAGCGTTCCTTGGCACGGGCTTTTTCTTCATCGCGTCGACCCCCACCAAGGCAGGCATCGTATTGGTGTTTTTCGATGGTATCGAGCAAAGTGACCGTCTGCAGTTTGTTGCGCGAGGCATTGGGGCCTTTTTCCTCGACCACGCGACCGGTGTCGATCGACTCCTGAACCGATCCGACCACCAAACGCGCGCCGATTTTTTCGACAAATTCGTCGCGATAGGTCATGGTCTCATGGAAATTGTGACCGGTATCGACATGGACCAAAGGAAAAGGCATTTTAGCGGGCCAGAAGGCTTTGCGGGCGAGCCAAGCCATAACGATCGAGTCCTTGCCGCCGGAGAAAAGCAGGGCAGGATTTTCGAACTGGGCGGCGGTCTCGCGGAGCACAAAAATGGCTTCGGCTTCCAATTGATCGAGGTGACTGAGTTGGTAGTTGGGCATGGTGAGATAAAGAAAGGTTACTGCGCGAACGCGCCTTGGAGAGAGATTAGCGGGATGTTGTATCGATCGTCAAGAAAAATATTACTTAGTT
>JBDLWB010000204.1:0-2688 GCA_039804425.1 Verrucomicrobiota bacterium
CATCCTCGGTTTGCTGCGTCGACGTCGTTAAGTTTCTAGTTTGATTGTAACTCTCCATCAAAGGCACGGGAAACACCCGTGCCTTTTTTTATCCGGTTCTCAGATTGACTCATCAGCTCGGAACTGAAAGGCTTTGCCCATTCGGCGACACTTTTACGCATCGATCTCATTCCACAAAACCACCGTTTCATGAAAAAAATCCTCACTCACTTCTCTCTCTGGCTTATCACTTCTGCGCTGTGCTTCGGCGCCGAACATCGCAATGTTGAAGTCACCAGCATGGCCATGAATCGCCCCATTGCCGTGACGGTGATTTTGCCCGAGGGCTATGCTACCAACAAAGACGCGCGCTTCCCTGTGGTCTACGCTCTACACGGTGCTGGTGGCAACAATCTGCGCTACTCCGATCCCGCCCGCACTCTCGGCAAAATGGCCGACCGCTACCAAACGATTGTTGTCGTGCCCGATGGCAGTAAAACGAGCTGGTGGCTTGATAGTCCCATCGATCCGAAGTTCCAATATGAAACTTTTGTGATCAAAGAGCTCATCCCTCACGTCGATCAAACCTATCCCACTCTCGCCCAACGCGAAAAACGCGCGATCACTGGCGGCAGCATGGGCGGTCACGGCGCTTGTTATCTTGGCTTCCGCCACAAGGACCTTTTTGGTGCGGTGGGCAATATCTTTGGCGGCGTCGACCTCCGACCCTTTCCGAACAATTGGGACATTAAACACCGCATTGGCGCGATGGAACAACATCCCGAACGTTGGGAAACATATTCCGTCATCAGTCAGCTCGACCAATTGCAACCCGGCGACCTCGCCATCATCACGATGGTCGGACACGAAGATTTTTTCCTCAGCGTCAATCGAGAGATGAACGCACGCTTACAGCAAAAGGGCATTCAGCATTTTTACATCGAAACCCAAGGAAAACACGAAACCGCCTACGAGGATCGTGCCTTTCCCGTGATGTTTCGTTTCATCCACAACTACTTCACCACCGGCCAAGGATCGTTGGAGTAATTTGATCAAAATCTCATCATGCAACGGATCTTTTTTGCACTGTTTGTTTCTGCTTGCTCGCTTGCTGCAAGCACGGCCTCCACGGAACTCTGGTATCGCCAACCTGCTCAGCGATTTTACGAATCGGCACCTTTAGGCAATGGCCGCATCGGTGCGATGATTTTCGGAGACCCGCTCGATGAACGCATCGTGCTGAATGAAAGCTCGATGTGGTCGGGCTCGGTCCACCCCTCCGATCGCGAAGGGGCTGCCGCCGCTCTCCCCGAAATTCGTCGACTTCTGCGCGAGGGAAAAAATTCGGAAGCAGAAGCGCTCGTGAATCGACACTTCACCTGCACCCCGCCCGGCTCGGGTGGTGGCTCGAAAGGGCATCAAGTCCCGTTCGGCTGCTACCAAGTGCTCGGAAATCTGCGAATCCGCTTCGGCGCTCAAGCCTCTCTGACTTCACCCAGTGGCCACGATGGTCAAGCGGGACAGCAATTGGCGATGTCTGCCGATGGCGACACCCTAACAAAATGGTGCTTTGAACACGCAGGAAAACCCGTTCAGTGGCAAATGGAAATCCCACAAGCATCACAGCCGAAGGAATACCGACTCACTGCCGCCGATGACATGCCCCAGCGCGATCCACAGCAATGGAAGCTGGAGGGCTCGCAAGATGGCTCGTCGTGGTTCTTGCTCGATGAGAGAAAAAATCAAACCAATTTTTCCAAGCGTCGTGAAACCAAAACCTTCACCATCACTCAGCCGAAAGCCTGCCGTTTTTTCCGCTTCACATTTCCCAACAACCCCGGCGTCCCTCATTTTCAATTGGCGGAAATTGCCATCGATGGTGTCACCAATAAGCCCCAGGTACCGCAGCAATACCGTCGCTCTCTCGATTTGCAACAAGCTCTCGCTCACGTGAGCTACCAGCAAGATGGCGTGACCCATCAACGCGAACATTTTGTCAGCGCCGCCGATCAGGTGTTTGTCTCGAAATACACGACATCGAAAAAAGGCGCTCTGTCTTTTACTCTCGCGCTCGATCGCCCCGTCGGCGCAACCACCACCGCTGTCGATGATAACGGACTCCTCATGACAGGCACACTGAACGACGGCAAAGGTGGAAATGGCACCGCGCACGTCACACGCGTGAAGGTCGTCACACGCGGCGGCTCGGTGAAAGCCATCGGAAATACGCTAAAAATCACAGGGGCCGATGAAGCGATCGTCTATCTCACCGCGGCACGAATTATATCGGTTTTGCAGGTCGACAAACCAAGGATCCCCTCGCAGCCACAACGCACGATCTCACGCAAGCCCTCGCCAAAGGCTATGACATGCTGAAAAAAGCGCACATCCAAGATTACCGCTCGTGGTTCGATCGCACATCCTTACGACTAGGATCGCATGAAACAACAAAAACGATGGACCAATCCACGGACGAAAGACTCATCGCTTTCGCTCAGGGCAAGCCCGATCCCGCACTCGCAGCGCTCTATTTCCACTTTGGCCGTTATCTTCTCATCAGCTCCTCCCGCCCCGGTGGCCTCCCTGCCAATCTGCAGGGCATCTGGGCTGAGGAAACACAAACCCCGTGGAATGGCGACTGGCACCTCGATATCAACGTGCAAATGAACTACTGGCCTGCCTTGATGGGAAATTTGCTGGAACTTCAAG
>JBDLWB010000205.1:0-5903 GCA_039804425.1 Verrucomicrobiota bacterium
CCAACGCTCGTGCTACGGCCATCCGAGGTGGAGGGATAAGGTCCGCCATGCACCATGCTGTGGCACACTTCCACACCTGTCGGGAAGCCATTGAAGATCAGTCGGCCCGCTTTGCGTTCGAGGATTTCGAACAAAGTTCCTGCCTTCGCGAAATCGGCATCCGTGCCATGAACCGACGCGGTGAGTTGACCTTCCAGCGACTCGGCAACGGCGAGCAGTTCCGACTCAGAACCGACGACCAAGAGACTGGCGGGGCCAAACATTTCCTCGCAGAGAGCAGGGGACGCGAGGAAGATTTTCGCGGGCACCACAAACACCTGCGGCAGCCCCGTGCCAGGTGCGGCGTCTTGTTCACTGACAATCGCCGTCACGCCGGGTTGCGAGGCGGTGGCTTGTGTGCTGTCGCGATAGGCTTGGCAAATGCCGGCATTCAACATCACGCCAGCGGGGGCTTGGGCGATTTTTTCTGTCAGAGTGGCGATAAAATCCTTTTCACTGCCTTCGGGAAGCAGCACGAGGCCGGGGTTGGTGCAGAACTGGCCGACGCCGAGGGTGAGCGATTGGAAAAAGCCATCGGCCAGAGCGGCACTTTTTTCAGCGAGGATGCCTGGCAGCATAACTACGGGATTGATCGAGCTCATTTCCGCATACACGGGAATCGGCTCATGGCGTGCGGCGGCCATGTCCATCAGCGCACGACCTCCTTTGAACGAACCGGTAAAGCCGACTGCTTTGATGTGGGGGTGTTTCACCAGAGCTCCGCCGACCGTGACACCGGAGCCATAAAGCACCGAAAAGACGCCTTCCGGCATACCGCTGGCCTGAGCGGCACGGATCACGGCCGAGGCGACAATTTCTGCTGTGCCGGGGTGGGATGAGTGGGCTTTGACAATCACCGGGCAGCCGACGGCGAGGGCCGATGCGGTATCGCCACCGGCGACGGAGTAAGCGAGAGGGAAATTCGACGCGCAAAAAACTGCTACGGGACCGAGCGGGCGCATCATCGAACGAAGGTCCACCTTCGGAATCGGCGTGCGGTCTGGTTGTGCGTGTTCGATGCGGGCATCGAGCCACGAGCCATCATCGAGCATGCTCGCGAACAAGCGCAACTGGCCCACCGTGCGACCTGTTTCACCGCGAAGTCGAGCTTCTGGAAGTCCGGTTTCGGCGCAACCGCGTGCGGCGATGTCATCCGCTACCGCTTCGATCTCCGTGGCGATGAGTCGCAGGAAAGCCGCGCGTGTGGCGGCAGAAGTCAGTCGATACTGAGGAAAAGCCGCATGTGCCAACTGCACTGCGCGCTCCACTTCATCGAGAGATGGGCTAGCGAAGCCGGGTTCCAGCTTTTCCTGCGTGGCGGGATTGATGGCGTGAGTAAGAGGGGCGTTAGCGACGCCGCGGCTGTATCCGATGAATGAAGTTCCTTGCATGATGGCGAAAATGTCTGCGCTTGGTGTAATGCAGAATTGGGGTCAAAGCAAGAAGCGCTTGTCAGATAAGAGCGGGAAGTTCTGTCAGTAAGCGCAAATGAGAGATCGATGGAACACTCATGAGCGATGTTGGCGGTTTTGACAGAATTTCAGAATTTTTCAGAATTTCCATGCATGGCGAAACCAACCAAGTTCGGACTTTTGCTGGAATGAAGGGAATTTTGAAAATTCTGTCTTATGAAAAGTTTCGATCAGAGGGGATCTGGTTACCCTCTTTGTCTCAGGCGGTGTCATCGTTGCGTTGTTTTTTTCGGCAGCGACTTCATCAAGCGATCGATGCAGGGATCTTTATGCGTTTTGCCTGGTTTTTTCGGGTCGCTCGAAGGCTCGGAAAAAGTCTCCTTGCCCTTGGCGAGCGGCTCGAGAGCGAGCAAAAACGTTTCCTGGCTCATCGGGTCGGCGGCACCCACGGCGAGAAGATGAGACAAACGTTGATCCATCGCGCGGGCCATGGCGAGGGAGCGTTCACGCTTCAAATAAACCGAAAAATCGCGGACAAAGCGCTGGCGTGCCGGGGTGAGGTTGATTCCCAAATGGTAGACCTCGCGCACGGTAGGATCGAACTGGGGCTGATCTGGTGCTTGTGGGGTGACGTAGAGTTCTTTCCCTAACAAAATGGCGTGAAGCGTTTCACCCCAAGAGGCGCGCTCCTTGCGGTCACGAATGCCGCGGGCGATGGCATTAACGCGCTGGGATAGCAACTGCGCGCGTGCAGGGCTTCTGCCGCCCGACACCGCTTGACGGAGGTCGCGCTCCAGAGCGAGGCGAGCATCTGGTGTTTGTCCGGCGAAACCCTGGGCTACCAACACCGATGGATCCGCGACCTCACGTCGAGCGCGACCTTCGCCGACGGCAAAGGTTTCCTTGCCGCGAAGAATCGTTAAAAGCGATTGTCCCCAGGTGCGACGGATTTTTTCATCCTTGATCGTCTTGCCGATGGTGCCGAGTCGTGCTGCCATGAGAGTCGCCTGTGCCTCCGTGCGAGGCGAGTGGACCGAGGAGCGCAGGGCCTCCACGCTCCAGGTGAGAAGCTGCTCAGGCGATTTTTGGTAACCTGCGTATTTCAGCCACAAGTCATCGCCCGAGTCGCGTAAGCACAGATCCATGACCTTTTTCCGCACAGCAGGATTTTCCGGTACGGGCAGAGTGTGGAGTCGACCATCGAGCATACGGCGGACGGTGAAATCCGTGTAAGGCCCCGCGGTGGGGCAGCCGGTTTTTTTGACGGCGGCGCAGACTTGATTCAGCTGTACCCAGAAATCGGCGATGCGCGAGGGATCATCGAAGATGGGAAACATCATGCGCGGGATCTCGACCGCATAGGGATTGATCAAAAACATCGACTTGAGCAAAGTAAGTTTTTGGTCCTTCGAGGCATTCGCCGGTAGGTGTCGCATCAAGGCAAGCCCCGTGTGGGCATCGAGCATTTCCTCAAAGCCGTAATTGAGCGGGTAGGTGAGTCGGGCCAGCTCGTCCTCGCGTCGGACCCCGCCCTTGGTGATCCAAGTCGGATGTTTCACGTGCTGCTCCACCGAGAGGTGATAGCCCGTTTTGGGAGAATGAGTGACAACGGTGAGGCAAAAATGGCCGGGTTGGAACGAATGGGCAGCGGGAATGCCCAGCGGCGCATTCGCCCCGAGCCCGATGCGGGTCATTTCGCGGCAGGCGCCGTGGTCCTTGATGTCCATGGCGTAGCTGCCGTAGGCAAAATCAAAAGGTTGGATGCGACGAGCACGAACGACAGGCGTGTTAAGGCCTAGTTTTGCTCCGAGATGGTGGCCGTATTTGCGCACCGAACCGGTTTCGACAAAGCGCTTCCAGACAAACTCGCGGTCGCGCAGTGGCATGTCGCCCATCGCCAGATATTCGAGCACCGGCCATGGGGATTCCAGATTAAATCGTGGCCATGAGCGCTTCACGTTCGGCAGGAAACGGAATTGATCATTGCGCACCAGATACGCAAAAACTTCTGCGGGCTTGGGAAAAGGATCTTGGGCTTTCGGAATGCGGCCTTTTTCCGTGTAGGCTTTCAGAAAGATGTTCAGCCCATGACTCGACTGCGTGACGTGACGCGGATCGATGGTGTGGCCATGGCTTTTCATGTAAGCGACAAACTTCGCGCGATAATCATCGCTGACCAGAACCTCGCAGCCATAAAGCGGGCGAGTGCCAGCTTGGGGATTCTTCGGATCGACCGGTTGCGGGTGGTCTTCGAGGAAATTGATGATGTGATCCTCGCGATCGAGAGATCGATCTTTTGCCCTAGTATCTACGGGCTTGTGCGGTGCTTGCGGAATCACCAGCTTGAAACGAGGTCGTGGTTTCCAACTGAGATTTTCCTCTGGGCATTCGAACGTTTTGTCATCGAGCCGACCAGCGTAGGCGTGAGTGAGTGCAAGTGCCAATTGCAGATTGCGTTTGCGAGTAATCTCCGGACCGAGATCGATCTCTAACGAAAGAAGGCAGGCGAGTCGTTGGGCTGGGCGATCGGTGTGATCGACCGATTGCCCCTTCGGCGGCGCGGGCATGCGATGGGGGCGTGGATTATCGAATCCGTAGATCGTCTGATAGACCAGCGGTTGCGAGTCGACCCAAGCAAGAAACTCTGCTGGCACCGAAACGCCTGCCGTTTTCAGCTCCGCGAGAGCCATTTCCTTTCGCCATGCGAGGAACGATTTTTTGACGGATTCGTCATATTTGACCAAGCTAGGCGTCGCCACCGGCCAAACTGGGATGGGTGCAGCCCAGGACGCGAGTGGCAGGAAAAGCACAGCGGCGCGAAAAATGGGATAGAGAGTATGCATGAAGTATATGGAAGAGAATCCTGAATCCATGACACTAGGGAAAGATCAAAAAAGGCAACTTGTGTCAGCGTAAGGTGATCATTTTTTGTCAGAATCGGAAGAGATGCACCGTAGTCGTGAAAATGAAACTTTTGCATGCCATGGCGACGATGATGCTAACGCCGGCTCTCTTTGCGGGGCCTGTGGGGGAGGAAACGGATTGGAAACTGGTGTTCGATGACGATTTTTCGGGAAGCACCCTCAATCAGGGCAAGTGGAGCTACAACTATCCTTGGGGTTCCATGCACAATCACATGGCCTACATGGATGCTCAGCATGTGCGAGTGGCTGATGGCAACTTGGTGATACGTGCCGTTCCAGAACGTCACCCGAAGGCCAAGGATACGGCAAAGTTTAACGGAAAAATCCTGCCCGTGCCCTATCAGGCGGGGGCGATTCATTCCAAAGGGAAATTCGAAGTGACTCATGGCTACATCGAGGCTCGACTCAAAGTGCCGAAAGGTCGGGGCTTCTGGCCTGCTTTTTGGCTGCTGCCGAAAAATGGTGCGTGGCCACCGGAAATTGACGTGATGGAAATTTTGACCAGCAATCCGCATCGCAATCACGTGGCATTGCATTACGGCAAAGATTGGCGGGACCATCGCAGTCACGGTCAGTGGATTGAGAAGATGCCCGATCTCAGTGCCGATTTTCACGATTACGGCGTGCACTGGACGGCGGAGTTCATCGATTTTTATTTCGATGGCAAACGAGTCAAGCGAGTGACCGATCGAGCCGCGATCAAGCACACCGAAAAGCCGATGTTTTTGCTCATCAATCTCGGCATTGGTGCCTGGGAGAAAAAGCCCGACGAGACGACGATCTGGGAGAAAAACTACTACGAGATTGACTGGGTCCGTGTGTGGAAGCCGAGACGGGGGAGGTGATCGTCTGGTTCAATCACGACTTATGTAAGGATGGATACGGATATCGCGGTGAGTTCTCGTTAGATTACGAGTGGGCCGAATCAATCAAAATGTTACGATCAAAGCAAAAAAAGCTGCGTTCCGAAAAACGCAGCTTTTTGGAGTATGAGCGAGGCTGAGATCAATTGACAAAATCGCTTACCGCGAGTCGACCGAAGAGCTTTGTGTTCGTTCCTTTCGGAATCGTCACGGTGACTTGATCCACACCAGTGGTTGGCGTATCTGCAGCAATGTTCACTTGCGAACTTTGAGATATCGCAACATCATTCCATCCGCTGAGGTCTGAGCCGTATTGGAACAATTGCGTCGTGACGCTTGCGGTTTCATTGCGTCGACGGAAGGTGAAGACGAAGTTTTCTCCAGAAGCATCGAGTGTCGGAAGAATGCTGGCATCGGAGGAATTGGGGTTCCCTCCATCGAGCACAAATTCGAGCAAGTTGTTGATGCCATCTTGATCGGGATCAGCCAGTGGACCTACGATGTTCAGATCGGTTTCATTCGGGAAAAAGCCGTTCATCCAAGTGGCGAAAGGATTGGAGGTCACTGCCAGTGAAAGCACACCTGAGGATTGATCGAAAGTCCATAGATTGAGTCCATCTTTGAGGCTCCAAATTCCTGATTGATTGGTGAAATTTCCGATATTG
>JBDLWB010000206.1:0-5358 GCA_039804425.1 Verrucomicrobiota bacterium
AGATTCAAGGAGCTGTGCCGCAAGAAATGCACGTTGATCTTCCGGAAGTTGTAATAACTGCTCTTCGAGTTCTACCAGCGTAGGCATATTGTCAATCTACAAGAATATGAATGCTTTGCAACTGCGATTTTGCCGCAGCAATCCCATAAAGGCAATCCTCTTACCATCAAAAGCCTTCTGCTCCCCGAGATCATGACATGGCGCAATCCCACAAATTGAGCCGTTTCAGGGAAGCCGCTATGCGCCGCTGTGGCTCGACTTCCTGCCAGTTTCCATCGAAACAAGACTGCACCTTCCCTTTTGCAGCGTTTTTTTGCATTTTCACCAATTGAAAGATAGACCAAGCCGCCGTTTCGTGCTTTCTATTCCCGCGTCTCTTTTCCCAACTGCTTCCCGCTCGCCATGTCCATCGAATTCACCCGTAATTTCTCGATCATCGCTCACATCGATCACGGTAAAACTACGCTCTCGGACCGACTTCTCGAAATGACGGCGACGATTTCCCAGCGGGAAAAACAGGACCAGCTTCTGGACTCGATGGACCTAGAACGCGAAAAGGGCATTACCATCAAATCGCACCCGGTCACGATGGCCTACAAGGCGAAAAATGGCCAGGTCTACAAACTCAACCTGATCGATACTCCCGGTCACGTCGATTTCACCTACGAGGTGTCGCGCGCACTCGCCGCTTGTGAAGGCGCCGTGCTGATGGTCGATGCCGCCCAAGGCGTGGAAGCGCAAACGGTGGCGAACTTGCACTTGGCGATGCAGCAAAGCCTGACCATCATTCCCATTCTCAATAAAATCGACCTCCCTGCAGCGGATGTACCGAAATGCCGCAAGCAACTGGAAGACATCCTCGCCATCCCCGCCGAGGACGCGATTCCCGCTTCGGCGAAAAATGGCATTGGCATCGAGGACATCCTCGAAGCCATCGTCGAACGCGTGCCACCACCCGTGGAGCATGAAGACAAACTCCTGCGCTGTTCGGTCTTTGATTCGGTCTATGATACCTACCGCGGCGTGGTCTCGTATGTGCGGGTTTTTTCTGGCTCGGTCAAACGTGGTCAAAAAATCAAACTTTTCGCCACCGACAATCATTATGAGGTGAAGGAAGTGGGCATTTTCACCCCGAAAATGACTGCCATCGACCAATTGGTCGCGGGCGATGTCGGTTACATCATTGCCAATATGAAGTCGGCCTCGGAAGTGAAAATCGGCGATACCGTCACCGATGCACAACGCGGCTGCGCCGAACCGCTGCCCGGCTACAAAGAAATCCAGCCCATGGTTTTTGCGGGCATTTACCCCATCGATACCTCGGACTATGAAGCCCTGAAAATGGCAATGGCGAAGTTGCAGATCAACGACCCCGCTTTCACCTACATGAATGAGTCGTCCACCGCGCTGGGCTTTGGCTTCCGCTGCGGATTCCTCGGACTCCTTCACATGGAAATCATCCAAGAACGTCTGCGCCGCGAGTTCAACATGGATGTGATCTCGACCTATCCTTCGGTCATCTATCAGGTTTCTCTCACCAATGGCGAGGAATTGATTGTCGATAACCCGACAATGTTCCCCGAACAGCAGCAAATCGAAGAAGTCCGCGAACCCATCGTCAAAGTTTTTGTCATGGTCCCCGGCGAATACATCGGCGATGTCATGTCGCTGGTCATGGAAAAACGCGGTGAGGTGATCAATACCGAAACCATCGATGAAACCCGCGTGATGCTCACCAGTCTTCTTCCTTTGGCGGAAATTCTTGTCGATTTCAATGACCGCCTCAAATCCATGACCCGAGGCTACGGCTCGATGGATTATGAACACAATGGCTACCGCCCCGCCAAGATGGTGAAAATGGACATGCTCATCGCCGGAGAACCCGTGGAAGCATTCAGCACCATCGTCCACCGCGATAAAGCCGAGTCGTTTGGCCGTGCCCTTGCTCTGCGCCTGAAGGAGGTCATCCCGAACCAACTCTTTGTCGTCGCCATCCAAGCCACCGTCGGCGGAAAAATTGTCGCGCGCGAAAGCATTTCGTCGATGGGCAAAAACGTCACCGCCAAGTGCTACGGTGGCGACATCACCCGCAAACGCAAGTTGCTGGAGAAACAAAAGGAGGGCAAGAAGAAGATGAAAGCCATCGGCAAGGTGAATATCCCCCAAGACGCCTTCATCAAGGTCCTCAAAACCGGCGATTGAGCCAGCGCCGGCTCGCTTCAAGCCTCATCACAAAGCGCCGCTAACACCGCAGGCGGAACGTAGCGCTGCACGATGTCTTCCCAGCCTGCTGGACCGATCAATCCCTTGATCATCGAAGACGATAGCTCAGCAATGTCGCGCGGCGGCATGAGAAAGACCGTATCGATCTCCGGTGCCATGTCGGAGTTGATGTGTCGCATCACACGCTCATACTCGTAATCATTCGGCGAGCGAATCCCGCGCAAAATGTAGGTCGCGTTCATCCGCTTGGCGTAATCGACGAGATACCGATTGTCAAAATGCGCGATCGTCAGCCGCTCGCTGCTCGGCGTCGATGCCTCAAGCATCTCCATCCGCCGTTCCACGGAAAAGCTGTAGGTTTTCTGCGGATTATTGCCAATGGCCACGATCAATCGATCAAATAGCTCCAGCCCTCGTTGAATCATCCACAAATGACCATTGGTCGGAGGATCAAAAGACCCCGCATATACCGCCGTGCGCATATTCATGGCATACCAAAATCCCGCCTCAAGGTCAAGCAACTCCAAATTCCCACGATGCCTTCCCATCCAAAATCCAAATCCAAATCCAAATCCAAATCCAAATCCAAATCCAAATCCAAATCGAAATCGAAATCGAAATCGAAATCGAAATCGAAATCGAAATCGAAATCGAAATCGAAATCGAAATCGAAATCCAAAATCCCCAGCAAAAAAATTCTGAAAATTCTGAAATTCTGTCAAAAAAACACAGTCAGTCCTCCAGCCCCCGATTCCCCCAAACGACCCTTATAAAAAAAATCCGCAAAATCCAAAATCCTAACGCCCCGCAGCAATCACATCAAGCACCCAGCGATACTCCGCCACAAGATGCTCGTGCAAGGGCCGCTGCATGGCGCCAGGCAACACGCCCCAGGTGTAGGTCTCGATCTCGTAATGCTGACAAAAATCCGTATGCTTCCGCGCATACGCCAACAGCTCCTCAGCATGGCTTCGCGTCGACCGCAAGGGCGGCAAGGGATCGGCATCGAGCGGGATGTGAAAGTGCACACGCGCCTCCACCGACCCCGCATACGCTGCCTCGCCCGCTTCAAAAAATTCCGGCAAATCCCGATAGCGCGTCACGGAACCATCCGCCCAACGCAATAACACTTGATGCAGATAGGTCGGCTCGTGAAAGGATCGCAAACACTCCCTCGCCGCAGGATCATTGGCATCGCATGCCAAAGCCGCCGACAAATGAACTTTGGAAATCCGAATTCCCGCCTTGCGAAAGGCTTCTAACGAATCAACGCAATCATCAAACTCTAACGCGAAATGACAGGTATCATAGTTCACTCCGATCCTCCGCTTCAAAACATGCTCGTCACCACCATACGCCCACAATCGCTCAAAAAACGCCAGCGTCTCCTGAGTGTTTTCAAAATGCCCCAGCGGCTCAGGCTCCAAGCCCAAATGTAGGTCCACCCCATACTGCTGCGACCACTTTTCTAACATCGATGCACACTCGATCAAATGATCAAAAATCTTCGACTCATCGGCATGAAATTCTTTGAACGACCCCGGTAACGTGGATACCGATCCCTCTTCGCCCGGCTGCAGGAATGGCAACAAAATCTGAAACAATTGCAGCGTGTACTCCAACCGGCTCCGTTCCGCCCAGTCGGGCCGATACACCTGTTCTTTCACTCGCGTGCCATGAAACGCGCCATAAGGAAAGCCATTGATGGTAAAAACCTTGCAGCCTTGCTGCTTCACCCAATCGACAAAACGCGGCAACTCCTCACCCGCCAGCAATTCCTGCGCCGCCCGCGCGGACAAGCGAGGAGCAAGAGGAAAAGGCGAAAGCAAAGCCGACTCCCCCACCAACGATCTCTTGACCGCCAGCGCGTGGGTTTGCAGAGCCGCAAACGTTTCCTGCCAAGATTCTGCTGGATGAATGTTGGTGCAATAAGCAAAAATCACGCGCTCAACCTGCCGTAGAGAAAAAGAAATGCCAAGAAAATCTCCCTTCAGAAACGAAATAAGGCTGTCCATAGAAGAACAGCCCATCAGGATAAAAATGAAGCGGCCCGATCAGAAAACCTAGGAAAAACCCAAAACCTAGTGCGAAATGATCGGACCGCCTTTGTCGACTTGCGACAAGCAAGAAATAAACACACCCAGCAAAAACGTCAATGCTTTTTTTCGTTTTTTTCATTTTTTTCTCCAAGCCCCCCAAACGCCCTTCCCGAAGGCACCGCAGAGGCCTTGGTGGAGCCATGCGCAGGAAATCATAGCTACCGATTCGCGTTGCTGTGCTGATCAAAAATCCCTTCTTGGGCCTGTCGCTTGGAAAGCGACGCCACGATCTTGCCCACCATTTCCCTGCCTTCGCGAAGGAAAACGAACACTTTTTCTTGCATCCCGTCATAAAATCGCTACAACGCCCCCCGCGACCACAGCAACCGTAACAAACGGAGAGGTGGCAGAGTGGTCGATCGCGTCGGTCTTGAAAACCGAAGATGGGAAACCATCCGTGGGTTCGAATCCCACCCTCTCCGCCATTCTTCGCTTTTTGCAAAAGCTACGAATGGCATGCCATGAGTCGCGTTGCAAAAATCGAAGAATGCCCTTCGTAGCTCGCAGAGCGAAGTAGGGCTTATCGCAACCTTCGCCTTAGCGAAATATCAAAAAATCGCGCAGCGCTCATTAGCATTTGCCTTCCACTAAAAATGGACAGATCGACCGCCTCGTCTAAGACTTCTACGGTCTAACCGAAGAAGAAATCGTCTTGATCGAAGGCTCTTGATTCATGATTTCACTCGTTATGGCATTCACCGACCAACAAACTGCCGACATCGAAGCCTCGATGGCGAGCTTCATGATGAAACGCCGCCCGCCCGCTGAAATCCGCCACAAGGTGGATCTCGCTTGGCGCATCGAGCAACAAAGTGTCGTGATCTACTCGATTCGACCCTTTTGGCAGGAAGAGACTCAAAAGATCGAATCACCCGTGGCAAAAGCGACTTTTGTTGGCACAACAAATCGTTGGAAAATCTACTGGATGCGCGCTGATCTCAAATGGCACTCCTACCCACCTCATCCCGTAGCAGTTTTTTTCGATGAGTTCCTCGTAGTAATCGACGAGGACAAGCATGGCTGTTTCTGGGGCTGA
>JBDLWB010000207.1:0-27009 GCA_039804425.1 Verrucomicrobiota bacterium
ATCGGGATTTTTGATCTTGTAGGTTTCATCGCAGCGCAAGATTTTCGACGAAGAACCGCCAGGAATCACCGCCTTGAAGCTGCGACCGTCTTTAGGCCCACCGCAGATGTCGTAGAGCAATTCGCGCATGGTCAGCTTACCGACTTCGACTTCGAAATAACCAGGATTTTTCACATCGCCCGACACACAGAGAATGCGAGTGCCGGTATTGCGTGCAACCCCGAGCTTCGCGTATTCATCGCCACCGCGTTCGATGATGTGCTTCACGTGGCAAAGCGATTCCACGTTATTGACAATCGTCGGGCACATGTAAAGTCCCAGCGCTGCGGGGAAGTATGGTGGTTTAATGCGTGGATAAGGGCGCTTGCCTTCCAGCGACTCGATCAATCCAGTTTCCTCACCGCAGATGTAGGCACCGGCACCGCGATGGACGTAAATTTCCAAATCAAAGCCCGATCCGAGGATGTTCGGGCCGACGAAATTTTTCGCGCGTGCCTCGGCAATGGCTTTTTCAACAATTTCTGCAGCGGCAGGAAACTCCTCGCGGATGTAGATGTAGGCCGTGTGGGCGCCAACAGCAAAGGCTGCAATTGCCATGCCTTCAACCAACTGATGGGGGTCTTGGTGGAGAATGTAGCGATCCTTGAAAGTGCCAGGCTCCGATTCATCGCCATTGCAAATCAGATAGACCGGCTTGGTGTTGTTCGGGGGGATGAAAGTCCATTTCATGCCCGTTGGGAATCCCGCACCACCCCGACCGCGCAAACCGGACTTTTTCACTTCTTCCGTGATGTCCTTCGGGGCCATTTTGAGAGCTTTCTTGAGTTGCTCATAGCCGCCGTTTTTCAGGTAGCAGTCGATCGAGGGATCGTAGTCGACGCGATCCACATTTTGAAAAATCATGCGATACTCGCGTGCGTGTGGTTGTTTGCCAGGAAGGTAAGTGATCATATGAGTCGAAGGTCTGAAGGTCTAAGGTCTGAAAGTCGAAAGGTCAGGAGAGAGTGGGGACGGGGATCATTTTCACACCGAAGGGCGTGAAGCGTTCAAAGTCTTTGATGTTGCGGGTGGCGATGGATTGGCGGGTGCAGTAGGCAGCTGCGGCAATCATGCAGTCGGCATGAGATCCTCGCTTGCGACCGGTTTGGTGGAAAAGCCGCGAGGCGAACTCTGCTTGGTCCGCCGTGAACGGATGAATGCCGCCCGTCAGAATCGCGTGCACCGCATTTTTCTGTTCTTTGGTGTGGGGACCATTGCAAAATTCCGACCAAGTCACTGCCGAGGCGGCCAGTGGAATCTTGTGACTTAACCAACCATGCACCATCTCCACCTGTGCCGAATGGCAGGTGACGAGGTCGATGAGGATGTTGGTATCTAAGTGTATCACGATTCCCACCAATACTTACGTTCTTGCCGTTCTGCCACGACTTCCGAGCGAAATTTTTCCGCATCCTCAGCCACCAGTCCGCCGCCGTTTTGGAGCCAAGCGAGAGCTTGCAGCGGATCCATGGTTTGTTCCTCCACATCAGCTTTTTCTTTGAGCTGACGAACCGCACGACGAATCACCTCAGCCTTGGAGATGCTCCATTTCTCGCTCAAGTCCTTCAGAGCTTGGATGGTCCAAGCGTCTAGTGCCATGCTCGTTCTTGTAAGTGAGTAACTCATGTGGTAACGATGTGGTAAGAAGGCGATGCCGTCAACAAAAAAATCAGACTGGATACTTTTTCAGCAAATCTTGGGCTTTCTCCGGGCTGATGCCTTCATGGAAATCATCATTGACCATGCAAACAGGGGCGGTGCCGCAAGAAGCAAGGCATTCGGCAAACTCCACAGAAAAACCACCACAGGGCGAGACGCTGATCGGGTGATCATGGGAATCGGCGTGTGAGCGATCGATACCCGTCAATTCACAAAGTTTTTCCATGAGTTCATACGAGCCACCCATGGCGCAAGAAAGCGTGCGGCAGACGCGGATGTGGAACTTGCCTGGAGCACTTTGGCGAAAGCCAGGGTAGAAGGTCACCACTTCCAGAACTTTCACTGGCTCGATCCCGATTTTCTGGGCAATCCAGTCAATCGCAGTTGCAGAGATAAAGCCGTGATGGTGTTGCACGTAATGGAGCAAAGGCAGAACAGCCGAGCGTTTTTGATTGTCAGGGAACTGCGCCAAGCGTTTGGTTGCCTCCGCCTCCAACTCCGTCGTGACGGCGAAGGGAGGGAAGAATTTGGTGCCGGGTGTTTCTTCCGAAGCGATATTTTGATCGAGTGTGGACATGAAAGTAGATGGTTAATCAGTGCAAGGATTAGCGGTCGCATTCGCCCATCACGAAGTCCAGAGAACCTAGGATCGCGGGAATATCCGAGATCATGTGTCCGGGCAGCAACTTCGAGACAATGGCGAGATTGCAGAAAGAGGGGCTGCGAATCTTGAGTCGATGAGGCACGCCACCACCTGTGGAATGGATGTAAAAACCGAGCTCACCTTTCGGGTTTTCGTGACCGAAATAGACTTCGCCTGCAGGTGCATTGACACCTTGGGTTGAAACGATGAAATGGTGGATGAGTTCTTCCATTGACATCATCACGCGCTCCTTATCAGGCAGCATGGACTTGCTATCCGCCAAGTTCACCGGGCCCTCGGGCATGGTGTCGAGAACTTGTCGGCAAATTTTGATCGACTGACGCATTTCTTCCATGCGCACTTGATAACGTGCATAGCAATCTCCCTCTTCCGCGATGGGGATATCGAATTCGTATTTCTCGTAACCGAGATAGGGATTGTCCTTACGCAGGTCACGAGTCACTCCCGAAGCTCGCAAGTTAGGGCCGGTCATGCCCCAAGAAATGGCTTCCTCGCGGGAAATGACGCCGATGTCGGCCATGCGGTCGATGAAGATCTTGTTCTTGTCGAGCAGCTTGGCAATTTCCTCGATGGTGACACTGCACTCGTCCAAGAAGGTGCGGACTTTTTCCTCAAAACCAGCAGGCATGTCGCGCAACTGGCCGCCGACACGTGTGTAGGAAGTCGTGAAGCGAGCGCCCGTCAACTGTTCGCAAAGGTTGTAAACCTTTTCGCGTTCGGTGAAAGTGTAGAGGAAGACAGTCATCGCGCCGACGTCCATGGCGCACACGCCGACTCCGAGCATGTGGGCAGAAATGCGGGCGAGTTCACAGCACAGCACGCGCAGCGCTTGGCCGCGTGGTGGCAATTCCCAGCCCATCAATTTTTCGACAGCACAAGCATAGGCGACGTTGTTGGCCAAGGGTGCCAAGTAGTCGAGTCGATCCGTGTAAGGAATGAACTGATTGTAGTGCATGTTTTCGGCGATTTTTTCATCGCCACGATGCAAGAAGCCGACGTCGGGATCTGCACTGATAATCGTCTCGCCATCCAGTTCCAAGATCAAACGAAGTACGCCGTGCGTGGCAGGATGGGATGGTCCCATGTTCAGAGTCATGCGCTCGCCGTGAAGATCATTGGCTTCAGCATTGTAGTCATCGCGGACCTGGTTGGCTTTGGCGAGAGTATCAGGAGCTTCGTAGGAAGTTTTCATGAATGGGAAATAGTGGAACGGATCGAGGAAAAGTCAAAGAGAAGGAAATTAGCGGATCAACTGCAGCAAGGGCTGAGGATAGAATCCGAAAACAACAATCGCGACGGTGAGAAGGGCCAGAGCAAAAGTGAAAATGGAAGAACCGCGCAAGGACAGCGTGATGCGCTCGTGCGGAGCATTCCACCAGACGGCGCGAAGGATTTTGAAGTAGTAGTAAAAGCCTGCCGCAGCTGTGATGGCTGCGATCATCACGGAGGTGTGCATACCGGCATCGACCGCGGCGCGGAAGACGAAAAGTTTGCCCAAGAATCCGACTGTTAGTGGTACACCAGCCAACGAAGCCATGATCACGGTAATGGCAATGGCCAAGAGGGGATTGCGCTTGGCGAGACCATCGAGAGCATCAATCTGATCACTGTCGGTTTGCACGCGGACAATGCTCAGCACAAAAAATGCGGCGAGCGTCATGATTAAGTAGCCCGCCAAATAAAATCCAACAATTTGCGGCGAGGTCAGGTCGGCCGTATCCGTGCGATTTGCCGCGAGAGCGAGCAACAAGAATCCGGCATTGGCGATGGAAGAATACGCCAGCAAGCGCTTGAAGTTGTTTTGCGGGATGGCACCAAAATTGCCGACAAGTAAGGTCAGGCAGGCGAGGATGGCAAGAACTCCGTAGATTTTGCTGCCATAGGGGCTTTGGGCGAAAGGTGCGACCACTGTGATCAGTGCCATAAAGCCCGCGGCTTTCGAGCCCACCGACAAAAAGGCGGTGGTGGGAGTGGGGGCACCTTGATAAACATCGGGAATCCAGAAATGCATCGGCGCGGCACCAACCTTGAAACCAAGGGCGATGATCATCAGCGATAGACCAAACAATAGCGCTGTGTTCGATGGCGTTGCCTGGGCGGCAGCGGCAATGCCTTCCATGCTGAGAGTGCCGGTTGCCCCGTAAATCCATGCCATGCCATACACCAAGAAGCCCGTGGAAAGAGCGCCGAGAATCAGATATTTGACACCTGCTTCCAACGAACCGACATTGCGCTTCATGAAGGCAACCAAAATGTAAAAGGTTACTGTGAGCAGTTCGAGTGAGACAAAAAGCATCGAAAGATGTTTGGCCGATGCCATCCACATCATGGCAGCCGTCGCAATGACAATCAGCGAGTAGTATTCCGCCGTGCCGCTTTCATCCTTTGCACCGCTGGTGTAGCGCGCCATCACACTACGGAAGTCGATCGCCAGAATCAGCACAAAAATGGCCGACACAAGGGCGACAATTTTGTAAAACTTGGCTGTGCTCGTATACTGATAGAGGTCCCACAGAGCGAACGATGCCCAGGCTTTGCCCGCAGGTGCTTGGTCAGGTCCGATCGCGCGGAAGGTCAAAGCAAGCACGGCGAGGAGACCCACAATCGCGGCGAGTCCGACCCAGGATTTTTGTTTGCCCGGCACAAAAGCCTCAGCAACAAGCAGAAAGATGCCGAGAGTGACGGTAATGGCTTCGAGATAATAGGCTGGCATACGAAAAAAACGTTAGGGAAGAAGTTGCAAGAGGATTCGTGGGAAGATACCGACCACCAGCAGCGCGAGAGCCAGCAAGATGGCTGGTGCTTTTTCGATCCACTTCAGGTCAGTGGCGTTGACCGTTGCATTCACGGTAGGTCCTTGGAAAGTTTTGCGGAATCCGCGCAAGACATACACGGCGCTCATGACCACGCCCCAGAGCGAAAGAATGGTCGCAATTTGAACAGGACCGAGATCACCACCGGCGCTGCGACCTTCAAAACCTGAAAGGAACACCATGACCTCACCCGAGAAGTTGGCAAGACCGGGCAGGCCCAAAGAAGCCATGCCACCCAGTCCGAACAAAAAGGCAAGAGTGGGAGCCGATTTTGCCAATCCTCCCAATTCTGAGAAATCCAGCGTTCCCGTCCGACTCTCCACACGGTCGGCGAGACCGAACAGCAGGGCGATGGAAATGCCGTGAGCAAACATCAACACCGTCGCCGCAGGAATGCCAAATTCATTCGTTTTTCCCGCTGCCTGAGCCGCGACCACAGCGGCAAGTGCGAGGAAAATGTAGCCCATGTGCATGACGGAAGAGTGACCGAGCATGGCATCGAGGCGTTTCTGATTGATCGTCACAAATCCCACCCAGAGGATGTTGCCCAGGAGCAGAACCAACAAAGGCGTCAGCCAAGCATTCATGCCGATCGGGAGTAGCGGCAAGGCGAGTTGCATGAGGCCATAGAGTCCGAACTTTTTCAACACACCGGCGTGAAGCATCGCAGTGGGTGCCGGAGCGCTGGCGTAGGCGGGGGCCGCCCATGAGTGAAAGGGGAAAAGCGAAACCAAGATGCCAAATCCTACGATCAACAAGGCAGCGATCGATTTCTGCGTGGCAGCATCAATCACCAGCGTGCCGGCTTTTTGCTGGGCGAGCATGGCAGTGATGTCAAATGTTCCCGCTACGTTCGCCAACCACATCAAGCCTGCCAACAGAATCAGCGAACCTACGCCGAGATAGATGGTAATTTTCCAAGCAATCTCCTTGCGATTGCCGCGACCTAATAGGCCAATCATCAAAAAGGTAGGAATCAAGGCGAGCTCGTGAAAGGCATAGAAGAAAAACAAATCGGTCGACACAAATGCGCCAATGGCACCAGCACCGATCAACAGGCTCGAGGAGTAGTAGAGCTTTTCTTTCCCATCCGGTGCTTGACCGCTGATTACGGCTGCCAGCAAGACGATGACCGCCAGAGCCACCATCACGGCCGAAGTGCCATTGAGAAAACCAAAGGCAAGGTGAATCGATGGCACGTCGAGCACGGGGATCGACATCGACCACGCTTCGGCATTTTTCCATGTGGCGACGGCATAGAGTCCGATCGCACAAGTCACGAGAGCTGCCATGCGTGCGAGAAATTTCGCCGGTGCGCCAAAAATGATCGCGATCGCCGCAAAAAAGGGAATGATGAAAAGAAGTGAGGACATGGGAAAGAAAAAGTTAGAACACAACCAGGTAAATCACGAGCAGCACTCCTGCTCCCAAAAAGACCGCGTAGGTTTGCAAATTGCCAGATTGCGTGCGGCGCACCAACAGCCCCAAACCTTGCACGCAGCGAGTGAAGCCACCAACCAACAAGCCGTTGATGAGAAGCTCATCAAAAAAGTGCACAATCGCAGCAAAGGCGTCCTGGAAGTAACGAACCAAGTAGTTGTCGTAAAGACGGTCAATGTAAAATCGCTCGCGGAACAGAGCCATCGACAGCGGATCTTTGGTTTTGCCACGATAGAGCACAAAGCCGCAGAGCAAGCCGAGAACTAAGGTTGAAATCGAAGCGATCAAGACAAGGGAATCGTGATGCTGCGCCTCTGGACGAATGGCAGAGAGTTTCGCGGCAATGTCCAAGCCGCCCAATTTCGACGCCGAGAACAGTGCCATCACAGCCAAGATGACAAGCGGCACATACATCAATGGGCCCACTTCATGCGCATGGTCGGCATGGTCGCTCTTGGTTTTGCCCAAGAATGCCACAACAAACAGTCGGGTCATGTAAAACGTGGTCAGAAAAGCCACAAAAACGGCGATCCAAAATAGCGCCTTATTGTGATGGTAGGCGGCAGAGAGGATTTCTTCTTTCGACCAGAATCCCGATGTCACAAAAGGAACGGCAATCAGCGCGGCGTAGCCCAAGAAAAAGGTGATACCAGTGATGGGCATTTTTTTCAGCAAGCCGCCCATTTTCCAGATGTCTTGTTCGTGGTGGCATGCGAAGATCACGGCACCAGACCCCAAGAAGAGCAAGGCTTTGAACCAAGCATGAGTAAACAGGTGGAACATGCCCGCATCGCCCGCGCCGAGGCCTACGGTCATCACCATGTAGCCGAGTTGCGAGAGGGTCGAGTAAGCCAAGATGCGTTTGATGTCATCTTGTTGCGTTGCCATCAGTGCGGCAACCAACGAGGTAATGCCACCGATCCAAGAAATCACCGTGCCAGCGTCGTTAGCAAAACATTCGGCCCCGAGCGAGACCTGCACGCGGAACAGCATGTAAACACCCGCTGCCACCATGGTTGCGGCGTGAATCAGTGCGGAAACGGGAGTAGGACCTTCCATCGCATCCGGCAGCCAGACGTGGAGCGGTAGCTGAGCGGACTTACCCACGGCTCCGCAGAAGATGCAAAGCAGGGCGGCGACCAATGCGCCAGTGGCCAAGCCCTCGGGCAATTTCATTTCGGCAAACGAAAAAGTGCCCGTAATATTCCACAGCAGCAAGATGCCAATCATGAAACCAAAGTCGCCAATGCGGTTGGTGAGAAAGGCTTTTTTCGAGGCATCGGCTGCCGAGTCTTTTTGATACCAGTGACCAATCAGCAAGTAGGAGCTCAGACCCACCAACTCCCAGAACACAAAGGTCATGATGAAGTTGTTGGCCAAGACAATGCCCGTCATCGAAAACATGAACAAGGACAAGCCCGTGAAAAATCGAGCTTTGGCCGAATCATCTTTCATGTAGGCGAGCGAGAACAGATGAACCAGCATGCCCACACCCGTGACGACAATCATCATGCCGGTGGAAAGCGGATCCAGCGCGATGCCGATGTCGAGCGACCACGATCCGACCCGAATCCACGAATACGATTCAGGCGAGGCCGTGCTGCCCAAGAGCGACACAGCGATGCCAAAAGTCACCACAGCCGAGGCTGTTGAGAGCAACGAGGCGATCGTATGTTGCTTCGAAAACAGCAAATGATTCACTGCGGCGATGAGCAGCGGCAGAAGAAGGAGATACCAAGCGATGTTCATAAAAAGAAAAAATTAACCACAGATTATTGCATTCCTTACCCTTTCAGAACCGTGAGTTCGTCGGTGTAAATGGTTTGGCGCGAGCGGTAGAGTGCGACAATGATCGCTAGGCCGACGGCGACCTCGGCGGCTGCGACGGTGATCACGAAAAAGACCAGCATTTGACCGTGGATATCGGGCAGCCCAGCGGCGTTCGGCTGGAAGCGTGAAAAGGCGACCAAGGTCAGGTTGGCCGCGCTGAGCATGAGCTCCAAGCACATAAAGACCACAATGATGTTGCGGCGCAGCACAACGCCGGTAAGGCCGATGGCAAAAAGCAGACCTGCGACGAGGAGGTATTGGTTCAAGGTAGGCATGGCGGATTAAAGAGTTTGTTTTTTCGAAAGTACCACCACCCCGACGGTGGCGACGAGCAGCAGCACGCCGAGAATTTGCAGCGGCAAGTTGTATTGCGTGAAGAGGCTTTGACCAATCAAATGCACGTCGGGCAGGGTATTGTTGCGCAAGTTCTTCGAAATCTGCGTTTCCACTACCAACGTATTGCCGGGTTTTTCTGGGTCAGGCAGTTTGTTGGTGTAATGTTCGGCAGCGGCAGGAAGATTGAGCTCCGTCATCGCGCGGTTGGGATGGGTCGAGGTAATGCCGATCAATTGAATCGTGAACGCAATGACAATCCCCAAACCCGCAAACAACGGCATCATTTTGGGCACGCGTTTTTTGTCGGTATTCAAATCCAGCAACATGATGATGAAAATGAACAACACCATGATGGCGCCGGCGTAGACCAGAATTTGAATGATGCCCGCAAAATACGCATTGAGTCCAATGAACAGGCCTGCCAGTCCGACAAACGACGCCACCATCGACATCGCGCTGGCGACGGGATTGGGCAACAGCACCACGGCAGCGGCACCGAACAACATCAGCATGGCAAAAAGCCAAAAAATAGGTGAGGGCATGGGAGTGAGTAAAAAATGGTTATTGCAGAGGATGGATTACTTGATTTCGTTCCACTTATTGACCAAGCCCACGCGCACGCCGCCGATCTCGTAGAGTTTTTCTTTGTTGTGGACCATGTCCGCACGATTGAGCCCTGTGATCAGGTAGTCCTTGCGCAGGAAGATGGCTTGCTCGGGGCAGACCTCTTCGCACATGCCGCAGTAAATGCAGCGAATCATATCAATATCAAAAGCCTTCGGACGTTTCTCCACCTTGGCCCAAGGATCGTCAGAAGGAATCTCGCCTGGAGTGATTTTGATCGCCTTGGGTGGGCAAATGAATTCGCACAACTGGCACGAAACACAGCGCTCGCGACCTTGCTCGTCGGTCACTAGGGTCGGCGCACCACGGTAGTGCTCGGGCATGTGGTCGTCCCAACGTTGTTCTGGAAACTGCATGGTAACGCCGAGACCCGATGAGGCCAAGGTGCTGGCACCGCGCGATTTATTGAAGAGCGACGCGACGGCGTGCTTCATCGTCAGGAAAAATCCTTTGAGCAGAGCGCCGAAGTAAATTTTTTCACCGGCGGAAAGTTTGGGACGTGTGAGTTTGACAATGGCCATAATGCAGAGAGTAAGAGATTACGCGGGACGGACTTTGGCTTCAGAAACTTTAGCGACGTAGATGATTGCAGCAGTCGTGACGACGAGTAGCACAGCACCAATCGCAAGGATCAGACCGCTGAGGGCAGGGGCGGCGATGACGAGTGCGGCGAGGAACACATTGATCAGCGCGGCTTCAAAGAAAATCACCCAGCCGAGTTTCATCAATTGGTCGTAGCGGAAACGAGGCACGGTCCAGCGCACAAGAATGAAAAACAGAATGAAGGCAATCACCTTCGCGAGGAAAACGCCGAGGTGGAGCAAGCCGCCGATTTTGAAACCGCCGATGGCGAGATCGGCAATGAAGGCATCGGCTCCGAAGCCCAAGGACCAACCACCAAAAAACAGCGTAACGATCAAAGCGGAACCAACCACCATCGCGGCGTATTCGCCCATGAAGAACATCGCGAATTTCATCGAAGAATATTCGGTATGATACCCTCCAACGAGCTCCGTTTCACACTCAGGTAAGTCGAATGGCATACGGTTGGTTTCGGCAAAAATGGAGATCGTAAAAATCAAAAACGAGATAAAAGCCGGAATCCAGAACAGCAGCTTGCTGGTGAGAGAAAGTGCGCCTTCGCCGTGTCCCCAGAGGGGCAACAGCAGCCAGCCATGGTCGGCTTGGAATTGCACGATTTTGCTGAGATTGAGTTCACCGAAGTAGAGCAACACAGGAATGATCGAGAGCCCCAGCGCAATCTCGTAGGAAATCATTTGAGCGGTCGAGCGCACACCGCCGATGAAGGGGAACTTCGAGTTCGACGACCAGCCGGCCAAGGTGATGCCGTAAACCGAGAGCGATGCGATGGCAAAGATGAACAGAGGACCTACATTGATGTCGGCGATCACCAATTTCACCGGATCCATTCCTGGAAGTTGAATGTCGCTGCCAAAAGGAATCACACAGAGGGTGATCAGTGCCGGTGCGACAGTCAGCGCAGGTGCCATCCAGTAAAACGCCTTGCGCACATGGGCGGGGGTGAAGTCTTCTTTGAGGAAAAGCTTCACGCCATCGGCGACCGGCTGGATCAAACCAAAGAACGAAAAGTCTTTCTTCGCGCCAAAGAGCGTCAGCGGAATGCCCACGCGGTTCGGTCCCACACGGTCTTGGATGATCGCCGAGAAGCGACGTTCAAAATACACCGAAACCGGCACAAGAGGCAAAACCACCACGAAGGTGAGCGTGATGATTTTAACAATGATGGTGATGAGTAAAGCGATATCCATGGTGAATTCGAGAAAGAGTGAAAAATTAGCCATTAATCGTGCCGGCAGCTTTGCGGGCCCGTTCGTTTTCGAGCAATGGGATTTTGTGATCGGTGGTAGTGATCACCGTGCCCTGATCGCCAATTTTGGAAAGGGTAAGGTTTTCGAACTCTTTGACCTCTAGGCTGAGTTGCTTGAAAACTTGCTCGATCATCGCGAGATCTTGTTTTTCCCCCGTGATCGCTTGGATCAAATCGCGCAGAATTTCCCAGTCGTCATGAGCCTGTCCCGGAGGGGTGCAGGCGGCGTTGAGGCGTTGCAAGCGACCGCTCAGATTCACCATCGAACCACGTTTCTCGGCAAAGGCGGACGCCGGCAAGACCAAGTCGGCCACTTGCGCGGTGGGGTTGGCGAGGATGTGGCTGTGCACGTGGAAGTCGAGCTTCGCCAACTCCGCTGCAGTAAATCCGGCATCGGTGATCAGGTCTTCTCCGAGCGAGAAAAGCACCTTGATTTGTCCATTGCGCACGCCGTCGCGGATGGCGTCGAGTGAAGCCGCTGGCGCAGCCTTTTTCCAAATCAGTTGCGCACCCGTGGTGTTCGGATTGCGATCGGCCGCGATCAAAAGATGGTCGGCCTCGCCAGTGCGCGGCACCAAGCTGAGAGCAGTGTTGCCGAGTTTCTGCGACAAAGTCTGCGTGAGGAAAAGTTCTTCGTTGGTCATGCGGCCCGACCCAATCACGGCGATTTGGTTTGCCTGATAACCCGTGCACTTGGCAGCGATTTGTGCCATCGCTTTGCTCCATGTCGTGGCTTCATGCGTGCCATTTTCTCCGCGTGCCAGTGGCTCAGTGAGGCGGGCATCGCTATCGACATAATGGAAGTTGAGACGGTGCGAATCCGGCATCCAGCACGAATTGACCTCGTCGTTTTGACGTGGCGTAATGCGATGGATTTTGTTGCTGCGGGTCCAGATCGTAATGTTCGTGCCCGTGCCGCAGTTGACGTCGATGCTCTTGGTTTCTTTCAAGAACCAGACACGCATTTGGAAACGGAAGTCGTTCGAGGTCAGCGCGCCGACAGGGCAGATGTCGGCGGTATTGAGCGAGTAATTCGAATCGAGCAAACGACCTGGATGCACGGTCAGAGTGGTGTGCGTGCCGCGTTGGGTAAAGCCGAGAACCGGGTCGCCAGCGACTTCGTCCATGAAACGAATGCAGCGGCTGCACATGATGCAACGTTCATCGTCCAAGCGAATGCGGGGTCCGATTTCGACATTTTTGGGCTTCTTGACCTTGAGGTCGACGAAGCGCGAAGAACCGCGTCCGAAGCCGACCGAAAATTCTTGGAGTCGGCACTCGCCGGCTTGGTCACAAATGGGGCAATCGAGCGGGTGATTGATCAGCAAAAATTCCATCACACCTTCGCGGCATTTTTCCACCAGCTCGCCCTTGGTGCGAATGCCCATGTTTTCGCTGACGGTGTTGGCGCAAGCAATGACCGGGCGAGGCATCCAGCCGATGGGTTCGTAGCCTTGTTCGTCACGAGTCGGCTCTTGTCCGGGTGCGGGGCGAGGCGGCATGCCCATTTGCACCAAACACATGCGGCAATTGCCGGGAGAGGAGAGTTTGGGGTGATAGCAGTAATGCGGTACCTCCACTTGCACAGCGCGACAGGCTTCGATCATTCTTGTTCCGCGCGGGAACTGGTGCCAAACACCGTCGATTTGCACGTTGACCATGCCTTTTTCGGCAGCGAGGTCTTTGGGTAGCTTGATTTCCGCAGGGGCCGTAGTGGAGTCGCTCATGGCTAGTAAGGATGTGCCGCGAAGAGAAAGTTCTCGTAAGCGCGCGCACTATGGCGCAGACACACGCGCCGTGCAAGAGAACTTTGTGAAAAATTTCACAAGCAAGTCTTCTGGGCAAAATCGGCTAGGTTGAGATGAGGGGGATGCTGCATGCTGAATTCGAGGGGAAGTCTGTGCTGATTTATATCAGTTCGATGAGGAGCGCGGTGGTGTTGTCGCGTCCGGAATCGCTGACTGCTTCTCGCACGAGTGCGACGGTGTTGAGTGCCTCTTCTGGGGTGGATTGACGAGCGAGTTCTTCGATCCGACGATCCCAGAGACCATCGACCAATCCATCGGAGCAAATCAGCAATCGATCTCCTGATTCCCAGCCAATGCGTCCGATCTGTGGATCGATTTTCTGCATTTTTCCGCCGAGCACCTGATTGATGGCATGGCGTTGCGGGTGAGTGCGAGCTTGTCGTTCATTGATTTTGCCCGTGCGTTGCAACCAACCGACATGCGAGTGATCGTGCGTGACTTGCATCATAGCGCCGTTTTTGGGGAGAAAGTAAATGCGGCTATCACCAATGTGTCCAAAGTAAATCCAGTCGGGCATGATCCAGCACAAGCTCAGCGTAGCACCCATACCAGCGCACTCCTCGTAACAGCGACCGAGTTGCACCATATTGAGATGAATGCGTTCAAACAACTCGCGCATCACATCGGTGAGCCCCGCTTCCAGCCGCTGAGCGCTCCGCGGAAAGCTGCGGGGGAGTAGTTTGGTAATTTGCTCCACGGCAATTTTACTGGCGAATTCGCCCGACTTGGCTCCGCCCATTCCATCGCTCACAGCAAAAACGTAATCCCCCCAATCCAGTGTGCCTTCTCCCACTTTTCCTAAATAACGAAGCTCCTGCGCATCGAAAGTGAGTGCGAGAAAGGCGTCTTCATTGTTTTTGCGAAAACGTCCGACATCGGACAATCCCGACCAGCGAAGCAAGTTGGGCTTTGTAGAAATTTCCTCCAAATCAGGCATGGTGTGGCTTTTTCCTACGAGATTCGAGGGAATCAGGCAAATTGAAAAAAATTCATAATTCAAAAAAGTTGGCGCGAAAATTGCTTTCCCTGTTTTGTGATTATGAGATTCTTCAGATTTCGCTCGCAACTTGAATGAATCTGTTTCATATCTGTGTCACACCCATCAAAACACATCTAACATCATGACCAAATTCAAATTGGAATACATCTGGCTGGACGGTTACACTCCTGTGCCGAACCTTCGTAGCAAAACGCAAATCAAAGCATTTGAGCAATTTCCTACGCTTGAGCAACTTCCCAATTGGGGCTTCGATGGTAGCTCTACTCAACAAGCAGAAGGCCGTAGTTCGGATTGCGTGTTGAAGCCAGTTGCCATTTTCCCAGACGCGACTCGTCTGAATGGCGCTTTGGTGATGTGCGAAGTGATGATGCCTGATGGCGTAACTCCGCATCCATCCAACACCCGTGCGACCATTTTGGATGACGCTGACACTTGGTTTGGATTTGAGCAGGAATATTTCCTTTACCAGAATGGTCGTCCCCTCGGTTTCCCGAAAGACGGCTATCCAGCTCCACAGGGCCCTTACTATTGTGGTGTGGGTTACAAGAATGTGGGCGACATCGCACGTCAGATTGTCGAAGAGCATCTCGATCTCTGCCTTGAAGCAGGCATCAACCACGAAGGCATCAATGCTGAGGTGGCGAAGGGTCAATGGGAATTCCAAATTTTCGGCAAAGGTTCGAAGAAAGCTGCCGATGAAATCTGGGTGGCTCGCTACATGCTGAATCGTCTTTGCGAGCAATATGGTGTCGACGTAGAATACCATTGCAAACCTCTCGGCGCGACTGACTGGAATGGTTCTGGCATGCACTGCAACTTCTCCACCAAATTCATGCGCGAAGTGGGTGGCAAGGAATACTTTGAAAAATTGATGGCTTCGTTCGAGAAAAATCGTGACGAGCACATTGCAGTCTACGGTCCAGACAACCATATGCGTCTCACAGGCTTGCATGAAACGCAATCGATCGACATGTTCAGCTATGGTGTTGCTGACCGTGGTGCTTCGATCCGTGTTCCTCACAGCTTTGTCAATAACGGCTACAAAGGCTATTTGGAAGACCGTCGTCCCAACAGCCAGGGAGATCCATACGCGATCGCTAGTCGCGTTCTTAAGACGATCTCGGAAGTGGCGATCTAATCGTCAAGCTGCAAGCAGTCTTCACAACGACCGCTCCTCTGGGGCGGTCGTTTTTTTGCGTGTTGTTTCTCCCTTGGTGCTTGCCAAAGCGCGTGATCGCCCTTATCGGTAGCGCATGTCGCTTTTATCCGATGAATCTACCGTGATGGTGAAAACTCGTGAGCTGTGTGCCACGATTGCCAATGATGTTACCTTTCAACAACTGACTGAAAAAGTCGAAGCGTTTTTCGGCGATGACGCTGCACGTCTGCAGTATCAAAGCGTGAACGAGCGCGGTGAAGAACTGCACCACAAGCAACATTCAGGCATCGAGCTGTCTTCTCGTGAGATCAGCGAGTTTGAAGAAGCTCGTGATGCGCTGCTCGCCAACGACGTGGCCCGCAATTTTTTAGAGGCGCAGCGTGAGTTGGAGACTCTTCAGCGTGCGATTGGCAAATACGTTGGTCTGACCCTCGAGTTGGGTCGCGTGCCGACGGCAGATGACTTTGCGCAAGCGCAAGGTGGTGGTTGCTGCGGGGGTAGCGGTGGTGGTGGCTGTGGCTGCGATTGATTTTTTTGGGGTTTTATGTCTTCCGAGCGTCTTTCCATACCACAATACGCCATGGCTTTGGCGCATGTGGCGAGCTTGCGCTCGGAAGACCCCTACCGCAAAGTTGGCGCTGCGGCGCTGGATCACGACAATCGCGTGATCGCAACCGCATACAACGGTCTCGCTCCAGGTTTTGATGCGCCTCCTGGTTTTTGGTTAGACCGCGAAAAACGGCAAAAATTCATGCTGCACGCAGAAGTCAATTTGTGCAGTTTATTCAAACGTGGTGAAGCGAAAATTGTGGCGACTACCACCATGCCCTGTACTGCCTGCATGCAAACTCTTTGCGCCTATGGTGTCAAAGAAGTGTATTATCGGGATGCATATCATCATTCCGACGCCCCTGAAATTGCGGCGACATACGGCATCGCTCTTGTGCAAGTCACCGACTTCCCTCAGCTTTCCGTCAACGTCGTTGATCCAGCGCCCTAGTTTCTGTTGTTCTTGACACAGAGACTCATGGGTTTTTCCACAAGATCCGATAGATCTGAGAGAAGTCTTATCGTTTGGGAAGTGCTAGGCACACAATGAGTCAAATCATCTCGTTGTTGGAGCTTGTAGGACTTTGGTTTTTCTGATTCTCTGATCGCGGATGAGCGAAGACATTGATCGTGGTTTGGCCAAGCCGGCATGGGGCTCATTTTGGTCATTGATTGTCATGCAGATGCAAAACGCCTTCACGGTGAGCATCATGAAGTTTTTATTGATTCCCTTGGGTGCCTGGTTGGCGGTCAAAGGCCTGGGGGGTGGCATGGCGCAGAACACCGAATACGTTGTGAGTTTGTTGTTGGTCTTGCCTTATCTCTTGCTCTCTCCGGTGGCGGGCTGGATGGGTGATTTTTTTCCTAAAAGCACCGTGATTCGGGTGGCGGGGATTGCGCAATGGGTCATTGTGGTATTGTTGATGGCATCGATCGCGCTGGGGTCAATGATTTTGGCCTTGGGTTGTTTTCTGCTTTATGCTTTGCAATGCTGTTTCCTGAGTCCTGCTAAATTGGGGATTGTGAAAGAGTTGGTGGGATCACGACGGTTAGCTTTTGCCACTGGCTTGGTCGAAGGCACGGTCATTCTCGCGATTTTGGCTGGGCAGATGATGGGTGGTTTGTGTTTTGACCATCATTTGGCGTCGCATGATGATGGTTGGCAATCCGTTTGGCACACGTTGGTATGGATCGCGGGAATCGCCTTCGTGGGTGGTCTTGCTGCCCAGGGAATTCGTCATACTCCGGCGCAGGGGCATGAGCCATTTCGAGCAAAATTGCTGGTGCGTCAGCTCGTCGATAGCAAGATGGTGTGGGCGGATCGAGAGTTGCGGATCGCAGCATTGGGCACGGCGTATTTTTGGGCTTTTGCTGGATTCATCAACTTGGTGGTGATCGAGATTGCCAAATTGACGAGTGGGGCGGAATTAGGCACCGCTATTTCATTCATGATGTTATTCGTCAGCATAGGCATTGCTGCGGGCAGCATTTTTGCTGGCATCTTGAGCAAACGTGGAATCGAGTGGTCTTTGGCGCCAATTGGATTAATCGTGATGTTTGTTGCATTGTTGGTTCTTGCGTATCTGCCACTGGTCAGTGTGATTTTGCCTTATGTATTGGGTGTCGCAGGAGCTGGGGCTGCGATGTTTTTGGTGCCGGTGAACGCTTTCTTGCAAGATCATCCGCCCGCCGAGACGCGCGGCACGGTGATTGCGGTATCCAATTTTTTCAACAACGCGGGTGGCATCATCGCGGTGTTGTTGCAGTTTTTGCTCAAAGCCGTGGGGATTTCCGTGCAATGGCAATTTTTTGCGTTGGCACTGCTGACATTGTTTTTGGCGATCGCTGCTACGAAAAAATGGTTACCTGAATTGTTGCGTGTATTGATTCTGCCGCTCGTACGTTTGCTCTATCGGCTTAAGGTGATCGGCTCAGAACACATTCCCGAGAAGGGTGGCGTCTTATTGTTGCCCAATCATGTGACGTGGGCAGATGCCTTTTTGGTATCGGCCGCTTGTCATCGTCCGGTGCGATTTGTCATGTATGAAGGTTTCATGCGCGCGCGTGGGGTCGGGTGGTTCGCCCGATTGTTCAACACCGTGCCGATTTCTCCGACAAGGGCGAAAGATGCCATTCGCTTGGTGAGTGAGGCGCTGGAAGCAGGTCATGTCGTTTGTCTTTTTCCTGAAGGAGAGTTGACGCGCACGGGCACGGTGCAAGTGGTCAAAAAAGGTTTTGAACTTATGGCTCGTCGCGCGGGCTCTCCTGTCGTTCCCTTATGGATTGACGGTGCGTGGGGCTCGGTATTTTCGTTTGAACGCGGTCGTTTTTTTAAAAAAATGCCGTATCATTTGCCTTACCCGTTGACCGTTGTTGTCTCACAGCCACTGACTGCGAGCGAGGCGACTGCGGAGCGCGTGCGAAAATCGTGGCAGTATGCGAGTAGCCTTGGATTGACGCGTCGATCGGCATCATTGCTTACGCGAAAAAACGACATGGCTCGATCATGGGTCAATGGTTTGCAGTTGGGGCAGATCCATGCCATTCCACGGGGCGACGAACTCGCGATGTGGGAGCACGATGCGACGGCGCAGGAATTGCTAGCGGTGCACACGGGATTTTCTGGCATTTACGGCAACAAGGTGAAAATGGATGCGCCTAGTCTTTACAATACCCGCATTCGAGTGGGCGGAGCAGCGACGCGCGAAATGCTCGAACAAGCACGTGGTCATGTTGTGTCGGGGGTGTTTTTTGACTTCGATTATCAACCAGGATCTTTGCCCGATGGCATTGTGCATTGCGCGTGTTTGCAAGAAAAGGGCATTGTGCTCGCGATGTCCATGCCGCATCCACCACGTGGTGCGTCGACGAGTCCGGAGCAGCTTGGTATGAAAGACGGTTCTTCTGGGATTGTGCTGCCAGGGCACGACTGGACTCTTGATGATGATGGTCGCATAACACTTCATGGCCCTGCGCTTCCTGCTGCTGGCATGACGCTTCCTCTGGGCGCGAGCATTGATGAGTTAGGATTTTTATTTTTACCCCACACATAAGATGATCGCCGAACAAGCGTTGGTATTGGGTTCTGGTCTCGGTAGCATGGTCGATACCATGGAAATCCTCGATCAAGTCAGCTTTGCGGAAGCAGGAATGCCCGAATCACGCGTCGTGGGGCATCGGGGGAGGTTTTTGTTAGGCAATTACCAAGGTCAACGCATGTGGGTGATGCAAGGGCGCGTGCATCTGTATGAGGGCCACACTGCGAAAGATGTGACGCAGGGCATTCGTTGGTTGGCGGAGCGTGGCGTCAAGCGCTTGGTTTTGACCAATGCGGCAGGTTCGATGCGTCGGGATTTTCTCCCAGGTGAGTGGATGATGTTGCATGATCATTTGAATTTAACGGGGACATCGCCGCTGGAGGGTGGTCCGCATTTCATCGATATGAGTGAGGTGTATGCCCGTGAGTGGCGTGAGCGCGTCATGGCGGTGGCTCATCGAACCGGTATGCCTTTGCATCAAGGCGTGTATGCCGGTCTGCGAGGGCCCCAGTATGAGACTCCGGCAGAAATTCGGATGTTGCAGGCAATGGGAGCCGATGCGGTTGGCATGAGTACAGTGCTGGAAGCGATTCAAGCCCGCGCGCTGGGGATCGAGGTGATGGCTTTTTCTTGTCTGACCAACTGGGCAGCTGGGATGGGTGCTGAGCCCTTGCATCATAACGAAGTGCTCGATACAGGAAAGCAATCTGCAGCGGTTTTTCTGAGGCTTTTACGAGAAATTTTCGTAAAATGAGATCGTTTGGACGGATCATGGCAAATTTTTCCATTTTCACGCGTCAGATTTCGTTCAGGATGCACGTTACTCATTGCACGTGAAAAAGACCCTCATCATACCCGGATTGCGCTGGTGGATCATTGGCTTGATTTTCTTGGCGGCTGTATTGAATTATGTCGACCGTCAGACTCTCTCCGCCCTAGCGCCGACGATTCAAAAAGACCTTGGCATGGATGATCATGACTACGCCAATGTTGTGAACATCTTCCTTGTGGCTTATACCATCGCCTATTTGATTTCGGGCAAAATTGTTGATCGGCTCGGTACGAGAACAGGCACCCTCGTATTTGTCATTTGGTGGTCAGTGGCCAACATGCTCACGGCAGCGGCGCAAGGCATGCGTTCCATGAGTTCCTATCGATTTTTGTTAGGATTAGGTGAAGCGGGGATTTGGCCTGCCGCTTCCAAGGTAGTGTCAGAATGGTTTCCTGCTAGAGAGCGAGGATTAGCGATTGGCTTTTACACCATGGGGGCAACCATTGGGGCGACTTGTGCGCCTTACATTGTGATTCCTTTGGCCACATATCCATACGGACAGGCATTTCCCTGGCTACAAGATATGCTGGGGCAGGGCACAGGATGGCGCTTGGCTTTCATCATAACAGGGGCCGTGGGCTTGTTGTGGTTGATTCCTTGGTTGCTACTGTATCGTAGCCCGCGTCAAAATTCCTACATTTCGGCATCGGAGTTAGCAATGATCGAAGAAGGGGACACTGATGCCGAAAATGCTCAGCCCCAGGAGTCATGGACTTGGAAACAAGTGTTGAGTTTTCGCCCGACCTGGTTGTTATTGATTGGCCGATTGATCACCGACCCTGTCTGGTATTTCTATCAATTCTGGTTTGCGAAATACCTCAGCAGCGAGCGTGGCGTAAGTCAGGAAGCATTGACAATTACATGGGTCATTTACGCTGCTGCAGGAGTAGGGAGCTTGGTCGGCGGTTGGTGGTCTGGCCATTGGATCAAAAAAGGCCATTCGCCCGTTGTGGGAAGAATGCGCGTGATGTTGATTTGTGCGTTGCTCGTTCCGCTATCGCCGTTGATCAGCATGGTTACCGGATTGACTCTGACGTTGACCATCACTGTGGTTACAGTCATCGCATCACTTGCTTGGCTTATCAACATCAGTTCACTGGTCGTCGATGTCGTGCCAAAGCATTCCGTAGGTACTGTCTTCAGTGTGGTTGCGGCAGGTTCGACTCTCGGTGGCATCATCATGAACACATTGGTAGCAAGCATGGTTTCTGGTCCATCGACCAAGGCCGCGGGCTTTCTTGATCAAACGATTCACTTCATTGCTGGTTGGTTGATTGAAGCGGTGCAGGGGAGTGGTTATGGTACATGGTTTTGGATCATGGCCTTCCTGCACCCTCTAGCTTTGGTACTACTATTCTTTGGAAAAATCTCAAACTATCAGTCGAATTATCAAACAACAGTCTAACGATATTTTATGACAAAAAAATCAATTTTCTTTCTCTTTGCGTGTTCGGTTGTGCCCTTAGCTGCACAAATCAAGCCTGTCAAAATTGCTCAGGTTAAAGCGAGTTCCCAAGTTAAGGAGTATCCTGGTAGTAATGCCGTCGATGGCAAGATCAACGATGCGTCGCGATGGGTCAGTGAAAAAAACGATCGCACACCATCGATTGAATTGCAGCTTGCAGAAAAGCAAACTCTCGCGGGCATCCATGTCTATAGCGGCTTCGGAGCCAAAGATGCGATTGCGGGGTTTTCTGTGCAATTTCATGATGGTCAAAAATGGATTACCATTCCCGCCGCTGTCGTCAGCAAGAATCGCAATGTCGCTCTGTCAATTGCGTTCGACGCGACGGTGACTGTTACGACCGATCGATTGAAGGTTGTGATCGACGACAGCAAAGATGGAGTGGCACGCGTGAAAGAGATAGTCGTCTGGCCAGCAGGCAAAGGCGATCTCCCGCCGATCGCACAAAACTCCGGCGGACATGGTGCTGCGAAATCGATTCCCAAAGTGCCGCTGATTTATCTAAATCAAAGTGGGTTCAACATTGGTAAGCCCAAGCGCTTTACAGCTCCGACTTTACCTGATGGCACAGCTTTTGTGGTGCGTGCAGCAAGCGGAGGCGAAGTGCTTCACCGTGGTGTGATTCAGAAAAACATTGGCGATTTCAGCGAATTTAATCCGATTTCTGCCGTTGAATACGTCGTTCAAGCGGGTGAACACGTGTCTGTTCCATTTCGTATCGGTCATTTTTGGTTAGAGCGTGTGAGTTACCAGAATGCGGTCAATTTTATGATCGATTCCCGCCATCATGTTGGTAACGACCGCAACGTTTGTGGTGGTTCTTTTGGTTGGCGTGATGATCATCATTTCGGCTGGGAGCTGCACACCTTAGTGCCGCAATATCTCTCGAATCCGAGTGCCTATCAACGCATGCCTTCTCAGGTTCGTTACGAAAAACCGAAAAACCCCAAGCTTTGGGGGGCATTGGAGCCGTATCGTGATGAGGCACCTGATCTCGTCAAACTGATTCATTGGGGTGCCGATGTGATTGTGACGCAAAAATTGAAGCACGAGATGATCAAATCGCAGCTTGCTTATTTTCTCTATGCTTGGCCCGTACTCGCGGAGTATTTGCCCGAGCAAAACTTTCAAGTAGTGAGCGACTACGCTTTCTCGGTCTGGGATGATCCGAAAAAAGATCGCAATTATCCCTATGACGAAAGCCCTGAGCACAACTTGCTCGCACTCAAGAAAAAAATCGGTAGCACCAAAGGTTGCTTGCCCCCGGGTTTTTCTGTGCAGCCAAACTTGATGATGTATGAAGTAGCCAAGCGCATGGGGCGCAGTGATGCGAATCGTTATTTCGATGCGGCCAAAGCGCAAGTCGATTGGATGATTCAAAATCTCGATTGGAATCATCCGCAGACGACCAAAGGTCAGCGCATGAGTGAATTTTTGACGATTACTGGAATGGCGCATTTTTTGCAAGAATATCCCGACCAAGCGCCGCGTGGTTTACAGCAAAAGATCGAAGATTGGGCTGATGTGATCATTCGTCGATCCAACAATTTTTGGGACTTCCGCAAGCTCGATGACAAAGACGGATGGACTCCGATGGGCGATTCGCCGCAAAAGTGGAACGAGCCTGGAAACGTGATCGGCCTACCATCCTCCATTTTAGCGGCGCTGCCTTACATCAAGAGCGAGAGCAAACAGCAGCGCTTGCGTCAAATTGTGTGGTCGCACTTCGATCAGATGTTCGGCCGCAATCCATCGGGCTTGCACTTCTCCTACGATGCCCCACGTGAAGTCGAGGGCGTTGAGTTTGGTTGGTACAAATTCCACGTAGGTGGTATTGGTCGACTGGCTGAAGCTCGATTCGTCATCGATGGTAGCTGCAAAAATGCACATTATCCGTATCATCCCGAGGTGGGTGACATTGGCTGGACTGAGGGATGGATTCAATTCAACTGCTGCTTCAACATCAGCCTTTCCTATCTAGCGAAAGATGAGACAAAAATCAATCTCAAGCGCATCGGCAAAGAGGTGCTCATTCAGATGCATGCGCCACTCAATTTTGATGAAAAATCTGTCGAAAAAGCTACCGTGATGGTGAGTGATGGTCGTGGAAAAGAAATTGCCTTAGAGCTTGTAGAAGACAATGTGAATGCTCGGACCTTTTCACGGAAGATCAAAATGCCAGCGACCGGGAAGCTTCAAGTTCGTCATGGTTATGGATACCTTGCTAGCACGACATCACTATGAAGATCGCTCTGCTATTTTTCGTGAGTCTCTTTGCTGTCTCAGCAAAAGAGCTCGATCTTTTTTCTCGTATGGAACCATTGCCACTCGAAAATCGTTTTGCGGAAGATGGATACCATGTTTGGTGTGGCGCGCCTGTGAAGGGTGAGGATGGGAAGTATCATTTATTTTACTCCCGTTGGCCCGAAAAAGCGACCTTTGCACCCGGTTGGGCATTGCATTCAGAGATCGCTTACGCTGTCGCAGATAAGCCTCAAGGGCCCTATCGACATGTGAACGTTGCTCTCGGGAGGCGTCCGCTTAATCCCAAGACAGGCAAGAAATACTGGGATGGCGACGCGACACACAATGCCAATGCTTTTTATCACGATGGCAAGTACTACCTCTACTACATGGGGAATTACGGTGATGGAAAATCTTATCCGGTGCACCGCAACAACCAGCGCATCGGAGTGGCTGTCGCCAGCAATCCTGCGGGACCATGGCAGCGACTGGAGCAGCCGATTGTTGATGTTTCCTCTAACCCGAAAGACTTCGATTCGTTGTGCGTCACCAATCCTGCAGCATGCATGAGGCCTGATGGTGGCGTGGTTTTGGTCTACAAAGCCGTGCAAATCATTCCAGGCAAAGAAATGGGCGGCAACGTGCGCTACGGTGTTGCCATCGCCTCTAAGCCGCTAGCGCCTTATCGAAAAACGAAGGGCAAGGTCTTCGAGGCCGCTCCAGGAAGTCATCATTGGATGGTGGCGGAAGATCCTTTTATTTGGTATAGTGAACGCTATGGTGCACGTTATTATGCCGTGACGCGCGATGTTGTTGGTACTTTTTCGGGGGCCTCGGGTGGGCTGTGTTTGTTTGAATCCAAGGATGGTTTGAATTGGCAAGCTTCGGCGCACGCCAAAGTGCTTGGGCTCGACTATGCCATGGCCGATGGCAGTCGTCGTCGCAAAATCGAAAGGCCTGCGCTTTTGATTGAAGATGATGAGCCGACCTATCTTTTCGGTGCTGCAGATGGTTATCCGCCACGGGGAAGACGCAGTAGTAACGTCCAAATTCCGATCCGAGCCCAATGATTTTCTTACGAACACTATGGATCAGTAGTTGCCTCCTCATCACCGCCCATGCAGAGGAAAAGGTTTGGTCCATCATGCCTGTGGGTGACTCCATTACCGAAGGTGGCGCGACCTTTGCGAACTACAGAGAACCCCTTGCGAAACTCTTTGCAGAGGAAAAAGTAGCGGTGAAATTCGTCGGCACGCGCTCACGGCCCTCGCCCCTTGGACAGTTATCGCACGAGGGATATGGTGGCAAAAATAGCGCGTTCTTGGCAAAAACAGTCCCAGCACATTATCAGCAAATCCGCGCAGACATTGTGCTCATCCACGCATGTCACAATCAGTTTGCCGACAAGAAACCGGTTGCGGGGATTGTTCGGGATCATCAAACCATGATTCAAGCATTCCGTCGGGCTAATCCCCAAGTCATCATTCTGGTCGCGGGCCCGATTCCCAGTGCTAAATTACCTAAGTACTCTTATCTACCCGAGGCACGCGATGCGCTGCATGAAATGGTGAAACGCTACCAAGCTGCAGGAGCAAAAGTGCATTTCGTCGATCAATCGATCGGTTTCGATCCTAAAAAAGATACCATTGCCGACCTTGTGCATCCGAATCAATTCGGCGCGGAAAAAATGGCAGCGAAGTGGTATGCGGCATTGCGAAGTGTGATGTCCAAAAACTGAGATGCACCTCATGCCAAACAAAAAGCCACACCCTTGAAAGGCGTGGCTTTTTTTGATCGGAAGTCAGAAACCATCAAGCCTCTTCGGCATTGGCGAAATCCGAGTGAGCTTCGTTGACTCGTTTTCCGCCTTTGTATTCCTTGCCGATTTTTTCGACAAGACCACGGGTCACCAAGTTTTGCAATTTTTCGTAGGCGCGCAAGCGAAGCATTTCTTCTCCACCCGAAACGGCATTGCGCAATTTGAGTTTCTCAAAAGTGCGTTCAAAAAGCTCATTGAAAGGAAAGATTTTATCTTCCATGAGGACGCTGACTAGCTCATCAGTGACGTGGTCAGGAAGGCGGCGTGAGAAGCGTGTGCGTTTCGTAGTAGTTGCCATAACGAGCGTGAATCTAGCACACCTTCTGGAGAAAGCGAGAGAAAAAACGTGCGGTTCAGCATAATCTACCTGCTTTTGTCAAGATCAATTGCTTAAGATGGATGTAATATCATTGCATGCAACAAAACGGATGCGGAGAAAGAGGGCAAAGGTTCTGGGTCGCGTATGGGATGTTGGTGGCAGGGGCGACGTTCGCACTTGTCACAAGGGAGGGGAATGACTAGCATGTCTGTCATGAAGTTGATTCGGCATGGCGAGTGGGGGCGCGAGGAACCAGGTGTCATTTTGCCCGATGGTCGTCGCATCGATGCAAGTGAAGAGTTTCATGACTATGATGAAGGGTTTTTCGCCATGGGTGGCATGGAATCGCTGGCACAATGGGTCGAAGACGGTTGTGTGGGTGGACGTGAGATTCCGAGCATTGCGCGCATTGGTCCACCCGTCGACCGACCATCGAAGATTGTTTGTGTGGGCAAAAATTACTTAGATCACGCCAAGGAATTTGGCGAGGGCATCCCGACGGAACCGGTCCTTTTCATGAAAGCGAGCTCATGTTGGTGCGGGCCCTATGATGAAATCATTCGACCGAAAGGGGCGGTGAAATTGGACTACGAAGTTGAACTTGCGGTGGTGATTGGACAGACGATGAGTCATGTTTCCGAGCAAGAGGCCATGAACTTTGTCGCAGGATACTCAGTTTTTTGTGACTATTCCGAGAGGGATTATCAAAAAGAAATGGGTGGTCAGTGGATGAAGGGGAAGAGTTACGATCGTTTTGGTCCGATGGGGCCGTGGCTTGTTCCCGCTTCACAAGTCGCTGATCCTCAAGCGCTGCGATTGTGGACGAAAGTAAATGGTGAGTTTCGCCAAAATGGTTATACGGGAGATATGATGTTTCCCGTAGCGACCGTTTTGAGCTACATCAGTCGTTTTATGACCTTATTGCCTGGTGACGTTGTTGCCACTGGCACGCCTGCCGGGGTGGCAATGGGCATGAATCCACCGCGATACTTGCAGCCCGGAGATTTTGTGGAGCTTGGCATTGATGGGCTCGGCGAAATGGGACAGCGCATTGTCGCGGGGTGATTTTTTGCGATTGTTGATTGATTTAGGATTTCTGAAATTCTATCGTGACAATCCCCCAGTTTTTTCTTATCACTCAGTCGCTCAATTTGATGAAAACCATTACTTTTTTCTTCCTCACTGCGCTTTCTTTCTCTTTTATCGCGGGGTGTTCTCCCGCTAAGTCACCTGCGCTTTCTGCGCGTTCGAGATCGGCTGCTGGCTATCTTGAACAAGGGGGAATGATGCGCAATCCGGATGCGGAAATGAGCGGTGAGTTTTCTCGCTCGCGTGGCGTTTCTTTCAGTCGTGTTGCGGCTCCTGGTCCTTATGTGGCACTGACCTTTGATGATGGTCCACATGCGAGCAATACTCCTCGATTGCTCAACATCTTGCGTTCGCGCAATGTCAAAGCGACTTTTTATGTGATTGGGAAAAACGTCGACCTCTACCCCGATATCGTGCGTCGCACCGTGGCGGA
>JBDLWB010000208.1:0-12418 GCA_039804425.1 Verrucomicrobiota bacterium
TGCTGTTGAAATGATTGGTTTTCAGTGGCTTGTTGATTTGATGAGGTTTTCTTTGCATTTTGGATGAATTGATTTTTTAGATTACTTAATCTAACAGTTATTTTGGGGAAGTGAGCAGTGGGCGGCAGGAAGATTGGGAAACGGCGAAGGCTTGTAGCTGTTATGGACACGAGCGCATGCGAGGTGGACCGCAGGGCTGAAGGCGCGGGCGACGCGCCTGAGTCAACATGGGAAATGGGTGTTTTTTTGAGGGGCAGGGAGGCGAGACGCCTCCGCCACGGGGGGCTTGGTCGATTGTCGTTTTTCGGACAAAACCTTCTTGAGGGAATCAGGGGATGCAGGATTGATGCACGGTTTTTTTTGTCTGTGATCAATGGTCAGAGGTCTAGCGAATCGCGATTGGCGCGCGGTCATGATGCTTGCTGGCCCAGACAGGCGGGGTGTCCGTTTGCCGAGACCTCTCGCATGGCTCGTGATCGGTGAAGGGAGGGAAAATTTCTTTTTGCGATTTTTTTGCATTAATTGAGACAAAAAGTTTTTCGGTCAGCGCTTTTTTTGTGGGTAGCACGCTACCAAAACTTCCAAAAACAAACTCTCTGGGGTGTGTTTTTGGTTTCATGGGAAAACAGTCGCCGAGCACCGGGGGGTGCTCGGCGACAAATGTTTTGTGGCCGATCTTTTGATGCGAACTTCGATTGTGGTTGATGTGCCTCAGCCAATCATTTTTTGTTTACGATGGCCCAATTCTTGAAATCGTAGGTGACAGAGCGACCTCCACTGAACTCGAGCGTAAGCGCGCCGCCATTCGGTTGACTGGCGTTGTTGGTGCGCAAGAGCTGGAATTTTGAGTAGTCGACGGCTTTGCCATTGAGTTTGCACTCATCCTTGAGCGGGGATTTTAGGTCCTTCCAAGTGAGATCGAGGACATTTCCTTTGAGATTGCGGAAACGGAGACGGGGTGGGGATTGTTTCGTTTGATCATCGATCTTACAGGCAAGAATCGCATCGCCGAAACGTTGGAGTTCTGCTGAGACGCCGCCACCAGCGAAATCGGCAAGTGGAGCTGTTTCAAGAATCCAGCCGCCGCGTCGGTCGTCGTTGCGCCACAGTTCTAGGCTTTCGCGCGTGGATGGCTTATCCCATCGCGCTGGTCCAGTGTAGCGGAAGGCAAAGAGCATGGAGCCGCCATGGCAGACGATCCAGCCTTGGCGTTCTTGTTTGGCGAGGATGGAGCCAGCGGTGGTGAAGGGGGCGCGTGTGATCCAAAAGCCGTATTCTTCGGGGACATCATGGACGCCGAGGAGAGTGCCTTGGTATTGGAAGGTTTGGCTGTAAGGGTTTTCGCCGTAGGCAAAGGCATTGCCTTTCTTCTCTTGGGGGCGTCGGCGATTTTGTTGAATGACGGTGAAGGTGCTCGCGTGTTTTTCGCTTTGCCACTTCAGCATGGTGCGTCGGCATTCTTTGAAGAGGTAGCTGCGGAAAGAGGTGCCATCTTCGCGCTGGCTGGCGAGTCCGTAGCCTTTGGTGAACCAAGCGTATTTGTGAACGATAGCATCGTGACCGGGCCAAATGTGGGTGGCGAGGACAGTGCGAGTTTCTGGCAGCGATGCTTGCCATGCCGAGAGGATTTGGGGTGAGAGCGATTTGCCGGGGTGAGCGAGCCAGTAGGCTTGGGGTGCGGAAGAGATTTTGAAGGGTCGGTAGGAGCCAAAAAACAGATAGGCCATGCCACTAGTGGGCGCGGCGCTATCGGGTCCGAGGTTGAGTGAGCCCCAGTACTTGCCGCGTCCCGCGCTGCTGATGTGGTAGCCTTGATGCCAGTGGGCACCGGTTTGGATGAGCATGAAGTCCAGGGTCATCTTGGCCGCCATGCTCATTTTGGGATCTTTGCTGAACTCGGCGATCATGCGGGCGGGAGCGAAGTCGGTGCCATAATAGACGGGGGCATCGTATTCGCTGGCATTGCGGTTTGTTGTCTCGCGCCAGATGCGCCACAGCCACGTTTCGCAATTTTTTTTGATTTTCGCTGCGTTGTTGCCTGCGGCATCGACGATGTCGGGCCATTCCTGGGCGGCGAGGTAACCGGCACCATCGCGCATCAGCTCATAGTTCAAACTCACGCCGATGGGTTTTGAGTAGCGCCAACTGGCGGCATGGCTTTTGATCTTTTGTTTGATGCTGGGAGTGAGTTTGTCCTTGTGGAGGAAATAGCAATGCATCAACGCGTGCAGATTGAAAGGGTCGGGGCGACCTTTGATCGTGGCGTCGACCATTTTTTCGATTTGTTGCAAGGTGCCGGGAGTGTCAATGCCAAGTTGCAGACGTGCGGCATAAAAAGGCATCGCTTCCTTCGGAAAATGGGCATTGCGTGGCTTGGCTGCGGCAAAATAAGCGACCAATTGCTGACAGCGTTCCTCGTAATTTTTGCCATTGAGGCGGCTTTGATCCTGAGCATGGAGTGAGAGACTGGAGCAAATGACAAACAGTGTCAGCACGGTTCTCCCGAGCGGAGATAGGAATTGAGGCATGGTTCGATTACGGTTGGCCGAGTCGATACATTTCAGCGATTTCGGCAGGAGAAGCGACACGTGACTGGATCAGCAAGTGATCGAGGCGTCCGACAAAATGGCGTTTGCGATGCGTGGTGGGTTGGTGCAAGACCCAGGAATTATCGCGCGTTTTGCCATCGGCGCCCCAGTTGCCAAATTCCATTTGGCCAAAGACAATGGGTGGGTGGTCTTGGAGTCGACCACGTCCGACAACGACTCCATCGCGGTAGTGAACTACTTCGCCGGATTTCGTGTGACAGGTCGTGACGAGATGGAGCCAGCGTCCGAGGTCGAGGCTACTGAGTCCTGCGCTGCTGATCGGGCCATTCCAGTGGGCGCGGTCGATGCTCGGGAACTGGTCGCGAATTTGCGTGAACCGCATCTCGCCGCCGCGTTCGATATTCCAATGCACGCTACCGCGTTGGTAGTGAGTAGGTAACAAGAGCGCATTGTAATCATTCGGTAGGCTATCGACGCGCAACCACGCGCTCATCGTCACCTCTTCAAAAGATCCTGGCAGAGTAAAGCGGAGTCGATCACCGCGAGTGCGAAACTCCAAGCCGTGCTTGCCCATCCAGCGTCCTGAGGACCAAGCGGCACCCACCAGCGAGGCATTGCTGAGAGGTTTCGCCTTGGCGGCGCGATTTTTCACCGAACGGCTCCATTCATTTTCCTGGTCAAACGTGTAAAGGAGCTCCGTGCTGGGGTGCGCGGCGAGTTGGCGATTGTATGATGACCACAACTGCTTGCGGCCCTCGATTTCCACCGATGCGGCGAGAGAGACTGCTTTGCCGCTGGGGAACTCGGCACGTCGAACGGGGACCTTTTCAAACTTCGTATCGCGCCATTGCAAGGCTTCATCGGCAAGCAAAAGTTGCGCATTGCGACGTTCGGCGTCGGTGAACAGCTCGACCGAGCCATCAAAGCAATGAACTTCCGTTTCTTGGCCTTGACCGACCTTGAGACCAAACGACGTGCCAAGATCCTTGACGAGGAGTTTGGGGGATTCCAACAAAAAGCCATGAGCGGGTTCGGGCACATAGGCGCTGGCCGTTCCTGATTCGAGGAAAGCCGCATTTTCGCCATCGAGGCGCAGAGCTGCGGGGCCCGTGACGAGGAGACGCGCTCCACTCAGGAACTCGATTTGCAGTGTGCCGGCATCGATTTTCAGCCAACCGGGAGTGAGTGGAGTGCCGGTGGCTTTGGCCTCCGTGGGCGACTGCCACTGCACCTGAGTCGCGGCCTTGAGAATGGCGACCGGATCAGCCGTGACCACGGGCGTTGAAAGCGGTCCGTCGATGGCCAGTGGCTCGCTCTGTTTTCGCTGAGAAAATGGCGACAGAACAAGCAACATCGCGCCGAGCACAAGAATGGCAGCCAGAGCCATAAGGTGCGTGTGATTGATGCGCCGACGCGGCGGAGAAAACAGCGGCGTTGTGGCGTCCGACTCTGCGAGTGCCATTTCGCGCAACTGCGTTTCCATGGTGGTTTGCTGCAGCAAAAGTCGGCGCGCGGCGGGATTGCGGCGCAACAGATCATTGAGATCCGCGACTTGTTGTGGATCCATTCGGCCTTCGAGGTAAGACCACAAGAGAGCTGATTCCTCCGAGTTCATGATGCGGATTCTTGGGTGAGATTTTTCTCCATGCAGTCCTGTAAGTCCAAGCGGATGCGGCGTAAGAGTTGATACAAACTATTTTCACTGCGATTGATTTCCGCCGCGATATCACGCATCGATTTCTCGGGGGAATAGCAAGCGAGAACAAGATCACGGCGTTGGGGTGGGAGCTTGGCCAGACAATGTTCTAGGGCATTCATTTGCCGACGGCGCAGAGGGATATCATCCTCCGCTTCATCGGCGAGGCGAGCAATCACATCGGGATCCAGCACCAGACGATCGCGGGCCTTACTGCGGCGGTAGCTCATGACCTCATAGCGAGCAATCACGCAGGCCCAGCGGGCAAAGGCATCGTGATCCTCCAGTTGCGAAAACTTGCGCCAAGCGACTAGGGCGACATCGGGCATGACTTGATCGACATCTTGGTAAGACGGCAACAAGTTCCGCAGATAAGAGCGGATCAGCGGCTCATTTTGTGAGAGCAACTGCACGAAAATCTCATCGGGAGTGGATGGTTGAGAATGCATCGACACAAAACAACGACCGTGGACGAAGAAATCTGACAACAAAAAACTACGCCACAGCGGTGGGGAGTTGTGGGATCGAGGCGAGCAAGCGCTTCGTGTAATCGTGTTGTGGATGGTGAAAAACCGTTTCAGCCTCGCCGTATTCGACGATTTTTCCTTGATACATCACTGCGATGCGATCGGCGATGTAGCGAACGACGCCGAGGTCGTGCGAAATGAAAATCATCGTCAGTTGCAATTGTTCCCGTAGGGAGCGGAGTAGATTGAGGATCTGCGATTGGATTGAGACATCGAGGGCCGAGACTGGTTCATCGGCGATGATCAATTTTGGTTCTGGTGCGAGTGCGCGGGCGATGGCGATGCGCTGTCGTTGGCCGCCTGAGAACTCGTGCGGGTATTTTTTCATCACAGCCGGATCGAGGCCCACCGTTTCCATCAGAGCGATGATTTTTTCATACGTAGTCTCTTGATCGAGGTGAGGGTGGCGTTGATGCAGGGCTTCCTCCAGCGTCGAGAAAATCGTCATGCGCGGGTTGAGCGAGGCGTAGGGGTCTTGAAAGACCATTTGAAAATCGAGTCGGCGGCGGCGGACTTGATCCTGACTGAGTTGTGTGAGCGACTCGCCATCGAGAATGACCTCGCCCGAAGTGGCGGGGATGAGCTGCATGATCGTGCGGGAAAGAGTCGACTTGCCGCAACCCGATTCGCCGACGAGGCCGAGGATCTCGCCTTTTTCGATCGACAGAGAAACATCATCGACCGCCCGGATGAGATTTTTTTTGCGGAAAAAAAAAGAGCCTGAAGACTGAGAGAAATGCGTTTGGAGATGTCGGATTTCGAGGTAAGACATGGCGGATCATTCGGTAGTGCTGCGATTGTAGGCATCGAGGGCGGAGCGGAACTCCAGAGGGAAATCTTGCGTGCCATTTCCCGAAGCCTTCGGCACGCGTCGTTCCTCTTGAAACGGTTGATTGGCAGATCCTTGGTTGGCCGAGTTTGCGGTATCCGAGTTTCCTTGTTGGCCATCGCCGCCTTGATTTCCGGGTTTTTTGCCCGGCTTCTTGTCATCGCCCTCACTGCCTTCGCCCATCATGCGTTTGAGCATTTCCATCATCCCTTGAGCGCCTTGGCCTTGGCTTTGCGACTGTTGCTGCTTTTGTTTGGCGGCTTGGAAAATTTTCTCAATCACCTCCGTTTGCGCGGCAATGGTCGAGCCGCCCGTGTCCGCCTCGGCGAGTTTTTCACTGGCCTCGTCCATCATCGTCTCGACATCATCGAGCAGTTCAATCACCTGCGGGATCGTTTGTTCAATCCGCAATTGCTGGACATCGGCAGCGAGTTCATCCTGTTGTTCCGAGGCTTGTTCCGCGCCTGCTTGGTGCTTGGCGATTTTTTCCTGGCGCATTTTTTCGGCATCAGCCCAAGCCGATGGGCAGAGCAAAAGCATGCAGAAGATCAGAGGTAATGAGGAAAAGTTCATGGCGAGAGCAGGGCAGAGCGTTTCAGTTCCTCCAGCGCGCGGGTCGCATTGCGCAGGTCTTGTTCTTTTTGGATGAGCTTCATGACACGCAACATGAATTCAAAATCTTCGTCTTCAGGATTGCCTCCACCACCTTCGCCGCCACCGCCTGAACTACCAGAGTCTTTCGAGTCATCGAGCATTTTTGCCCAAGATTTGAGTTGGCCCGACCAATGCGCGGCGGTTTGGATTGAGCGGAACGTTTGATTGTTTTTCAGCAAATCGCGCATGCCTTCCAGTGAGCCATCGATGTTCGCACCAGCGCTGCTGTCGCGCATGGCATCGAGAATTTTTTGATAGACCGGTTGATTCGTGCGAGTGAAAAAATGTCCGAGGTCCTCCTGGATCCAGCGGATGTCCGATGCATTGGTGCTGAGTTGTTGGTCCAGTTTCGTAAGTTGTGAGAGAATGCGAGGATCAGCGACAAGGTGTGAGAGCCCTGCGGCCTGCTCCGACGAGTCGATCAGCGACGTGGCGATGGCATCCAGTTCCGACGCGGCTTTTTTGAGGCGATTGACAAACGTGGAAGCTTCCATGTTTTGATTGGCATTGCGCGACTGCTCCAGTGTTTGCTGCATTTTTTCCAGCACCTTCTTTTGTTCGGCGAGAGCGTCCTTGAGCTCTTTCTTTGCTTGTTCTGGGGTATTGTTCGGTTGCTGGGATTCACCGAGATTTTTTTCCACCTTCGGCATATCTTGGCGGGAGAGTTCGCCGAGTGACTTCATGGCTTCCGCCATTTGCTTCATCGTTTCCTTATCGATTTCACCATTGCGCGTGGCGCCTTGCAGCAATTGCTCCATGCGTTTTTCTAACTGCTCTAAGCGTTGCGTATTTTCCTGTTCGGCTTTTTGTTGCGCTTCCAGACGTGTGCGGTTCGGTTCCTGCTGCAATTCCTCCGCGTTGAGTCGATCAATGCGCTGATTTTCCTCATAGGCATTTTGTTCGCGTCGGGTCGCATCTTCCAATTCGCCGACCACGCGATCGAACTGGTTCTTGAGCATCTGTGCATGTTCATCGCGGGTGAGGATGAACAGTGTAATCGGTTCCGAAAAAGTCGCGGGTCGATTCGGTAGATAATCCGTCGTGACCGAGCGAATCAGCAACTTTTGCGGGCCTATGCCCAGCGTCGCTGGGCAAAAGGGGAGAGACTTCGTCAGTTTCACCGAAGTCGGTGAACCGGGAAGCAGCACCATTTGTCCCTTGGCGGTGGCGGTCGTGGAACCCGTGAGTGAATTTTCGCCCTGCCATTGTAGGAGCAGCTCGCGGAGACCAAAGTCATCCTCGGCGAGAGCTTCGAGGTCGACCGTTTCCTCGGGCAGCATGACGTGTTGTCGTTCCGTGCCTTGGAGGTAAGAGGAGGGTGGTTGGTCGGCGACGACATCGAGCCGAAGTTTCCAAGTGCGATCACCAGAGAGGCCGTAAGCATCCGTCCAAGAAAATGGCACTTCCAGCGATTGCTCGCCGACTTGGATTGGCGGGCTCGTCGCACGTTCGGCCGCGATTGTCATGCTCCCCTCAACACCGACAGGGGCAATGATGGAATCCTTTGGTTCAGCTGGCGTCAGAGCGCGGATGGGGCCAAATCCTGCTGCTTTGAGTGGTCGATCCGCTGTCAGCGACCATTGCCATTCCGACCCCACCACGGCGCTGACGATACCTGAGCTAAGATCGATCGTTTGATTTTCTCGCTGCAGGTAGCTAGGATAGCGCAGTGTTGCAATGGCTTGTTGAATCGTTGGGCGATGCGTGGGAATGAGTTGCATCGAGTGTTGGGCATCGCCAATGCGCAATGTCAGTCTCGTTGGTTGAGTGAGAGCTGGCAGAGCGAAGTCATAGCGATCCTCAACCAACTGAGCGACGATGGTCTTGCGTTGACCGAGTTGTGCCTCGCCTTGCGCGGGTCGCCAAGTGGTATCGGTCGCCAAGCGCACGGTCAGAGTAGAAGACTCGCCATGTGCGACAATCCATTCAGTGGGGAGAGTTTGCCATTTAGTGAAGGTAAAACGCTCCGTTTCCTGAAGAGGCAGAGCCCAGCGGCGAAGCGAATTCCAGCTCGCTTGGGGAGAATAGAAAAATGCACAACTGGCGGCGACAACGAGCAGCGAGGCAAAGATCAGGGCTTTTTTGATCCAACTGCCTGGCTGGGCGGCCGCCAGATCGCGTTGCTGCGCTTCTTGCGCGACAGCCTCCATCGCGGCGAGTCGCAAGCGAGGCGAGAGTGATTCCGCTTGTTCGTGTTGATCACGGAGTTCCAAGATGCCGAGCAAACGGTCACCGAGATCGGGGTGTTGTCGGGAAATCAAACGTGCGAGGTCATTTTCATAGCGATGCCCCCACACCCAGCGTCGCAGCCACCAGGGAGCGAACAAGCCGCTGAACGATGCGCCGAGCAGCAAAATGAGCAGTCGCAAGCCGCCTGTGGTCGGCACCAAACGATCGAGCACAAAGACGATGAGGAAAGAAACAATCAAACCAATCAGCGATGCGGCAGCCGCCTCACTGATCTTTGTGCGCCAGAGTTTACGCCGATACTGTGCCAGAAGTTTTTTGAGACTTTCTGGAATGTCCGTTTCTTGATGCTTGAGAGGCGTGGACGACATGGAGGCGAGTTATGGCAAAAACTTAGAGCATGAGCGGAAATATGCGAGCGCATATTTTGGCAGATGTCGCATTAAGGAAACTGTTGGAAGTTGACGAATCTGAGCCCGCAATAGATGGTCAACGCATGGCCCATATCCTCCAGAGATCCATTTCCGTGTCATGCGGTTCGATATTTTTTGTTCTATCCTCATTCGTCGCTTCGGCGCTTGACTTGTATGTTTCACCTCAAGGCAAAACTGGTGCCGTGGGCAGTCGCACACAGCCCCTGGCGCAGCTGGCCGAAGCGCGCGACAAAGCACGTCGCGCCGCTGGTCGCGAGTCGGTGATCATTCATGTGGCGCCGGGAACTTACTACCTTCCCGAGACATTGAAGCTCGAAGCGCGCGATTCTGGTTCGCCGAAGTTTCCTGTGATCTATCGTGCCATGGAGGAAGGCAAAGCTGTGTTGAGTGGTGGGCAGCTATTGAACCTGAAATGGCAATCGGTCGGAGGTGGCCGCTACCGCGCGAATGTGCCCGATGTGGGCCAGATCGATCAACTTTTTGTCAATGGCGAGCGTCAGCGCATGGCGCGTTATCCCAACTACGATGCCAACAAAAAAACGGCAGCGTATCAAGGCTATGCGGCCGATGCCTTTTCTCCCGAGCGTGCAGCGCGCTGGAGCGATCCACGCGGCGGCTACATTCATGCGATGCATTCCGCGCGCTGGGGTGGGTATCACTACCGCATCACTGGCAAGGCGGCGGATGATTCTGTGACCTATGAAGGTGGCTGGCAGAACAATCGGCAGATGGGCATGCATGCTGAATTCCGGATGGTCGAAAACATCAAAGAAGAACTCGATGCCGAGGGCGAGTGGTTTTACGATGCTACCGCGAAAACGCTCGATTTTCAGCCTGGAAATGGCGTCGATTTATCAAAAGCTCGCATCGAAGTTGTGCGTCTGCGGCATTTGATCGAGCTCCATGGCTCGGAAAATGCACCGGTGCGCGATGTCCGTTTCGAGGGCTTTGTGCTGCGTCATGCGGCTCGCACTTTCATGGACACCAAAGAGCCGCTGCTGCGATCCGACTGGGCAATTTACCGCGGTGGCGCGATTCTGTTAGAGGGCACTGAGCGAGTGCAAATCCGTGATTGCGAGTTCGATCAAGTCGGGGGAAATGCGGTTTTCTTCAGCAACTACAATCGCGGGGGATTGGTGAAAGGATGTCATATCCACGATGTGGGAGCGAGCGGCGTTTGCTTCGTCGGCGACCCGAAAGCGGTGCGTGCGCCATTGTTTGAGTATGGCCAAACCCAGGACTTGAGTAAGATCGACCGCACGCCGGGACCGATTGGTAAAAATTTCCCGGCGAACTGTGCGGTAGAAGATTGCTTGATGCACGGCATTGGCCGAGTCGAACGTCAGCCTGCGGGTGTACAAATTTCCATGGCGATGGAAATTGCGGTGCGTGATTGCTCGATCTACGATTGCTCGCGTTCGGGCATCAACATCAGCGAGGGTACTTGGGGTGGTCACTTGATCGAGCGCTGTGATGTCTTTGATACCGTGCTGGAAACGCACGACCATGGTTCATTCAACTCCTGGGGTCGGGATCGATTTTGGATGAGCAATCATCGCGGAGTTTCCATGCCCGAGGTGAAGAAAGATCCGAAGTTGCCTTATCTCGACTGCGTGAAAACGACCGTCATTCGTGATAGTCGCTGGCGTTGTGATCACGGTTGGGACATCGACCTCGATGACGGATCTTCTAACTACGAGATCTATCGTAACGTCATGCTCGCGGGCGGACTGAAATTCCGCGAAGGCTACGGTCGGAATGCCTACAACAATGTCATCATCAACAACGGCTTCCATCCTCACGTATGGTTCGATCAGTGCGATAGCAAGTTCCACAAAAACATCGTGATGAAAGCCCATGCGCCGATTGGTCAGCCGGGCGACTGGGGACAATTCATCGATCACAATTTCTTCACCAATCCGGCAGATGTAGCGAATCATGGCAATGTGGGAGCGGACAAAAACTCCCAAGCGGGTGACCCACAATTCATCGATCCCGCTAAGGGCGACTTCCGGGTCAAGGAGGGATCACCGGCACTCGCAGTGGGCTTTGTGAACTTTCCGATGGATCAATTTGGTGTCAAAAAACCGAGTTTGAAAGCGATCGCGAAAACACCCGTGATTCCGGCATTGGCGCAGTCGGTCGCGATGCCCGCTGTGGCAAAGGAGCTGCCACGTTACTGGTGGGGTGCCCCATTGCATAGCTTACAGGGCGAAGAATTTTCTGCATTTGGCACGCGCAAAGAAGATGGCGGCGTGCATTTTATTGATGTTCCTCAAGGTTCGTTGGCGGCAAATTATGGCATCAAAAAAGACGACTTGTTGCAAAAAATCAATGGTTTCGCCATTCGCTCTGTCGACGATCTGATGGTGTCACTCGCCAAGCTAGGGGCAAGTGATTTGACCTTATCGCTGGTGCGTTATCAAAAGCCGTTGCGATTGGTCGTGCGCGGTGGAGCCTATTGGGAATGCCAGACAGCGACTTCCGCTGAGGGCCTCACCCGCATCGTGCCTCAGAACGCATCGTGGAAATTTTCTGCGCAGCCCGACACAGGCAATGATCCGTTGAGTGTCCTCCATGATGGCAAGCTTGCGCCGGGCTATGGTCCTGTGTTTGCCAATGGCACGCCGATGGGTTGCTATCGTGCGGATCTCGGCAGTGCGCGTGACGTGAAAGCGATTCAGACGTGGACCTATCACATGAATGGCTTGCGAGGAAAACAGCGCGTGCATCTATTTGCGAGTAACGCCGAAGATCCTGGCTGGGATCACAGCAATGGCCAAACGTGGCAGCCGCTGACATCGATCGTGCTTACGCAAGAGAAGCTGTCCGATTACGTCGCCAGTTCGTGGCAGGCGGGGCAGGGGCAGAGCCTTGGGCGCTATCGCTGGATCCTCTGGGTGATGGAGCCGATCAGTGATCTGAAAGAGCACAGCGCCGTGCAAGAACTGGGCGTGATCGTGGGAGATTGATGCGAAATTTTTCGCTGATGTGATGCATGACAGCAGACAGGGGTGTTCGCTGGTGTATTCGTTGTGGCGTCATGTGATATTTCGCGGACGACAAAAAAGCTCTCGACAAAATTTGATTTTTGCATAAATTCTTATGCATGCGCCGCAAGGCGAAATTGCTGGCGAAGCTTGGAAATCCTTCATCAGATGGAAACTGGACTCTTGCCGAGGTCCTACGTTTGCTGAGCGATCACGGCTTTGTGCAGACGGGTGGACGCGGATCACACATGGTTTTTGTCTCAGAAGCCTACCTCAACCCCATCGTCCTTGCACCTCACGGAAACCAAATCAAAAGCGGATACATTCGAACCATCAGAGAAACCATTTTGTCATGAACTCGATCCCTTATCAAATGAACATCCACTGGAGCGAGGCAGACCAAGCCTACGAAGCGTCCATTCCCGCGCTTCAAGGTTGTATCGCTTATGGCGAGACTCCCGATGCTGCGGCACGAGAACTCACCATTGCTCTCGATCTCTGGCTCGAAGCGGCACAAGCTCACGGCAAGCCTATTCCCAAACCAGATGCCAC
>JBDLWB010000209.1:0-15958 GCA_039804425.1 Verrucomicrobiota bacterium
AAGGAAGTCCAACACGGCAATGCCTCGTGGTATTCGATCAGAACCAATCGCGGCACACGCACAGCCAGCGGCGAAAGACTCGCGAATCATGCGTCGACTGCCGCGCATAAGACCTTGCCCATGGGCACCCGCGTTCGCGTCACGAATGTCACCAATGGAAAATCGGAAGTGGTTCGCATCACCGACCGCGGCCCTTACACGAAAGGACGCATCATCGATGTGACCGTCGGCTGCGCGGAACGTCTCGGATTTTACTCTCGGGGTGTTGCTCCGGTCAAAGTCGAGGTACTTCAGTAATACCCCTCAAGCGATGAGCGGCAAGCCCAGCGCATCAGAGATGGCACGAAGCATCTGAATCTCTTCCTCGTTCACCACACCATCTTCTTCAATCGTCATACGGCACAGTGATAAGGTCTGCATTTTGACGTTGGGCGCAGCTTGATCCAAAGATGCCAAAGAGGCATCCATCCGAGAAAAATCTGCGGCAGCCATGGGCAAATCTCTCTGGGTGAGTTGTCGGTACTCCGCTTGGACTCGTGGACCAACTTGATGATTCGCCGACAGTGAACCTACGCAGGCAAGCAACGCCGCCAAGGGCTCCTCCACTTCCGCCAACTGATGCCACTGCATGGGCTTGGGCTTACGTTGTTCGAAAAATCCATGCAAATGGCGCTGAATCGCATGAAATAACATCCACTCAAACAATGATACTTTGCCGTCCATTTCCATGACTGCCTGCAAGTCCGCACAAAATCCACGATACTCTGTCGGCTTCATGTCGCGCAACCACGGAAATGCCACGTCCATCCAAGCAATCTTTTCTGCACTTGTCATCTGCGGCACTTTTTCTGACCAATTGTGCCACGATCGCATGACCTCAGCGGACTGCGTGAGATGTGTAGGATGTTGCGGATCCGCGACGACCACCAAGGCAAAGATCAAGCCCTTGGCGTCATCGATGCCCTCAATTTGCCCCCGACCCGACATGGTTCTGCGCAATTGCTGGGCCTGAGGAATGTTCAAAGCTGACGAGAAGCCCGCGATGGCTGTGGGAGCCGACGTGCCAGGCCTTTCTTCTGTGCTCTGCTGACTCCAATCACGATCAATCGCACGGATGCGCTCATCGAGCGGTGGATGTGTGGCAAACCACTGTTGAAAAAAACCGCTCACGCCACTCGCGAAAAACAAATGAGCTGCCTCCGCAGCAGCAGGAGTGTTCAGTCGACATCTGCCACCCGTGAGAATTTTTTTCAAAGCGCCAGCAATGCCTTGCGGGTTTCGGGTGAACTGCACCGCGGAAGCATCTGCCAAATACTCGCGCTGACGAGATACCGCCGACTGGATGATACGACCAAAAAGAACTCCCAGGGAGCCAATCACCCACAAACAAGCGCCCACCCCCAGCAGCGCGAGTATGAGCGCAAGATTGCCTTTGCTGTCTCGCGAACTGCTCACTCGAATGTGTCGCGTGGATGACATCAAACCTCGCCCGATGATGGTGATCATCAACAAGCCAAACACCCAACCAATCAAACGCACGTTGAGTCGCATATCGCCATTCAAAATATGGCTAAATTCATGAGCGATGACACCTTGCAGTTCATCTCGACTCAACTGCTTCAGACAACCAAAACTGACACCAACGACGGCATTTGCTGGTTCGGTGCCCGCAGCAAAGGCATTGATCGAATGCTCATCATCCATCACCCAGACTTCAGGCATCGGTATCCCCGACGCGATCGCCATTTCCTCGACCACATTCAACAACTGACGCTCACTAGCAACGCGCGAAGAAAGATCAATTTTGCGAGCACCAAGATCCAATGCAATCACCGAGCCGCCATGCGACAACTGCGAGAGCTTGAAGACACTCCCCAAACTGACAACAAGAAACCCTATGCCCGCCGTCCACAAAGCCGTCGGCTGATTCCACCAATCCCCCTGCCAGGCTCTTTCTTGCTTGAGAAATTCAGCTCCAGCGACCACCACCGCATACAAACTCGTGACAGTGGCCAACACACCACCCGCAAACCACAAGATGAGCCACCTTGTTCTTTTGCGTGCTTGTTCTTGCGCTTGAAAAAAATTCATTTCGCGGCGAGATGCATCGACTTAGAAGGAAACCCGCACGGTTTCACGCTCCGCTGGCGCCGTAATTTCAAACAAGCTCGCTTTGGTAAAAGAAAACATCCCTGCGATGATGTTGGTGGGAAAACGATCCCGCACGTTGTTGTAGGATGTCACCGCATCGTTGTAAGCCTGACGGGCAAAAGTCACACGGTTTTCGGTTGAGGTCAGCTCCTCCGTCAACTGCATCATATTGCCATTGGCTTTGAGTTCAGGATAAGCCTCCGATACGGCAAAAAGCCGACCCATCACTCCCGTGAGCTGCCCCTCCGCACGAGACAATTGTCCCAAGGCCATCGAATCACTGGGATTCAGCGCCGCTGATGCACATGCCGTCGCTGCCTGATTTCTCGCGGCAATGACCGCCTCGAGGGTCTCACGCTCGTGCTTCATGTATGCCTTCGCTGTTTCAACCAAATTCGGAATCAAATCGTAGCGACGCTTCAACTGGATGTCGATCTGGGAGAAAGCGTTGTGAAATTGATTTCGCAATACCACCAAGCGGTTGTAGGTGCTCATCAAAATCACTCCAACAACTACAAGCAAAGCCACCAATACCAGAAATGCGATCAACAGAGGAGTCATAAGAAATTTTTGATGAATCGATTTATCAAACCAAACCGTGGATGGCGATGGGAAAATCGAATTTTTTTTCCAACCCCTCAATCCACCCTGCGTTCTTCATGCTTTTTCCGATAATGCATCGGCGATTCTCCTGTCGTGGCTCGCATGACGTTTGCCATGTATTCGGGACTACTGAAACCACAACGATCCGCCACTTGCGCGACCGATAAGTTCGTCTGCCTCAATAAGGAAATGGCATGCTCTACTCGCAATCGACGCATGGCAATGGCGGGTGATTGCCCCATCAAACTCTGAAATCGCAATTCGAGCGCACGCCGACTTAAGCCCGCCCTTTTCGCCAACTGCGCCACACTCATCGGCTGAGAAAAATCGCTGCGCATGGCTTGCAATGCCTTCACCATCGCAGGATCCGCATGCGCCAAACTGTCGGTAGATCGGCGCTCAATAACTCCACGCGGTGCAATGCCAATTTCATCGGGCTGGTGACCACTCGGCCCCATCATCAACTCGAGCTCACGCGCCGCAGTATAACCAATCAACTCAGAATCCAATTCCACCGCAGAAATCGGCACGGGAGTCACCTCGCAAAACAAATGATCATCAGAACCACTCAAAACGGCGACTTGCTCGGGAACAGCCAAACCCACTCGCTGACAGGCGTAGATTAAGTCTCTAGCACCACTGCTGTTCCATGTAAACATCGCCACGGGCTTGGGCAGCGCTTGCAACCACGCCACCAAACGTTTCATGTCAGGATTGCCCGCTCCACCCTGCGCTGCTGACTCGGGCTCAGAATACACCGCACAGGGATAGCGCCATTTTTCTAATGCTTGAGCAAAAGCGCGTTGATGCGCTCTAACATAATCGAGCTCCAGTTGACTGAAGTAGGCGAAACTCCGAAAACCTCTCGCCACGAGATGCTCGGCGGCCATTTGTGCCGCAGCCGCCTGATCGGAAATCACCCGCGGAAATTTGACTTTGGGCAAGGTAATGGCCGAAACGTTTACTACGGGAATTTGCAAACGCTTCAATCGACGCGCCAAATCCATCAAACCCACTCGCGCGATCACGCCATCTCCCTGCCAACCCATCGGAAGCCATCGACGCTGCTCCAGTCCTCGTGGTTCCACCAACAACTCCCAGCCACCACGCTCCTGGCTATAGCGATTCACGCCCTCGATCAACTTGCGCCCCCAAGTCGTGGAAGTATCGACAAGAACAGCAACTCGTTTGCGCTCGACAAACGCTACTGGCGGAGAATGGGACTTTTTCATGATTGCGCAATTTCATAGAAATTATGCGCATTCGCTTCTAGCAGGCAATGCTAAATCGTGCTATTTTTTTACCGTCTCACATTGAGAAGAGACGACACAGTAACCCCAAACCTGAGATTTTTTAATCGAATCACCATGCACCTTGCACCCGCTACGAACTACCGCACCATTCACACCATTCCGCTGCAACCCGACTTCGCCGTAGTAGGCGGCGGTCTTGCTGGAGTCTGCGCCGCCATCACGGCTGCTCGCGCAGGCTTGAAAGTCGTTTTAGTCCAAGACCGTCCAGTATTAGGAGGCAATGCTTCGAGTGAAGTTCGGTTGTGGATTTTAGGCGCCACGTCACACATGGGCAACAACAACCGCTGGGCACGCGAAGGTGGGGTGATTGATGAGATCCTCGTCGAGAACATGGCACGCAATCCCGAAGGAAATCCGCTGATCCTTGATACGGTCTTGCTCGAATTTGTTCTCAAGGAAAAGAACATCACGCTGCTTCTCAATACGGCCGTGCACGATTTGGAAAAGGCAGACGATGACACGATTCGTTCGGTGCGCGCCTTCTGCTCGCAAAATTCTACCTGCTACGATATTTCCGCACCGCTCTTTTGCGATGCCAGTGGCGATGGCATTGTCGGCTTCCTCGCCGGTGCCGCTTTCCGCATTGGCGCAGAGTCGCGCGACGAATTTGGCGAGAAATTTGCCCCCGCGACGGCATCACTCGAACTGTTAGGCCATTCGATTTATTTTTATTCGAAGGATACCGGTCGCCCCGTGCGCTTTACGCCTCCTGCTTTTGCGCTCGATGATATCACCAAAATCCCCCGTTGGCGCGACTTCAAAGCCGGCCAAGATGGCTGCCGTTTGTGGTGGTTGGAATGGGGTGGCTCCATCGATACGGTGCACGACAGCGAAACGATCAAAATGGAGCTATGGAAAGTAGCTTACGGCGTATGGAATCACATCAAAAATTCGGGACAGTTTCCCGAGGCCGAAACTCTCACTCTAGAATGGGTCGGCACTGTGCCTGGGAAACGGGAGAGCCGACGTTTTGAAGGTGACTTGATGATGATTCAGCAGGATATCGTTGAACAACGTGTCTATCCCGATGCCGTATCGTTCGGCGGTTGGGCAATCGACCTTCATCCCGTCGAGGGCGTCTACAGTGCTCAACCCGGCTGCACGCAGTGGCACTCGAAAGGAGTCTACCAAATCCCTTGGCGCACCATGTACAGTCGCAATATCAGCAATCTCATGTTGGCAGGCCGCATCATCAGCGCATCACACGTCGCCTTCGCCAGCACCAGGGTCATGGCGACATGCGCACACAGTGCTCAAGCCGTCGGCATGGCCGCGGCCATTTGCCATCGGGATGGACTCTTACCGCGCGACCTCGTTGCTTCCGCTCGCATGGAGGAGCTGCAACAACGCTTGCTCCGTTGCGGACAATTCATCCCCGGTGTTGCTCTAAAAGAACAAAATGACCTTATTGGTTCCGCCACCATCAAGGCTTCCAGCGAACTCAGTATTTCAGAATTACCCGCTTCAGGCGAAACTCTCCCGCTCGAATCATCGTGGGCCATGATGCTGCCGCTCTCCGCGGGACCTTGTCCCAAGTTGACCTTTTTTGTCGACGTCAACGCCGCTACCACACTCCGTGCCGAACTGCGCATCAGCGAGAAACTCGACAATCATACGCCCGATGTCACGCTCGCGAGCTTGGAGATCGAACTCCGCCCGGGCAACAATCAAGAGCTTGCCCTTGATTTCCCGGTCGCCCTCGATGAGAACCGCTATGCCTTTGTCTGTTTGTTGAAAAATGAACACGTTGCCGCACATCTCAGCGATCAGCGTCTCACAGGTGTTCTCGCCCTCTGCCAAGCTGGCAACAAAGCTGTCGCGAAATCGAATACGCAAAGCCCTCCGCCCGACATCGGCATCGATACCTTTGAGTTTTGGACGCCGAAACGACGTCCGGCTGGACAAAATCTCGCTCTTCGTGCCGAACCTGCGATTGCCGCTTTTTCTTCAGAACAACTCCGCAATGGCATCAGCCGACCCACTCACGGCACCAATGCCTGGGCAGCAGATTTTTCGGATTCAGCCCCGAAATTGGAAATTCATTGGGAGCAACCTCAATCCATTTCCACGATTGAATTGGATTTTGATACGGATTTTGACCACCCCATGGAATCCGTTCTCATGGGGCACCCCGAACGCGTCATGCCATTTTGCGTGAGCGATCTCGAAATTTTCTATCAAGCCGAGAATCAATCACTCGTGTCGCTCGCAAAAATCCATGAGAATCATCATTCTCAACAGAGAATTTCACTGCCATCGCCGATTTCGACCAAGCAGCTCGTGATTTCTGTCAAGCGTTCTCACGGATCCACACCGCCAGCCCTTTTTGCCGTTCGCTGTTATCGTTAACGGCAGTCACCAAAACCCACAAACCAAACCCAAAACAATGCAAAAACCCATTGTTGCCCGATCAGTGAAGCCCCAATCCAAAACCCAAATGCGGGGCTTCACCTTGATCGTTACGATTTCGCTGCTGGTCTTACTGACCATCATTGCCATCGGCTTGCTCAGTCTGAGTAGCACGAGCATTCGTAGCTCGAGCGGAATCAATGCTCAAGCGATGGCACGCGCCAACGCACGCATGGCCTTGATGCTGGCCATTGGCTCTCTGCAACAACACACCGGCCCCGATCAACGCATCACTCTTTCCTCGCAAGGACTAACCAATCCCAATCCTGCCAATCCCCACTGGACTGGTGCCAGTGCCGTCAATGCAAGTGCTCTGCAAACGAATGCGAAGCAAGCAAGCATTCAGTGGCTCGTGAGCGGCTTTCAACCAAACCCTGAAACTCCTCTCACGTATTCCAACTCAGCGGCAAATGGCAATGCTCTTCGATTGGGAACCTTCCGTAGCTTGCAAAATCCTGCAAGTGATTTGCTGGCCCCTTTGGTCCAAGTGCAACATGCCAAATATCCAGGGCGCTATGCCTGGTGGATCAGTGATGAGGGCGCGAAGGCACGCGTCGACTTGGAAGCAAAAGATGACTTTCGTCATGAAAAAGAACGACTCGCTCGCTCTCAATCCGCCATGGAGCCTGACTTCAAGTTCATGGGAACCGATTGGTCGAATCTCGCGGCGCGTCAGACTTTTGACAAAAATACGCTGATCACCTTGCCTACAATTTCCCTCGCCACAGCAGATCGTTCTCTCGGTAAGGAGTGGTTTCATGATTTGAATACTGGCGCCTGCGGCCTACCCGTCAATGTCGTCGATGGCGGCATGAAAGCCGATTTGTCGTTGATCTTTGATCGCGCGCAACTGTCGCGCCCATTCGGTGAACGCTACCTCGGTGCCACAGCGTCAACAACTTCATGGCAAGGCACAAACATCTATGATTTTGGCGTTCGCGATGCCAATCGCTTTTATCTCAGCAGAAACTTGAGCAATCAAGGCAGCACTGGCGTGGGCCCGAATTGGGGGAATCTCTGGAACTATGCCATGCTCTGGCAACATGTGGCGAATCATCAAATGAATCTCCTCAGCGCCTACCCCATGCTTGATACCGATCTTCGTTTCAAAAACTGGATGCCCTACAGCAATCACAATCAAGGGGCTTTTCGACGCGATATCCAACACACCAACAGTTCTGTGACTCCTGTTCTTTCGCTCTTTCAAATGGGTTTCCGCCTCAACTCAGAACTGGCACCACCCACCAATCCGCCCACCAATCCACCACTCTACCGGGCACAAATTGGCATCCAACCTGTTATCGGCTTGTGGAATCCTTACAATGTTGCCATCCGAACAGCACCTTATCGCATCGACTGGGGTCTCTACCCTCAGTTTCGCTTCAACTACGCTCGCCCTCTCGGCAATGGCAATTATACCGACTCGAGACTCACTGAGTTATGGCTGCGCGAAGAATGGACCATGGGAGGAAATCCAGTTCCCACGCCTAACGATGGAACTGCAGGTCGCTGGCTTCCCATGGAAACTCCTGCCATTGATTTACAACCGGGAGAATTCCGGATTTTCTCAGTGCTCAATCGCGTGAGGGTGCAGTCGGGACAAACCTATCGACTCGATCCAGGCTGGAATGAAAATGGAGCCTTTATCCTCGATCTGAAAGACCCCACAGGCAGTACTCGTTTGGTGCCTCAAGGTTACCGAGCGTGGTTTGGCGATATTGTCCTGCAGGACACTCAAACTTCCACCATACGCACAAAATTCCCCACCATGGATCTCAACACAGTGGCTTCCAACTGGATGACCATCAAGTCGGGCAATCATGTATTGATCCGTGCCAATGAATTTTTTAACGGTGGCGTTACTCCCAATTTCGGGGCATTCCGCATGCCCGAACCCGTAGTCAGCGGCTCCAATGGTGGACTCAATACGACGAAAACAACCTATCTCATCGAAGATATTGCCAATGACCGAGTCACACCTCATATTGCCACATGGCGCTTTATGGCACGCACAACCAATCAGATGGAAAATCCTGACCTGAATCAGGCGCTGCGTGGCTGGATCGATACCAACCCACGCTTTTTGTCTTCCAATTCACTCTGGGATGGTTCGCGCATCGATGGCTCGAATCAACGTCAAGGCTGGCACTGCGCTTCTCCGTTCCTCGGTGTGTGGAATGCGCCCGGCCGTCCTCGTGTCGTCGGTGATGGTCGCGGTGGCAACCGCGGTCTTCTAGCCGAAGGCGGCAGTGCCATCTCCGAGCCTGAAGTGAATCGATCCGGCGGAAGATATCAAGGATTCGGTGGACCTGCAGACTCGCAGGCTTTGGGCAAAAATCACGTCATTCTCTATGATGTGCCTCGTGCCCCCTTGGTCTCGATCGGCCAGTTCCAACATGCACAACTGGCACGATATCAATTCGAGCCCGGCTTTGTGTTAGGAAATTCTTACGCCAATCCCCGCATTCCTCTCAACGCGACTGTCGCCAGAAATTTCGCAGGCACCTCAGGCATGACCATTGCCGACATCAGTTACGAGATCAATGAACGACTCTGGGATTCGTTTTTCTTTTCTACTCTGGGTGCCGACTATGTCGGAGATTCTTCTCAGTCACTCGATACCGCTTTCGATTTTGTCAAACTCGCTTCTGGTTCCCAGCCACTGCCCAACCCCCGCATGATGTTTGAACCACAACCCAACGACACATCGCTGAACAACATCATCACCCAAGCGGGCGACCGCGCACCCGAGGCTATGGCGGCACGCATCATGATTCGCGGTGCATTCAATGTCAACTCCACCTCTAAGACCGCATGGAAAGCCATTCTGTCGTCGATGGTTTCTTCAGATCTTCCAACCATCAATCCCCAAACCCAGGCTGTCTCATGGAATAACAATGCGGGCATTCGCTTCCAACGATTCTCTCACCCTGTCAGCAATGTTCCTTATCTCACCGGACAAGCCGGATCGAGCAATGGTTTCTGGCAAGGCTGGCGTCAGATTTCTGATGGGGAACTCGATCGACTCGCGGAAGAAATGGTCAATGAAGTACGAGCTCGGGGACCATTCCGTTCGATGTCCGAATTTGTGAATCGAAATCCTCGCAGCACGCAAGTCGATCACCAACGCAAGGGAGCCCTACAGGCAGCTCTTGATCGCTCCATCAATGCCAGCTTTCCCAGCACAGTGGGCAAAGCCACCACGACTCCTGCCGGCAGTCAGTTCTCAAACGCCATGTCCAATGAAACAACCGCCACAGGTCACGCCGGTCATGTCTTACAAGGCGATGTTCTTCAGGCCCTCGCGCCCATTCTGCAAGTGCGCTCGGACACTTTCAAAATTCGCACTTGCGGCGAAACACTCGATGCAAATGGACGAGTCATCGCTCGCGCTTGGTGCGAAGCAGTCGTACAACGTCGCGCAGATTATCTCGACCCTCGTGATCCCTGCTACCTCACTCCCTCAGAGTTGACCCAAGAAACCAATCGTTTGATGGGTCGACGTTACCAAATCGTCTCCTTTCGCTGGCTCACTGCAGCAGAAATCTAATTTTTATGTTCAAACTCATTGCCATCTTCTCGATTTCATTTTCGCTATGGACCTCGGCGCAATCCCCCATGGTTCGCACTGAAATTGTCACCATTGCCCTAGCAGATTCAGTCCAAGATCTGTATTTCTGGAATGGCAAAGAAGCGAGCCTATTTCAAGCCAACCCCACAGGAATCGGCGAAGCTCTCTCTTATGAAGGACCTGAAATGTTCGTGCTGCGGAAAAACCCTAACGAATTTTCGAACAAACCTCCACTCCCTGCCCCTGCTGCAGCGGTAAAGCTCCCTCTGAAAGCCACTCGCGTGCTCCTCGCTTGTCTTCAAAGTAAAGATCACGCGCTCAAAGTCATCGCTTACGATATCAGCAAATCATCGATTCAAGAAGGAGATTACCGCTGCTTTAATTTCTCTCGCTCCATGCTCGCGATGCAAATCGGCACGGAAAAATTTGCCATCGCTCCTGGCAAAAATCATCTCGCATCCCACTCGTCTTGGCGCGATCAAACCACAGAACTGGATGTCACTGTCGCGATGCGCCGAGGGAAATCGTATACTCCCGTCTACTCTTCACAATGGGGCCACCGCCCAGGCAGACGCAATTTCATTTTCCTTTTCGATGGCGGATATGAATATCAACCGATCAAAATCAGCCGCGTTTTTGATATCGCCCCAAAAGATCCACCACCCCAAAAGGCCCCCTAACTCTTTCGACATCTAACGATTTCAGAATTTCCTCTCGCATCCCGTCATTGCTTTCGCTAACCATTTTGCTATGCCGATTTTCCTTAACCCTGCAGGTCTCTGGGCCTTGACAGCGATTCCCGCTGTTCTTGCCATTCACTTCCTGCAGCGAAAAGCCCGACCCATCACTGTGTCGACGCTTTTTTTGTTAGAAAAAACTCAGCGCGATGCACTTTACGGGCGACGCGTGGATCGACTCACTCCGTCGATTCCTTTGTTGATGCAATTGCTTGCCGTGTTGCTTTTCACATGGTTGCTGATGGAACCTCGCTATCCATCGTCCACACAGACACAACGCATCGCACTGGTGATTGACTCCTCCGCTTCGATGTTGGTGAGCAAGCCCGACTTGCTTACGCAATTGCAAAAGGAACTCCAGTCCCTACTTACGCTCGCTCATGAGACAGAATTCATCGCCTTGGAATCGAACCCTAGCGCGAAACGCCTTTACCAAGGGAAGTCGATCGATGATTTGCTGAAATGTCTGAATGATTGGCAACAGTATGCTGGAGAAATCGATCCGACCCCTGCACTGCGACTCGCCCGCTCACTCGTCTCGGCTCAGGGCACGGTCCTCTATCTGACCGATACCGCTCCTTCCGCGCTTTCTTCGGGTGCCATCGCTTTGTCGATGGGCAAAAAAATCGACAATGTCGGCTTCACAGGCATTTCCTTTGAAAATCGCGAAGGACAATGGCTATGGCGTGCCACTTTACAAAACTATAGCGACAGTCCTGCCTCGCGCACTTGGCACATCCAGCAAAGCAATCGACAAATGAGCGCGCCCAAGACGATCAACCTACCGCCGCGCAGCCTCGTCACTCTCCAAGCAGCCTTACCAAAGGAACTCGAGCGCGCAGTGCTCACGCTGTCAAACGATGCGTTCCCTCTGGATGACACTCTTCATTTTGTCAGCCCTGCTAGCAAAACGCTCACCATCCAATTCGCACCAGCATTCCAACCTCTAGCAGAAAAATTGCTGCGCTCAATTGACGGACTGGTCGCTCATACCGCGGGCCAAGCAGATCTCTCTCTTGCGGCATATGACCCGCTCGACCCACAAACGATCTCGGGCAACGCCATCATCTTTGCAAACGACGACACGCAAGGAGGAAAATATCTGTCAGGAGGAATTCTCGCCGAAAAACATCCTTGGCTCGATGGATTGAATTGGCAGTCGCTATTGATCCGCGAAAGCATTGGCATGGATGTTGGTGAAAATGATCAAGTCATTCTTCAACAAGGAAAACGACCCCTCATCGCCGTCCGTTCACTCCCATCTAGCTCTCATCAACAATTGCTGTTTCACTTCGACCCACGTCGTTCGAACATCGAAAATCAGCCTGCATGGATTGTGTTACTCCTGCGCTACATGGATGACATTCGCAGCAAAAAAGTTGCCTATTTCCGAGAAAATACCGAACTCATGCAGAGTTTCGAACTGGCCCGCGCGCCACTGCCTGCACCGCAAACGATGTCGCTGATCGAAGTGGACCTCGCCGGCAGCGCGCAACAACGCCAAGCCCTGGACAATGCCACACCACTCAGCGTGCCACGAAAACCAGGATTTTATCGCTTTGTTCAGGGCGACCTCACTCACTGTGATATCGCGGCCAATTTCGCGGACACACGCGAGGCCGATTTCCAATCGTGCGGCGAAATCAATCAATGCTCCCAGGCGACAAGACAAGCAGTACGAATCCATACGATCACCGACCCGCTACGCCCTCTTTGGACGGTGCTCTTGCTCGGCTGTCTTGTCATCTCTTGGTTCTATTCGCAGAATTCCCCTCAGAAAACCATTTCTCCGGAAGTAACGCAAAATTCATCTTACAGATTTCCTTGATTTAAGCAGATTCATCATACAGATTAACCCAGATATCACCATCTTATGGAATTCCAATGCCCACACTGCCAACTCAGCATGACCGCTGAGGAAGAACACGCCGGAAAAGTCGTCGCCTGCCCAGGCTGCAATGGTAAGTTTCAAATCCCCCAACTCCCGCCTGCCAACGTCGCCCCTGTCGCTCAAGCGGGTCCCAAGATGCTCACAGCTCCAGCCACGACAGCAGCACCTGCGACGACATCCGCCAGCTCCCCAGCAAGTGCTACCACTAAGGTCGCTCGCGATGGCTGGAAAGAGGACGACCACGCGAATGTCAATTTTGCTCTCAGCTTGGGCTACGGCGTTCTCATTTCAGTGATTTTTTTGGTCGCCATGGTTCCCCTCCAAGGAAAAAGCGCGACAGAAGCAGGCTTTGGCGATCTTTTCCTCAAGCGCGGTTGGGTCAATTATGCCGAGGTATTCCTGTTCCTCTGGGGCCTCGTGATTCTCGCGATGAAATGGTCGAAAACCAAACGCCAACGTCGCGCGATGTTGCTGGATGTTGTCCCCGCGAAGCTTGGTAGCGAAATCAATACGCATACGGTCGGCGGCTTCATCGATCACCTCTACAAACTCCCCCACCGCCTGCGCGATAGCCTCATGGTCAACCGCATTCGCAAGGGCATGGAGCTCTTTGAAAAGCGCAATAATAACAGCGAAGTCGCCACATTCCTCTCAGCGCAGTCGGACATCGATGCCAACCGCGTCACAGGCTCTTACACGCTGCTGAAGGTCTTCCTCTGGGCCATCCCGATTCTTGGCTTCATCGGCACGGTGCAAGGTCTCTCTCAAGCTGTTGGCTCGCTTTCTGCTGGATCAACGGATCCCGAGGCTCTGAAAGCTTCGATCAATAACCTCACCAGCGGTCTCGGCGTCGCATTCGACACCACGCTTCTTGGCCTCATTCTGTCGATGATCATGTCGTTCCCCATGGCTGTCATGCAAAAGGTGGAAGAGGAAGTCATCACCGAGATCGATGCCTTCTGCACGGAGAAACTACTGCCTAAGCTCAATGACTCGCAAAATGCATCCGATGACTTGCTGATGTCCCAGATCGAAAGCGTTCCCGCTTTTGCCGCTTCCCTCGCGAAGGCTCACGAACATTTCTTGATTCAATTGAAGGAGGCTTCAACCACCCTGAAGGATGCAGGCGATTTGCTGAAGAACCGACTTGATGCTCATCAGGCAAAAGTCGAGGGCACTTTTGTCACCGCCGTGGAAAAACTCACGCAAGATACCAGCAAGGCACTCTCACAACCGACGGAGCAGTTGAACAATTACTTCGCTTCGCTCTCGCGCGGTGTGGAATCGCTGAATGTCACCCTGCGCGAGCTCGGTGGACAAACGATCACGGTGAAGAAAAAGGGCTTTTTCTCGCGCTAATTTCCTTCTTGCGGTCACATGTCACGACGTCAATCCAGTTCTGCCGGGGTTTCGCTCTTTCCTTTCTTGAGCATTCTCGCCTGTTTGATTGGGGTTCTTACGATGATGATCAAAATCATCACCGACATCAAAGCCCAAGAAACCACAGGTCGCGATGAACAGGAATTGAATCGCGCAAAACAACATCAGCAACTCCGCGTCGAAATCAAAAAACAACAACAAGAAATCGAGAAAATCAAAGCCGTGCTCAAGGAGCGCAATGCCGCTTTGGTGGAACTCAGTGAGCTAGAAAACAAACGCATTGTTCTCCGCAAAAAGCTCGCCGACGAAAAAGCGAAGCCAAAGGAATCGGACAAAGCGCTGCAAAAACTGCTCGAACAACTCCTCGACCAAATCGCCAGCCTGCGCAAGGAAAGGCCCCAGTTGGAAAAGGAACTCGCGGAACTGAAGCAGGAACTGGAACGGCGCAAGATCAAGCCCGATAGCAAACCACAACCAGTTCGCATCAACCCTGCTGGCTCAGGACTCACGGCGAATACCGAGCTGTTGTTCATCGAATGCAATAAAAACGGTCTAGTGATCCTCGATAAAAATGGCAGCAAAACCAATGTCTCTGCCGCCACGATTGTTACCGATGGCAATCTCGCCGCTGCGTTCAACCGCATCAAATCCGCGAGAGAACACTTGGTGCTATTTTTGATCCGTGCCGATGGCAGTGGCACTTTCCGCACAGCCGGAGCTCATGCCGAAACGAAATTCAATCTCCGCATCGGCAAACTTCCCGTGCCAACCCAAGGCGAAATCGATCTTTCCCTTTTCCTTCGTAAATGATTTTCTACCATGGCGAGAAAAAAATCCAGTGATGAACAAGGCGTGAGCATGGACTCCCTGATGGACGCCCTGACCAATGTGGTCGCGGTGCTCATCGTGATCCTCATTTTGCTGCAAGTCGATGTCACGCAAACGGTGGAAAAAATGCTCAATGATCTGAAGCCCGCCAGCGAGCAGGACATCAGTCGAGCCAAGCAAGAACTCGCGCAAGTGCAGCAACAAGTCAAACGACAGAAGGAAATGCTCAAACTACCCGAGCCGACAGCGAAGGACTTTGGTCGCGTGCAGGCTGACATGTCTCTGCTCGATGACGCCATCAAAAAGGAGCAAGGCTCACTCATGGAACTCGCCAAACTCCGCAAGGAAGTCGAGACTCAAAAGAAAATCGAGGCGGACGAACGCAAAAAGACGGATGCCATCATCGCGGAAATCAACCGCATCAAGGCCTTGTTGGACCAAACGCCCATCCCCAAAGCACCGGAAGCCACCGTGGTGCGCATTCCTAATAGTAGAGATATCCCACAAACGGCCGAAATTCTCTACTGCTACATCGTCGGCGACCAAGCGCATTTTGTCGATATGCCGGAAGCGAAGAAGCTCATCATGGCAGAATTCAAAAGCAATGAGCGCAACCTTCTCCATTCGATCAGAAAAATCCCGAAAAAAGCCGATATCAAAATTTACGACCAAGACAAGATCGTTAATCTCTTCGCGCAAAAGAATCTCCGTGTCCGCAATCAAACGATCAGCGTCCCCTACAACAAAACCTCGACCCGCATGTATTATCGGCTGACTTTTGATCCAAAAAAGGGCGATGCCACTTTAGCAGATATGCAGCAAGAGCGCGGTCGATTTCACAACATCTGCGCTCGTGTCAAACAATCCTCACGCAATGTTTTGATTTTCAAAGTCAACCCGAATGGCTTCCCCACCTATCTGAAAGCTCGCGAGATTGCCGATAAAATGAACATCTCCTGCGGATGGGAAATTGATGGCAGCACGACTCTCGTGGGGGGGCTGGACTTCGATGTCAATCGCCTCGAACAGCCAGCACCTCGCAAACCTGGCGCTGCACCTGCACCGGCGGGACCAA
>JBDLWB010000210.1:0-5164 GCA_039804425.1 Verrucomicrobiota bacterium
ACCGAGTTGCTTGATCTTCTTTGTTTCTTGTACTTCTTCAGTTTCTGTAGACATATGTGGTATCAGTAAGCCGGGTTACCCTCTCGAGGCGAGCACAACTGCCCTGAGAATCAGCGCAGTGAAGAGGACCTACGGCGAATGGAAATGCTCGCGCGGGGCGAAGAATCAAGGGCAAAGGAAGGAAAAAAGCAATCGATTTTTTCTTTTTTTTCGCATGTGGCCCAATCGACCCAAAAAAAGAATCGCTACTTATTGCATTTATTCATTGAAGCCCAATGATTTTGCGCTAGTGTACCCACCGCAACCCATGCAATCCCATGAGTAATTATAAATCCAAGAAAAACCTAACCCGTTTCACTTACGAAAATTCAGCATTCCTCGGCTGGCGTCTCTACATCACACGAAAAGGCAAATCTTTCGTAAAATATTTCTCCGATCGCCAATATGGTGGTCCGAAGGAATCCCTTGCTGCTGCAGAAGCTGCCCTGAATGAACTGAAGGAAGTACTCACCAAGGCCAAGTTGGTTGATGGTAAGTTTTCAGACACCACAGTGAAAAAAGGGATGAAGATCCTGAAGCCCAAAAAGTAACCGATCTTTGATCAAGTTTCGCTTGCGGAAAGCATGATCCGCGCTTTGTTCCCCCCCGTGAGCCAAACACATCAACTCGGTCTTTATTGGTATCGTCGGGATCTCCGCATTTCCGACAACCTCCTATTGCAAGCCGCTTCGCAGTCATGCCAAGCGGTTTTGCCTTGTTATGTTGTTTCCGATTGGAAAGAGAATCATGCTTGGACGGGCGCAAATCGACAGCAGTTTCTCTGCGATTGCTTGGCGTCGCTCGACGGCAACTTGCGCTCAATCGGGAGCCGCTTGGTGATACGGCATGGGCGTGCCGTGGAGGCACTGCGCCGACTCATCATCGATTCCGGTGCGACTGCCCTTTTTTATCAAAAAGACCCCGATCCCTTCGGCAAGGCCACGGAAAAAGAAGTTGCGGCCCTCTGCCAAGAAATGGGCGTGGAAGTAGTAGCTTTGCACGACGTCAGTCTCCATGCGCCAGAGGAAATCTTGACGGGCGGGGCGATGCCCTATCGTGTCTACACGCCCTACTCCAAAAATTGGCTCGCTCAGCCCAAACCCAAGCCAGTCCCTACCCTCACCCATCTGCCAACTCCCAGCAGTCCGGCTTCTGATCCGCTGCCGACCTTGGCTACCTGGGGACTCGCGCCCAGCACTGCGCAACTCTTGCCTGCAGGCGAAAAAGCCGCGCGTCAGCGTTTTCGCCAAGCACTCCAAGAACGCATTGCCCATTATGGCGAGCGTCGCGATGTGCCGTCGATCGATGGCACCACACGCATCAGCCAAGACCTACGCTTTGGTCTGCTATCGCTCCGCAGCATGCATCAGGCCATACAGCAAACGATGCTGGATGCGCCTGCATCACAACGAGAAAGCATCACCATTTACCTCAAAGAGCTCGCGTGGCGGGAATTTTATTTTGCCATCTTGCATTTTTTCCCAGAAGTACTTGATCACGAGTTCTCCCCTCAGTGGCGTGGTCTTTCGTGGGATGAGCCCGATGAGAAACTGACCGCCTGGCAACAGGGACAAACGGGATTTCCCATCGTCGATGCCGGCATGCGCGAACTCCTCGCCACCGGGCACATGCACAATCGAGTCCGCATGATTGTCGCGATGTTTCTCACCAAAGACCTGCACTACGACTGGAGATTGGGAGAAAGCTGGTTCATGCAGCATCTCATCGATGGCGAAATTGCCTCGAACAATGGCGGCTGGCAGTGGTCCGCAGGCACGGGCGCGGATGCAGCGCCGTATTTCCGCATCCAGAATCCCTGGTCGCAAACGAAGCGTTTTGATCCGCAATGCCTCTACATCAAAAAATGGGTTCCCGAATTAGCAAACGTCGACGCGTCCCTCTTCCAAACCCCTCCGAGCAACGGACGTTCCCTCGCCCCAGGTTACCCGATGCCGATCGTCGATCACGATACTGAGCGCAAGCGCACTCTCGCGATGTTCCAAAGGCATAAAGAAGCTCAATCATAAGATCGGACGAATTTCGTCAGCCTGCCAAATGGCCTCGGGCTGGCCATGTGACAATACCCACAGCTCGCCACCATCGCCGATGCCGAGAACTTCTACCTCGCGGACCTCACCGTGGGTTTTTAGTCGAACTGTTCGACCGCGCAACAGACAGTATTGACGCACTTCATCGAGGAGTCGTGAGCGCTCCTGCGCCATTCTTTCGATCCATCGATTCATCGCTGCTACAACTTTCGCCAAAAACGCCTCACGATCCACTTCTTTGCCCGATGCCAGAAAAAGTGAGCTTGCATGAGCCGCGAGCTCATCGGGGAAAGTCTTCACATTGACATTGATGCCCATGCCGATGATCACCACATCGTTGACAACCTCCACCAAAACGCCGGCCAATTTCTTGCCATCGACCCACACGTCGTTCGGCCATTTGATGCCTGCAGGAATCGAACATTCCGCTATTACGACCTGTGTAATCGCCACTGCAGCGAGTAGCGCCAAGCACGACCAATCGCTGCGCGCGAGTTCGGGACGCAACCAATAGGAAATCGCAAGCCCCTCACCTTCGGGACACATCCAGGCGTTTCCACGCCGCCCACGTCCCGCAGTCTGACGTTCCGCCCACACGACGCCTCGTGTTTCCTGACTGCTCTCCGCCCACTCACGCGCCACATCATTGGATGAACCAACCTCTTCATACCAACGCACCGCAGTGCCCTGCGCATCTCGCCAACATTTCATCGATCGACAAAGTCTAATGCCAAATCCATCGCTTTCACCGAGTGGGTGAGCGCGCCGACCGAGATGAAATCCACTCCTGTCAAGGCAATGGCTCTAACGCTCTCCAAGGTGACGCCACCACTCGCTTCCAGCATCGGCCTAGTCCGTATGCCACGCAGGGAAACAGCTTCTCGCAATTGTTCGATCGACATATTATCGAGCAAAATGTAGTCGACTTCCGGCATTTCCAAAAACACTCGAACTTGCTCTAAGTGATCCGCTTCGACCTCGATCTCCACCTGCGGATGATCGCGCAACAATTGCTGCATCGCTCCCTGCAATGCTGCCCATCCGCCCTCTGACACCAGATGATTGTCTTTCACCATGACACGATCATACAAGCCCATCCGGTGGTTGGTGCCGCCTCCACAGACCACCGCTGCTTTTTCCAAAAAACGCCAACCCGGCGTCGTCTTGCGCGTATCGAGAATTTTGGCCTGAGTCCCCTCCACCGCTTTCACATAGTCCCAAGTCTGGGTCGCGATTCCGCTCAATCGCTGCATGAAATTGAGTGCCGTTCTCTCGGCAGTCAAAATCGAGCGCGCAGAGCCCTCGATTTTCATCACGATCGCGCCGTGAGTCACGCGCGCTCCATCTTCGATCATTGGCGTTACGACAAGACTCGGATCAACACGCCGAAAAACCTCCATCGCCATTTCTGTTCCTGCAATCACACCCTCTTGGCGCGAAACAAGAAGAGCCGTGGCGAAACGTGATTCGTCGACGAAATACTCGGCCGTCAAATCGCCGCCACCAATGTCCTCCTGGAGGGCTTGCTCGATCAACCAATCGTGTTGCGCAACATTCACAAAGGCTTGCTAGCGACAATTGCCAATGAAATCAAGCGGTATTGCCGTTGACTCGTCGACAAACTTCCTTCGCATGGCATGACACAGTTTCCCTTCGCTGCCCGCAACACTCTATGATACTTCATGCGTCATGTCAGACATCAATATTGCGATTGTCGGTCTCGGCTTCGGCGCCGAGTTCATTCCGATCTACCAGCGCCTGAAAGGCGTCAACATGTATGCGATTTGCCAACGCACCCGCTCGAAACTTGACGAAGTCGGCGACAAATTCGGCATCAACGTCCGCTACCAAAGCTACGAAGAATTACTGAAAGATCCGAACGTTCACGCCGTTCACATCAACTCGCCGATCCCCGATCACGCGGCGCAGACCATTGCAGCCCTCAAAGCAGGCAAACACGTCGCTTGCACCGTGCCGATGGCAACTTCCGTGGAAGATTGCAAAACGATCGTCGATCTCGTCAAACAAACGGGCTTAAAATACATGATGATGGAAACCGTGGTGTATGCCCGTGAGTTCCTGTTCATGAAAGAGCTATACGACAAGGGCGAACTGGGCAAGGTGCAGTTCCTCAAGGCATCTCATCAACAAGACATGGAAGGCTGGCCTGGTTACTGGCCCGGCTTGCCCCCGATGCATTATGCGACACACTGCGTAGGCCCCATCTTGGGCCTCACACGTGGCGAGGCGGAATACGTTTCCTGCTTTGGCTCTGGCACAATTCATGAATCGATGCACTCGTGCTATGGATCACCATTTGCCGTGGAAACCACTCACATCAAGTTCAAGGACAGCGACATTTCGGCGCATCTGTATCGCTCGCTATTCGACGTCGCCCGCCAGTACCGCGAATCGTTTGAAGTCTATGGCCAGAAAAAATCGGTGGAATGGCCGCTGATCGAGCACCGACCACTCGTCGTTCACACCGCGAAAAAACCAGAACCAGAGATCCCCGAAGAAGTCGAGTGCCCTGATTTCGCTCACTATTTGCCAGAAGAGATTCAACTCTTCACCAAAGGCGGCGTCTACGGTGGTGAGTCTGGCGAAGAACACCTCTCGTTCACCCAAGGCGCAGGTCACGGCGGATCTCACCCGCACCTCGTCTACCAATTCGTCAAAATGCTGCAAAGCGGTGTCGATTCCTATCCCAACGCCATCGAGTCGGCGAACATCACTTGCACGGGCATTTTAGCTCATGAATCCGCCATGAAGGGCGGCGAAATCATTCGCCTCCCCGAATGGACTCATCGCTAATCCGCCTCGGAGAGAGAACGCTCCCATCAAACGCCGCAGCCTGTCTGCGGCGTTTTTTGATTTTCCACCAACATTCCCGCGAAAAACCGACCAGTTGGAGTAGTCAATTTCCTGCTTGCGCACCTCAAATTCCTCGGCTATCAACACAGCGCCATGAACTGGAAAACCTCATTCATGATCATTGCAGGCGTATTGTCCTCCTTGTTCACCTCCTGCTCTCTGGGATCTGGATCGCTGTTGGGACATCATCCTCGCGACCACTG
>JBDLWB010000211.1:0-21130 GCA_039804425.1 Verrucomicrobiota bacterium
AATGATTGGAGTGAATTCAAAGCACCCAAAAGCTAACTCTCATGGCGGTCAAACTTTCCAGTAATTCCGATTCCGATGGTCACGACGAAGCTCGGATTGAGATTGTGCCGTTGATCGACATCATGTTTTTCCTGCTCGCCAGTTTCATGTTGGTGAGTTTGAGCATGACCCAACTGAGCCGCGTGCCGGTTGATCTGCCCGATGCGCAGGCGGCATTGCCAGAGAAAACCGCTCCGCCTTATCATTTTGCGCTCAATCAGCAGGGTGTCATTACACTGAAAGATGAAATTCTTACGCCAACGGAAGTGACGGAGCGATTGGCTGCGTTAGAGAATCGGCAAGAGTTGACCGTATTGATTGCGGCCGATGCGGAAGCGAAACATCAGCAAGTGATGCGCTTGCTCGATGCCGTGAGGGCAGCTGGTATTGAAAAAGTGAGTTTTGAAAGTAAGACACCCAAGCCATGAAATCGAGCAAGATTCCTTTCATCAATGCCGTGGGATGCGGTGTATTGCTGGTCATCGTAGCGGTGCAGTGGTGGCAGAGCGAAAATCGTCGCGAAGACTATCTTGCCTTGTCGCGTCAAAGCAACGATCTAACCGAGCAGCGCGATGAAGCGGTGCGGCGTGCTGCCTCCTTCGAGGCCGACTTGCAGGAATTGAAAAAGTCTTTAATGGATACGCAGGTATCAGCGGATCAGGCATCGCTTGCTAAGAGAAATGTTGAGGCTGACGTGCAGAAGCTGCAAGCAGAGAAAGAGTCACTGATGCAGCAGATCGATGCTTGGAAAAAACAAGCAGTTGAGTGGGAAAAGGCTATCCAGCAGCGCGATCAAGCATTGGTCGAGCGCAATGAAGCACTGCGACAAATGCGAAAAAAGCTGGACGAAGCGATCGCACAGCTCAAGAAAGCGGGAGCGCAGTAAGCTCCCGCGTCGTCTTCACGACGGGTTAGTCGAGAAACTTGATTTTTGTCGGTTGCGGAAACTCACCGCGAGCCATGGCGGCGTGTTGTTCGTCGCTGCATGACGAATTGGTCGGAGCATCGGCTTCGATGTCGAGTGGTTGGATCAGGCCTTGGGCGATCATCCATTTTTCCACTTCGTCGCCCGAGACATCGGCGAGCATGTGGCCATTGATCTCCACGCAAGGTGAGAGGGGTTGACCGCTTTTGCTTTCCATTTCCCAGCGGAAGGCAGGATTCTTGATGATGTCCTTTTCTTCGAAAGGCAGTTGGTATTTGCGCATGATGGCGCGGACGCCTTCGCTCCAGCCACAGAAGGTTTTCAGATAGGCCGTAATGTTCAGTGTCGATTCGCTCATGGTAGTAAGTAGTGGTAAGTTGGTTCGGGAAGATAAAAGAGAATGGCAATTGCGCAAGGAGAAGAATGCGGATTACTGGCTCGTGGCGTGGAACTCGCGACCTAGGCAGTAGGCGCGGGCTTGACCGACGAGGTAGAGGCTTCCGGCAATCAGGATGGGAGAGGGGAATTCACGCGCGTAGCGGAGTGCTTGAGGAAAATCTTCATGCCAAGTCGCGTGTGGAGAGTTGGTGGGCAGAGCTGCTCTGAGTTCGGCTTCCCCAAGAGCGCGCGGGCTATCGACAGGGCACAAAAGAATGCGCTCGGCAAGAGGAGCGAGGAGGCCAAGAACGCCCGCGACATCCTTGGAGGCAACGGCAGAAAAAATCAGTGTCGCCATTTGGCCGCCGTATTGTTGCTGCCATGTGTCTCGTAGCACCTGCGCAGCGTGAGGATTGTGAGCGCCGTCCAGAATCATCTGATGAGGCGTGGTAGAAATGACCTCAAAACGACCAGGCCAGTGGGTGTGAGAGAGTCCATAAGAGACAGCGTCGTATCGCAATGTATAGCCTGCGGCATGAAGAGATGCGAGAGCAACTGCTGCGTTCCATGGTTGATGCGAGCCAAGGAGTGAGAGGGAATATCCGAGAAGAGGTTCGGTGACGACCGTCAACTTGGCCCGTCGTTCATTCGCATGTTGTTCAATCACCCTTGCGGCGTCTGGATCTTGAGGTGCGGAGATGACCGGTTTTCCCTCGCAGATGATGCCTGCTTTCTCGGCGGCGATGGCAGAAATCGTATGGCCGAGCCATTGCATGTGATCGAGCCCGATGGGGGTAATGACTGCGACATCTGCGGGCACCGCCGTGGTGGCATCGAGCCGACCGCCCATGCCCGTCTCGAGCACAATCAATTCGCAGTTTTTTTCCGCGAAATAGCGCATGGCGAGAGCGAGCGTGATTTCAAAAAAAGTGGGGTGCGTTTCCAGTGATTCGCAGAGCGTGCGCAGAGCGATCAAGTGGCGTGTGCAATCCTCCTCCGAGATATCGACACCGGCGACCTGGATGCGTTCACGGTAATCGATGAGGTGAGGCGAAGTGAAAAGCCCCGTGCGGATGCCTGAGGCGCGCGCGACCGAATCGATAAAAGCGCAAGTTGAGCCCTTGCCATTGGTGCCAGCGACGTGAATGACCTTCACTCCCGCTGCGGGAAAAGCGAGGTACTGCCGCAGCAAATCGCGCGGTCCTTCAAGGCCAAGTTTGATGCCAAACAGTTGCGTCGAAAACAACCACTGGATCGCCTCTGGATACGTCATGGGCGTGGGGAAGAAGTCAGCAAGTAACCGAGAAGAGTGCCGAGTTTGTGGCGTAGGTCCTTTCGAGCGACAATGCCATCGATCAGACCGTGCTCCAGCATGAACTCTGCCGTTTGGAAGCCTGGTGGAAGATTTTGGTGGGTCGTTTCCTTTACCACGCGAGGACCAGCAAAGCCGATCATGCACTTGGGCTCGGCAAGATTCACATCGCCGATGGTGGCAAACGAAGCCGTAACGCCGCCCGTGGTGGGGTGTGTCATCACGGAGATATAAGGGAGCCCCATTTCGCCATGGAGAGCGAGGGCGCCACAAGTTTTCGCCATTTGCATCAGCGACAGCATGCCTTCTTGCATGCGTGCGCCGGACGAAGCGGAAATGATGATCATGCCCCGTTGTTCAGCCGTGGCGAGTTCGATCGCGCGGGTGATTTTCTCGCCGACGACCGAACCCATCGAGCCAGCAAAAAATTTAAAATCCATCACTGCAATGACGGCTGGTTTGCCTTCAATGCTGAGTTTTCCTGTAACAACGGCGTCATTCAGTTCTGAGGCTTTGCGCTGTTGTTCGATTTTGTCAGGATACTTGGCAAAGCCGAGGGGATTGGCAGAAATCAGATCGGCGTCGATTTCCTCGAAGCTGCCTTCATCGGCGAGATTGGCGATGCGTTCGCGTGAACCAAGCAAGAAATGGTGTCCGCAGGGTGGGCAGACATTGAGATTTTGCTTTAGGTCGAGTTGGTGCAGCATGGCCTCACAAGAAGGGCACTTCGTCCACATGCCTTCTGGCATGTCATCGAGTTTCTCTTGTGGACGTAGGCGTGGACGATCGAAAATTCCCATGGTAAGCAGTGGTTGATTGCCAATCGCCAGAGAGGCGAAGACGCGCGATACTAGCCTCTCATCACGGTTACGACAACAACGTTTTCATGTTGATTGTGCGAAAGGATTTTGGCGCATTCATGGACCGTGGCCCCAGTGGTAAAGACATCATCGATCAGAATGATGCCGGGCGTTTGTTCGGGCTTCATCGCTTTGCCTTTTCGTGTGAGCGCAATGGCACCTTGAAGGTTTTTCAGGCGTTGACGTCGGGAGAGTCGGGTTTGCGTCGGGGTGGCGCGCACGCGTTTCAGGGCGCGGACCACGGGGAGTTGCAACAAAGCGCCGAGGTGGCGCGCGATTTCGTGGGATTGATTGTAAAAGCGTTGTTGTTCGCGTTGTCGGTGCAAAGGCACTGGCACCAGAGTCCATCGCTGCTCCAACGCTTCGTGCAATCGAGGGTCGGCGAAAGCCTCGGTGGCAAGGCGAGCGAGTTCGCGCGCAAGGTGGAGGTTTTTTTGATATTTTAAACTGTGAATGAGCTCCCGTGCTTCATTCGAGCAATCGAGCACTGGGCGCGCAAAGCGAAACTCATACGAAAGTGTGCGGCAATTCGGGCAGATGAAGGACGAACTGATATTGCCATCAAACATTTCCCCGCAGCGGTCACAAAAAGGGGCGTGGATGCGCGGCAGAGCATCGCGACAGCGTTCGCAGAGCGACCGCCCATGGCTCAGAGAGCAATGACAGAGCTCGCAACTGGGCGGGTAGAGAAAGTCTAGCAGTCGATGAAACAAGCGGCGGTGCCGCGCTTCATAGAGCGGCGGCAATGGCGCGTGTTGGGGGGTACATTCATTCATCAAACGACTGCATTTCTAGCAAATTTCCTGCCAGAGATGAAAAAGATCGCTACCAATCCCATGTGATACCCGCAAAAACGCCAGAGCCTGCGCCTGCGATGGGCGTGCCATAAAAGTTCGACAGCAAGTAGGATTCGTCGGCGACATTTTCCCATCGCACATGGAGCCGTAGGTCGGGTCGATACTGGTAACTGCCATGCAAGCGCGCGACGATGTAGCCATCGAGTGGCGTGCCACCCCACGAGTGGGCGGACAGAGATTGGAGCCCTGCGCCGCAGAGCCATTTTTCCGTGGCTTGCCAATCGACCGAAGCATTCAGGGCGTGTTCTGGTTGATTGCTGAGACTTTGTAGCAGTCGAGTATAGGCGAGTCGGTATTGCCAATCGTCAGCAAAAAAACGACCTTGCAAAGCGATTTCCACCCCTTCTGCGCGGGCATCTTGATCGAGATTGCGAGGGCGTGGGCTGGCAAACGAGTCGATGCGATCGCTAATGTGATTGAGAAAATAAACCATCTGCGCCCGGTGTTTTTTGCCCCACTTTTGTTCGATGCCGCAATCCCATCCGAGCGAGGACTCGGCGCGCAAGTGGGGATTGCCGCTGCCGAAAGAAGAGCCAAAGAGGTCGAGATAGCTTGGCGCACGAAACGACGAGCCTAGGCCTGTGCGAAGGGTCGTTTGGGTAGCAGCGATCGCATACGCTGAGCCAATACGCCAGGTCGTTTCTTGGCCGTAGGCGTCATAATCCTCCCATCGCATCGCGGCGAAATGTCGCCAGTTTTCATGGCTTTGCCATTCCGAGCCGAGATGGAGTCCGTAGCGATCGCGCGCGGCGTCGGTGCCGATGGTATTGACGAAATCACTGCGATGCGCAAACAAGCCACAGAGTAGCGTGAGAGAGTCCGAAAGGGTGATTTCATGGTCATTGACGAAGCTTGTAGCGCGCATGTCGGTGCCATAATTGCCATACTGCGAGTCACTATCGTAGAACTCTTGGTGATGACCTGTGAGCAGGTACGTTTTCCAATGAGGTTGAATGGCTCCATGGAGATAGGTGGTGACCAAAGAGGCATCGACGCGGTCTTCCGAATTGCCGAGATTGTTGAAAAAAGAATCGACTCCGCGATAGCTGATGCCGAGTTTCCAGTCGCTGTCGAGAGATTGTTCCAAGCGCAGAGCCATGCTGCCTTGATGGAAGTTTTGCTGTGGCGCGTCATTTTGGGTTTCCTCATACGAGCCAGAGACAAAATACGAGAGAGTTCCGAGCTCGCCTTGATGTCGGGCGGAAGTTTGGTAGCTGTCAAACGAACCCGCCTCAGCAAACAGCGTGCCGCGAGGCTTGCCTTCACCGCGGGTGGTTTCGAGCCAGAGCACACCACCAATGGATTCTCCGCCATAAGCGGCACCTTGGGCTCCACGAAGGACCTCGACACGTCCGAGGTCGAAGGTTCGAGCTGCCGCCAGCATATTGCCCAGTTGGGTGGTGGAGTCACTCAAGCGAATGCCATCAACAACCAATTGTGAGTATGCCGTATTGGTGCCGCGAATGAACACCGAGCCGAGAGCTCCCGTTTGCCCGCCGGTGGAAGTGGCAATGACGCCGGGAGATTCATTGAGTCCTTGTCGCAGCTGAGAAATGCCGCGTTTTTCCCAGTCGCGTGGGTTGAAAACCGCGACGATCGAGGCGACATCGCGCGCATTCCTCGGAATGCGCAGTGCTGAGACTACGATTTGATCGAGTTGTTCTTGGTGTGGTTCTTCTGATGCTGCGTGAACAAAGCTCAGTAAACCGAACGCGATGATCGCATGTGCCACGAGGGCACGCCGACAAAGACCTCGATGAGAGGTCGATTTTTCATATTTCATGGATGCTTCTATCTCAAGACTTGAACTCCGCAAGTCGTTCGAATGCGCAATCAGGCTGGCGATCTGACTCATTTTTCCCGTTGCCGAGAGAAACACACAGTGGCGGTACCGTGCCGGAATTTCACCGGCTTCCCCATCAATTTCCTGCTCCATCCAAGAGCTTCCTGATTCGTCTGGTTGCCCAGAAAGGCTTTGGTAGCGCTAGATGGGCCACATGGCAAGGAGATTGATATTCAGAAAAAAGTCAGTTGCTCGATCGGACCAGCTTTCTGCAGCAGCGCAATGCGGTTGGTATTCGTGCCCTTGCGTGCGTTGTCGATGCCCCAACAGTTGGAGGTTTTGGTGAATGCTTGGTCGTTGATCAGAAGCGCTTGCGGTGTGAGGCCTGCCTCTTTTGCGGCGAGGAAGACGAGGTCTTCGAGTAAGATTTTGCCATTTTTCACTTCGCCGACTTCAAAAGCGATGATGCCACCGGGGACGAGCACGCGATGCAATTCGCGCATGACCTGAGTCATGGCTTGCTGCCAATCGTCCGCTTTGCGCAATTGCCAAATAGAAATCGCTTTCGAGTCGATGCCATTGAACCAACAGCGCAGCCAATTGTCTTGATCGTATTGCACGACGTCGAGAAATGGTGGTGAGGTGACGACAAGGGAAACGCTCTCTGTGGCGAGCGCAGGTGTTCGGTCACAGCTGCCCGTCAGGCATTGCGCCCTGTGTCCCCTTTGGCTCAGTTGAGATTTTTCCTCTGTAGTGAGATCCTTCAGCAGAGAGGTCGATTTTTTTGCGATGATTTTTCTCGTGTCGCGATACGGAGGGGTTTGCTGGCGTTTCTCATTGATGCGAGCTTGAGAAGCGATCGATACCGCTTGATTGGGCGGCAGCGAATAGACCGAGAAAAATCCGGGAGAATGACCGGTGAGGCGATTGGTGGCAACCATGCGAATCCAAGCATCGACCTCATCGAGCTGCCCTGCTTCTGTGCGTTGCAAAAAGTATTCTCGCAGTGCGCAGACTTCCTGCAAGGTATCGGGGTGATAAAATACCAGCAAATCCTCGCGAAGCTCGACTTTTTTTCGCAAGTCGATCTCTGCGAGCCGAGCTTGAATGGCGTTCATTTCCACGGCTTGCATGCGAGGAAGGCAGAGAATGGCAGAGAGGGGATTGATGTCACAGCCGGCGGGGATCCGACCGAGCAGTGCGGCTTCCAGCAGGGTGGTGCCGCGTCCCATAAAAGGGTCGTATACGACATCGTCGGGCTGAGTAAAGCGTTCGATAAAAAACCTTGGCAATTGCGGTTTAAAGCAGGCGCGGTAAGAAACTTCATGCAGTGAATGGGCGGCGCGTTGCTTCGCAGTCCAGAACTCATTGATGTAGGTGGGGATGATTCCTCCGCCTGGCGCTTGATCGAGAACGGTCGTTGCGGTGCCGAATTCATGGAAATTTCGCATTTCTTGATGAAAGGCAGCGAGCGATGGAGATGAGACTGGCATGCGCGTTCATCACAGAAGCAGCGTGAGGGATTGTCAAGCAGCGGGTGTTGTAGGTAGAATCACGGATTGAAAAATCCATTGATTTTTTTGGCTTTTCACGCTTTAACAGCCGTCCACCATTCCCATCATGCGCACACATCATTGCAACCAGCTCCGCCTTTCCGACATTGACCAAACGGTGACCTTGATTGGATGGGTCAATTCCGCACGCGACCATGGCGGCGTGATTTTTGCCGATTTGCGCGATCGTGAGGGTTTGACCCAGGTCGTTTTCCGTCCAGAAGAAAACGCGACGCTTGCAGAAATCTCGCATACGCTGCGCGATGAGGATGTGATTCAGGTGACAGGTCGTGTGGCTCAGCGTTTGGAGGGTACGAGCAATGATAAAATTGCCACGGGTGAGATCGAAGTGATTGCCACGGCGTTGAATCTTATCAACAAAGCGGACGTGCTACCATTCCAGCTCGACAAAGAGCTTTCCAATGAAGACTTGCGGATGAAGTACCGTTATCTCGACATCCGTCGTCCGCGTATGACGCATAACTTGCGGACGCGCCATCGCGTCACCAAAACCACGCGCGATTTTTTGGACGAGCAAGGATTTTGTGAAATTGAGACGCCGATTCTGTCCAAGTCCACTCCCGAAGGAGCAAGAGATTTCCTAGTGCCATCTCGTTTGCAGCCTGGTTGTTTTTACGCTTTGCCGCAGGCGCCGCAACAATACAAGCAGTTGCTCATGGTGGGTGGGATTGAAAAGTATTTTCAAATTGCCAAATGCTTCCGCGATGAAGATTTGCGTGCCGACCGTCAACCGGAGTTCACTCAGATTGATATTGAGTCTTCCTTCGTCGATCAAGAGGATATCATCGGCTTGGTAGAGGGGTTGATCGGGCGCATTTTCCGAGATGCTCACGGCAGTGAAATCCCCGCGAAATTCGAGCGCATGACATGGCGCGAGGCGATGAACGTTTATGGTTCCGATAAGCCCGATCGTCGATTCGGTCATGAGCTTAGGGATCTCACGTCGGTATTTGCGGAATCGACATTTAAGGTTTTCTCCAGCGTTTTAGCATCGGGCGGCGTGATCAAAGCCATCAATGCCAAAGGATTTTCCAACGTCAGCACGGGTCAAGTAGAAGCCCTGACGCAACTGGCAATTCAGCATGGCGCTAAAGGACTGGCCTACATTCAAGTGCGCGGAGAAACCGTCGACACCTGGCGCTCGCCCATCACCAAGTTCCTCACGGAAAAAGAAATTGCGGCGATGAAAGAAGCGCTCAACATTGAGACGGGTGATTTGATTCTTTTCGGAGCTGGGCCGTGGGAGCAAGTTTGCGAAATCTTGGGTCGTGTGCGATTGGCCTGCGCGGACATGCAAAAACTGCTCGAAGGCAATACGGAACTGAATTTCCTCTGGGTTACCGAGTTTCCCTTGCTTGCCTTTGACGAAGAAAGTGGTCGTTATGTGGCCGTGCACCATCCCTTTACTCGTCCGATCAAAGAAGACGAAGAAAAACTGCTGCGTGGTGAATTGTCTACCGATCTGCGAGCCAATGCTTACGATGTTGTACTCAATGGTCACGAACTTGGCGGCGGATCGATCCGAATTCACGAAGCCGCCTTGCAAACGGCAATGTTCAAAGCATTGGGGATTTCCGAAGAGCAAGCAAATGAAGAGTTTGGGCACATTCTTGACGCCTTCCGTTTCGGCGCACCGCCACACGGTGGCTTGGCCTTGGGATTGGATCGTTTGGTGATGTTGATTTGCGGTGAGCAATCGATTCGCGAAGTGATTGCCTTCCCGAAAAACAATAAAGGCAATGATTTGATGAGCCAGTCGCCTGCTGAGGTCGATCCGAAGCAATTGCGTGACTTGCGGATTCAATCTACGGCAAAAAAACCGTAATCATCGGTTGTCGTGATGTAGTGTGAATGAGATTGTTGCCATTAACGTCCTAATACTACGATGTCCCAGACTTCATGCATTCGACTTCCGCGTTCGTTCAGAGCTCTATTCGCTTTCTGCACTATCGCGATGGCGGCGCATGCTGAACCGAGTGCCGAGCAAATCATTCGAGGGGCGCAATTGACGGCAGTGCATCAACAAGTCGACTTGCAGGGAAAAATGACGCGCGGCAATGAGCATGTGCCTGTCGCGTTATTCCTGCGATCAAGCGAAATTCAGTTTCAATATTTTTTGCAAGACGAGTGGCAGAAATTTCACCTGCGTCTCAAAGAGCACGAGGGCGAATTGTTTGAAATGATCTCTGGTCAGCAAAAGGCATTCCCACTGAGCAAACTGGCGACACCCATCGCGGGGATGGATCTCACCTTCGAGGATCTCGCATTGCGTTTTTTTTATTGGAAAAATCCAAAGCTCGAAGGAATCGAGCGAGTTGGCGTGCACCCGTGTTGGAAAATTCGACTCAACAATCCAGGGCAAGGTGGAGCTTATCAAGTGATGTATGTGTGGGTGCATCAAAAGTATGGCGCATTCATGAAGATCGAAGGATTCAATCGCCAAGGACAAATACTCAAACGCTTTGAAGTGATCGATGTGATGAAAGTCGACACAGGTGGTTCCGGTCAGCCCGATGTTTACACGCTGAAGCAAATGAATGTGAGCACCATGAACCCAGCGACTGGTCGCGCGCAATCACAGACCAAGCTGATCTTCCAAGCGCCGAAGATGCAAAGCCTCAGAGGGCCACGCTAAGTGATCGTGAGATCAAAAATGGATTGCGGGCATTAAGCGAAAGATTGCAGGTGTAACGTAAATCCATGTGACAAGATCGACGGATACCTGTCGTTTTTGTTTCATGAATCAAATCACGCTACCACGGATACTTGTGATTTTTTGAATGAGTCAGCCAAGCTGATGACTTACTTCAAATCATTCCATGAAATACCATAAACATTGCCTAAGCCTTTTGGCGTTCATGACCTCTACGATTTCCGCACAAGCTGGAACAGATGTATGGTTTACGCCGTTAACAGAGTCCGCTCCCGTAGCCACCGCGAATTCTTTCGAGGAGACCACGCAACCATGGGTCACTCCTGCGGGCATCATTCAGAAAAACTTGCTTTCCATGCGCGAAGTGGAAGATGCGATCCTAAGCCCCGGCCAATCTGTGGTCCGTGCGGCAGGTGCAGGAACAAGTGCTGCTATGTTCGACATGGTGGCATTTGACCCCACGGGCTCTTATTTGTTCATTCCACATGAGACACCTTATGGCGCTGGATGCTCGCGTTATGACTTGTACAACAACTTCAACGAAGTGATTTTTTCTGGCGACGGAAACGGGCAGCAAGGAAACTGGGCTGCCGACTATGGAGCATTTGACCCCTCTCGATGGACTCCCAATCAAACATTGCTATTAGCTGAAGAGTGGGCTGGTCAGGGTCGAGTGATTGAGATTCTCAATCCACTCGCGCCGGCTGGTGAAATCCAGTCGCGCGAGTTGCAATCGATTGCCAATGTATCGCATGAAGGCATTAACTTCAGCAAGCGCTACAGCAATGTGATTTATTACATCGACGAGTGGAACTCGGGCTCCATTTACAAATTTGTGATGTCGAAAAGTGGCGATTACACCAAAGGTCAAACCTTTGTATTGTCTGTGAATGACTTTGCGAATAGCGGTGGCGATGCAACCAAAAATTGGAATGCACAAGCGGCTGGCACGGTAAGAGAAGGTGCGGCAACATGGGTCGCAATCACTGATGAAAATGGCAATAAGCTGCCCAACGTGACCGATCCTTTTTTCAATGGCGCGGTCAATAGTCAGGTGGATGGAACAGGCGTTGGCGGTCGAGTTGCTGCCGATCAGGTCGGCGGGACACCGTTTGGCCGTCCTGAAGATATGGTCGTCTCTCGTACGCGTAATGGTCGGGAAGTTCTCTACATCGCAGTTACTTCAGAGACTGCTGTGATCGCTGTGGAAATTGTCGACAATAAGCGCATTGATGCCAATCGTCATGGTCGTGCGATGGTGAAGACTTTGGTCAACAATCAATCACCCAAAAACCTAGGGCATGCAGCAACGACGGCAGTGTTAAACTCGCCTGACAATTTGGCCATTGATGCATTGGGCAACATTTACGTCATCGAAGATTCCCCGAACGGAGATGCGGCAGGCGGTGACATCTGGTTTGTACGCGATATCAATAACGATGGCGTTGCAGAATCGCTTGATCATTTTCTTAGCATTCGTGTAGCAGGAAGTGAAGGCACAGGAATGATCTTCAATCCTGCAAACCCCGCAGAATTTGTGGTCTGTGTGCAGCATCCAAATAGCACGAATCTGTCGAACGTGCCAAACGGCCTTGGAGATTCCGTGTGGCTTTTCAATTTATCCGAAGTGCCGAATCAGAAATTCCTGAATCGATTGAATCGCGCAGGTCGGACCGCTTCTAAAGTGTTAGATTAATCAGCATAGTAAGATTGATTCAGAGCGTCGTCGTAAGGCGACGCTCTTTCCCATATGTATGAAAGCGAAGGTTATTGGCTGGATTGTTGCATCAACTGCATTGGCGTGGGCTGAGCCAAAAATGCATACGCATGAGTGGTTGAGTCTGTTGCGGCAATCAGATTCTGTGATTCCACCGGAACCACCGGGGTATCCTATGGCGATGATGTACAATCGTGAATCAGTGATTCCTCCGCAATGCTACACTAAGTCCGAGGGCAAGCATAATGCTTGTTACGTGTGCCATCAGCACGAGAGGCCAGGTAGAGAAAATGTTATGAATGATGGAGATTTGCAAAAAGAATATGCATTCAGTGATTTAGGTCATGTCAATCATTGGCAAAATTTGCAGGAAGATCGTCGTGAAAAAATGAGTCAGATTTCCGATCAAGAAATGCGCGACTATGTTGCGCAAGAGAACTACAGAGAACTCTCATCCCGTTTGCAATCGGTCAAATTCCGCGGCTGGATTCCTGATATGAAAAACTACCATCTTGCGGCCCGTGCTGTTGATGAAATCGGGCATGCGCTTGATGGATCGGGCTGGGTGGCATTTCATTACAAACCATTTCCTAGCACATTTTGGCCGACCAATGGTTCTTTTGATGACGTGCTGATTCGCTTGGAAAAAGCATTTCGGACAGATTGCAAAGGTCAAGAGAATCGTCACATCTATCAAGTCAATCTGGCGCTGTTAGAATGCGCTATGAAAGGTAAGGCGCAAATGGATCTGCCGCTTACCGATGAAAAAATGCTAGGTGTTGATCTGGATGGTGACGGCCAAATGACTACAACGCGGATCATCAAAAAGCGTAGCCACTATCTGGGGGCGGCTCACGAGCAGTCGGTCGTTGATTTCCTTTATCCTGCGGGAACAGAGTTCATGCACGGGATTCGATACTTGCAAGAGAGTGCTGACGGGTCCGTGCAGCCATCGGTGCGATTGAAGGAATTGCGTTACATGAAAAAGTGGAAATCATACGCAAAAGAATGGTATCATCGCGAATACCAAGAAGAGCGATTTGCCAAAGAAGCGGGAGACTTGCCCGGATATGCTCATGTGGCAGAGCATGGCTTTGATAATGGCACTGGTTGGGCGATGTCTGGATTCATTGAAGATGCACGGGGGCGGTTGCGGGCTTTATCATTTGAAGAAAATTTTTCCTGCATGGGTTGTCATAACGCGGTGGGATCGACCATCGACAAAACCTTTTCCTTTGCCAGGAAACGAGATGGCGCCAGTGGTTGGGGATACATCAACCTTTCCCAAATGTCCGACGTCCCGAGCGAGGGGGAAAAGGAGGGCGAGTTTTTGCTCTATCTCAAGCGAGTGGCGGGGGGCAGTGAGTTTCGTAACAACGAGGAAATGCAGCGTCGCTGGTTTGATGGCGCGGGCAAAGTGCGAGAAGCTGAAGTGCGATCGGTACCTCACTTAGCCGCGCTCATTGTGCCAAGCAGAGAGCGAGCGATGCGATTGAATAAGGCCTATCGTTGCATTGTCAAAGATCAAGACTTCATCTTCGGCAAAGATGCCACTTGGGTGCCGCAGCAGAATGTTTACTCTGTGATTGATGCGGATAAGGCTCCTACATTACCCGAAGATAAATGCTACCCTTACTCGATCTTGCTCGATTGGAAATCGTAGCAATCATCAGCATTCAACGATGATGCTTTTGTGCAAGGCACTCTTGAAAAAATCTTGCGATCTCCTTGCTGACCTCAGTGGGATAAGTATGACCTTGATTGTGACGATGAATGATCAAAGGGGCCCCTCGGGAGGGGTCTTGGGGTGCATAGTACGTTGCATTGTTTCCTTGGTTCGTAGGTTGTTTTTGAGATAGGTTGATTAATTGAATTTTACGAACCATCCATTCTTGCCAAGTGCTGTGCACAAGTCGATCGTTCGTAGCCATGGAATGAAAGCATGGTTTAGGTTTTAGGATGGGGACGAGACGATGGGCAACGGCTGCACTGGGAGCAACGGCCTGGATTTTTTCGCTGCGGTGAGCCCATAGCAAATAGGTGAAAGCTCCACCGTTGGAGTGCCCCATGACAAAAATGGCACAGGGATTGATGTGGAAACGTTCCGTGCAGGTGCTCAAAAGCATGTCGAAAAAATGCAGATCACGATCATCATGAGAGCCTTGCTCGAATTGCCAACCATTTTGTTTTCCTTCGGGGTCCGTGAGTCTTCCGGGAGTTGGCACACCTTGAGGATACACAACGCATGCATTGGGCCAGGCGCGATGCATGCTAAACGATCGTGACGCGGACAGCGCATTGCCACCGTGACCATGATAGCAGAGCACCAGCGGTGTAGATTTCTTTTTGCCATTTGTTGCATCATCTTGAGCAGGGAAAACAAGAGCCTTTCGCTCCACGTCGCCAACTTTGATGCGAATTTCGATGCTTGTTGCAGCGAATGATGCATGGCTAAGAACCAACAAAATAGGGAGAAACCAGAGAATTACGTTTTGCATTCATTTTTCAAACCATGAGCTCGAAAGTAAGTTGCTCAGGCGGATTCAATAAATCACCATTTTTTGCGCTGATTGTCCCTGACACAAAAATCCTCGTCCTAAGCTTGTCAGCAATCGGTTTCTGGGGTTTCTTGGGCTTGGATGATAGGTAGGATTTTGCTTTTTGTGTCTTGTGGCATAGCAGTCGCGTCGGCGAAACACGGTGCCACTGCTGAATTCAATCAGATCACGGCGCGCTACTATGAGATTTCTCAGACGCCCGTGCGCAATGCGACGATTGATTTTGGCTGGAATGAAAAAGGTCAATTGCTCTACCGAACCACTGCAGCAGATGGCCAAAACGTCGTGCGATCTCTCAACGGTCGCACGGGGCATGAGGAAGTGGTGAATGAAGCTGTTCCTGCCTTGGCTCGACGCGAAGGCCATCGTGATCCTGTGCGTCTGGGGTATGAAAATCATCAGTCTCAAGATGGCACATGGGAGGTGATCAAGCGCGATGGAAAACTGCTCTTGCGACGGCGCAATGACTCAAAAGAAATCGTCCTAGCGACGGATGGGAAGGATGGGACTTTCGAAGGCACCCCCTATTGGTCGCCCGACTCCAAAAAGTTTATGATGTGGCAACATCAGGCGGTGCCGGAGCGCAAGGTGAAATATACCCGTTCCTCGCCAAAAGATCAGTGGCAGCCCGAGTATTTTGAAGTCGACTATCCCAAGCCCGGAGATGCTTTGAGTCTATCATATCCTTGGATTTTTTCGACTGATGGCGCTGATCCCATTGCGGCCGACCCGAGTTTGGTGTCGCATGCTTTTGAGATCAAAAATCCAGCATGGCGCGACGACTCAGCGCGGTTGACTTATGAATACATCGAACGTGGATTCGGCAAGATGAACGTGATCGAAATCAATGCTACGACGCGCCAGCAGCGAGTCTTGATTCGCGAAGAGAGCGATACCTTTGTCTATGCGTATGGTTATGGTTTCCGATACGATCTCAGGGGTGGCGAAGAAATCTTGTGGAATTCCGAGCGCGATGGTTGGAATCATTTGTATCTTTTCGATGGCAAGACGGGAGAGGTCAAAAAGCAACTCACTCACGGCGAATGGGTCGTTAAAAAAGTGGTGCGTGTTTTCGAAAAAGAACGCAAGGTCTTGCTGCAGATTTGTGGCTGCTTCCCCGATCAAGATCCTTATTTTCAGCACTACATCATGGTGCACATCGATACGGGGAAAATCACGCCATTGACAAGATCTGCGGGGCATCATGAGATCCCGCATTTTTCACCGGATGGTTCGACGTATGTATGCCGATGGTCGCGCGTGGACAAGGCTCCGGTGTATGAATATCGTCGCACAGAAGATGGGGCCTTGATCAAAACATTGAGCGAGGCAGATGACGCCGAGTTGCGCAAAAAATGGCGCTTGCCGCAGCCCATGGTGGCGAAAGATCGTGAGGGATTGTATGATATTTATGGAGTTGTCGTGCTGCCTCCTGAGTTTGATGCGAACAAAGCATATCCTGTGGTCGAATACATCTACGCTGGTCCTCACGATGCCTTTACGCGCAAGAGTTGGCAGCCATGGATGATGCCGATGCATGAACTGGCTTGCCATGGATTCATCGTGGTGCAAATGGATGGCAGAGGCACCGCACATCGTGGGAAGAAGTTTCATGATTCTTGTTACAAAAATCTGAAAGATGCAGGATTTCCTGATCGAATTGCCTGGATGAAATCGGTCGCGTCGGAGGTTCCGCAAATGGATCTCACTCGCGTAGGGATTTTTGGTGGTTCGGCGGGTGGGCAAAATGCGATGGCGGCTCTATTGTTTCATGGTGATTTCTATCGTGCTGCGGTGGCTGATTGTGGTTGCCATGACAATCGATTGGACAAAATTTGGTGGAATGAGCAATGGATGGATTGGCCCGTGGGGCCGCACTATGAGGCGAACTCGAATGCGGTGCATGCAAAAAATTTACAAGGAGCCTTGATGTTGACGGTGGGCGAAGTGGACACCAATGTCGATCCTTCCACTACGATGCGTGTGGTTGACGAATTGATCAAAGCAGACAAAGATTTTGAATTGCTCGTGGTGCCGAATGGTCAGCATGGTGTGGGTGAGACGCGTCACATGCAGCGCAAGCGCATGGAGTTTTTCCGTCGCCATCTCGGAGATCCTCGAGAGAAAAAATCATGAAAACAATTGTCAAACTGAGCGAGTGGTTCCCCTTATGGCTGGTGTTGGGTAGTGCATGGGCATGGTGGCAGCCAGCGTCATGGAGTTGGTTTCAACCGTGGATTTCATGGGGCTTGGGGGTGATCATGCTGGGCATGGGATTGACCTTAAGCGTCGATGATTTTCGGCAAGTGATTCGCCAACCGCGTTGGGTAGCGATTGGCGTCATCTTACAATTTGTGATCATGCCGCTAGCGGGTTGGATTTGCGCCAAGTTCTTTGGGTTGTCGCGTGAGTTGAGTGTCGGGATTTTGTTAGTCGCATGTTGCCCGGGAGGGACTGCCTCGAACGTAATTTGTTATCTTGCGCGGGCGAATGTGGCATTGAGTGTATTGTTGACACTTTGTTCGACTCTTGTGGCAGTCGTGTTGACTCCTCTATTGACGATGTGGTTGGCGGGGCAATATCTGCCCCTAGATGGGTGGAGTCTGTTTTGTTCGATGTTACAAGTCGTGCTGTTGCCCCTCGTGATCGGGGTGGCGATCAATGCATGGTTTGAGCGTAAGGAGTGGGGAGCTAAGGCGCGTGCTGGGCTGGGCGTTGTGGGTCCTTTGGTTAGTGTGATGTTGATTGTGATGGTAGTGGGTAGTATTGTGGCGGGTGGGAAAACTGCGATTGTTACTGCTGGTCCCATGTTGTTCCTTGCCGTTTTCTGTTTGCATGCTTTGGGTTTTGCGGGGGGCTATGGCATGGCAAAGTTGTTGGGAGGTGATACCGAACAGAGCATCACCGTATCTGTGGAAGTGGGGATGCAGAACAGTGGTTTAGCCGCATCCTTGGCCAAAAATCATTTTGCGGCCTATGTCATGGCACCCGTTCCTGCAGCGATTTCTGCGGTGTTTCACAGTTTGATGGGGAGTGCCTTGTGTGCTGTGAGGGCAATCATGCGCTTACGATAAGATTTGTGCAGATGCCGCTCCCAGCGTGCGTACCGTGATTTGTTCCCACAGTCGGTGGTCGTGCGGACTGGAAAAATGGTTCTTCCATGGTGACAGCGCGCTTTGGCCCAAAACATTCATGCCGCCGGCCAGCGTTTCATTCAGTCCTGCGGGGGTGCGGATTTGTTTGACACTGGGAAAATGGCGTCGATACAGCGCGCGGATATGACTCTGGAGTTTGCGATGTCCTACACCACGCACCAGGTTCGTAAGCAACAGACCATCAGGCTTTAGGAGTTTTTTGAGGGCTAGAATGCTGTCGTCGTTCCAATGACCGGGCCGAAAGACATCATCGCTGCCGGCGAGATAAACGTCATCGATGACCACATCGAACTTTTGTTTGCAGCTCTTGACCCATGCATAGGCATCGGCGAGATGGATTTGGCAATCCAGCGTGGATAACTTCATGTGCTGACGCGCGAGTTCAACCATTTCGGCATCGATTTCCACGGCGTGAAGAGCACTATCGGGAAGGAGATGACGCAGCCCGTGAAATGTGGTGCCCCCGGCGAACCCCAACATGAGGATCGAGCGTGGTTGGCGACAGGGATGCAGCAGTGTAGCGGCTATCATATTGTCCCATGCGAGTCCGGTGAGAAAACGTTTTTCGTGATGCCATGCGTGGACAGCTTGCTCGACGCGGAATTCCGTTTGCCAGGGGGATTTCCAGACCTCGACATACTGAAACTTCGTCTGGACGGCAGCGATCCTTTGCATGGTAGTTATTCTTGAGGCAGAGATGCTTTGTCGCGCTTGGCTTTGGCGAGTAGGGCAAAAAATAATCCGAGCCCCACCACGATCAAAAAGCCGCAAACGAGCACACGGAGAATGCGCAGGAAGGCGGAGTCGACTTGATCATCGCTCGCTGTAGCAGTGCCGACTTCGCCGGGGATGCGTCGCAATTCTAATACGCCTGGTTTTGCTTCGATGGCGGTGAGTTGTTGCAAAACGGGACCGATGACGGGGTCCTGTTGGTATTCCACGCCTAAGCGGAAAGGAGGAATTTGCGCAATGAACTCGCGGGGAACTGAGCGATTTGGGACGTTGACTGAGAGGACTTGGAAGGCCAGCGTTTTTTCCGACAAGATGGGTTTGAGAGTGATTTCGGCATTGAGGTAGCGTTTGGTGTCCGATCCAGGGAGTCCGTTGATGAGTCGTGTGTGATCGGCAATGATTTCATTTTGTCGGATTTCTTTAACAAAAAAATGCCCGCGATAGTCCTTGAGGGGTTGCATGGTCGCGAGCGCGAAATTGAGGTCAGTCACCGATAGTTCGAGTTTTGTGGGCGTAGCAGAGTTGGGGTTGACAATCGTGTCGCGAAAGAGCTGCAAACGAGCGTGAAGCGCGTTCAATTCAGCTTCTCGACCATCGAGCTCAACGACAGGAAGTTGGGCAGGTGTCGACTGAGTAAATTTCGAGATTTCCGCATTTTGGCGAAAGAGCGAGTAGACGGCGGCGGAGATGAGAAAGGCCGCGACACTAGCAAGGATGAGCATGATGGCGCATCCTGCAAAAGGAGAGCGAGTAGAATGGGGCTCAGAAGCAGGAAGGGACATGCGAGAGACTATGCTGAGGGAACGAGTGCTGCCAAGCTGCGAATCGGGGTTGCAGGGGGGAAATCGTGCTTTTTTTGCCTGAATCGCGTCAATTGCTCATTTTTTGACACTTTCCTCTTGCCAAAAGCCGTAAAATATGTTTACTGGCTCGCCCGTCCGCTGCCTGACAGAATTATGTTACCTGACAACATCATTCCATTTGAATCGCCCAAGGCAGAGCATCGGTACCCATCACTCCCTATGAAAAGTGAGCTCGTTTACAAAGCTGCCGAAATCATCGATGACCCACAGGTCCTGATCAATCTCGTATCCAAGCGAGTGCGTCAACTCAACAGCGGTCGTGCTCCTCTGATCCCTACGGTTCCCAGCATGGGAGCTGCCGACATTGCGTTGACAGAGATCATTGAGGGCAAAATCAAGTTGCTCGAGGTTGTTCCTGAGCAAGTTTGAGTGTCGCTCCAAATCATTTCGCATGAGTGCGGAGATTGCCACCAATCGCAAAGCGGGGCGCGATTTTCACATCGGCGATAAATACGAAGCCGGCATTGAGTTGCGCGGCACGGAAGTGAAGTCGATACGCGCGGGAAAAATCAACATTTCCGACGCGTTTTGTCGTGTCGAGAAAGGGCAGATTTTTCTTTATGGTTGTGACATCCAGCCGTGGGAAACGGCATCGACCTGGTTTCAGCATGAGTCCAAGCGGCCGCGTCGACTGCTCTTGCACAAACGCGAGATCTTCAAGTTAGAGCAAGCGAGCGCCATCAAAGGTGCCTCCTTGCCCTTGCTGCGCATGTATTGGAAGAACCGTAAGGTCAAAGTCGAGATCGGCGTGGGCAAAGGCAAGACTCATGGCGATCAGCGCCAAGATTTGAAAAATCGGGTAGAGTTGCGTGAAGCGCAGCGCGAAATGGCGCGCTTCAATCAGCGTGGCTGAGGTTCCTTATTGGATTTCGAGACCAGATGTCGGCCAGATCCAGCGCACGACCTTGCCTCCTTTGATGAGGGCCTTGGCTTGAATGTTTTTGGTGCCAAAAATGGTCTCTGCCTGATACGTGGCAAGTCCCGTTTGGAATGGTTCGCCGTCAATGGTTTCCTCTTCGCCTGGTTTCCAGTCATTCACTTGCTCCAGTTTGAACTCGGTGATTTGACCGCTACGGAGGCTGGTTTTCATCAACTGGACAATCTCATCGGGCCCTAGAGGAGCGGTAGCAACTGGTGTTGCGGGCTCAGGGGCCGCTGTGGCAGCCGGTTCGGCTTCCTCCATGGGCTCGGGCTCAGGTTTTGGTTCTGGTGTCGGCTCAGCTGCCACAGCCACGGCAGGCTCTGGTTCGGGTTCAGGCTCTGGTTCCGGCATGGGTTCTGGGGTTGTGATCGCGGGCGGGGGAGGATTGGCGATCAATTGCTCCACAAGATCTGTTTGTTTGACCTCAATTTTGCCCTCAGCCGTGCCGAGAACGGAGAAAACGACCTCAAAGCCTTCGATGCGAAGAGGCTTGACCTTAGTGCCTGCAGGAAGCGGGAGGGAATCTGTTTCACCTGTGGCAGTAGCAGTGGCCGCACTTTTTAAAGTAATTTTCGCGGGCAGTTGATGAGGCTGCAATTGAGTATAATCCCATTCGGGCGTTTTCGGTTCTGCCACGACCTCGGGTTCCACTGCGACTGCTGGTGCGGGCGGGATCGTCGCAACGGGCGTTTGATTCGTGAGAAGCGGGCGTAGGCTCGGTTCCAAAAGATAACCGAGGACTCCGGCAGCGCCGACGCCAATGAGGGCCAAGACAAATTTCATAGTGGATTGACTGAGGATG